>NZ_WMEE01000003.1:0-351253 GCF_009709595.1 Microbacterium sp. ZXX196
CTCCGGGGTGTGACGCTTCCTGCTGTTCGTCATGATCTGACCAGTCTCCCTGCCCGCGACTCCGGGCGACAGGACGAGTCTCAGAACCACCGGACCTACGAAACGGGGTCGGCCCATAACGACCTCGCGACATAGTTGGTGAGGTTGCGGAAGCCGAGGGCGGAGCCTCGGAGGTGCTCGAGCCGCCCGTTGATCGCCTCGGTTGGGCCGTTGCTGGTGCCGGGTCGGTCGAAGAACGCGAGGATGTTGGCGGCGCGCTGATTCATGGTGCGGCCGAGCTTGCGGATCTCGACGAGCGCGGCGGGAACCCCTGCGGTGATCGCGTCGGTCTGAAGCGCCCTGGTTTTGTTGGAGACTTCTGACCTTGGAAACGAGGATGGAGTTATGCCGAAAGAGCAGACATCAGGGAAGCCGACGACGCGTCGCTACTCGAGCGAGGAGAAGGCCGCAGCGGTGCGGATGGTGAGGACGTTGCGTGCCGAGCTCGGGGTCACGCAAGGGACGGTGCAGCGGGTCGCGACGCAGCTCGGCTATGGGGTCGAGTCGGTGCGGACCTGGGTGAAGCAGGCGGACATCGACGACGGCGTCGCCCCAGGCGTGAGTAGCGGCGAGTCGGCTCGGGTGCGAGAGCTTGAGCAGGAGGTCCGCGAGCTGCGTCGGGCCAACGAGGTGCTCAAGCGGGCCGCGTCTTTCTTCGGGGCGGAGCTCGACCGCCACTACCGGAAGTAGTCGCGTTCGTCGACGCGAACGGCGGATTCAACCGGTGGTCGCAACGAGTTCTGTGAACTTCTCCGATGGTGTCAGATAGCCGAGCGTTTTACGTGGTCGTCCGTTGAGCGAGTCCTGGATCGCGGTCAGCTCAGCGCGGGTGACGATGCTCAGATCGGTGCTCTTCGGCAGGTACTGGCGTAGCAGTCCGTTGGTGTTCTCGTTGCTTCCGCGCTGCCACGGGGAGTGCGGGTCGCAGAAGTAGATCGGGATGCCGGTCGCTGTCGTGAACTCGGAATGCTTGGCCATCTCGGCGCCCTGATCCCAGGTGATCGTCCGCGCCAGCGACGCCGGCAACGCGGTGATCGCCTCGCGCATTGCGGCCTCCACTTTGTCGGCGCTCTTCCCGTCGGGCAGGTGCAGCAGAAGTGTGAGGCGGGTGCTGCGTTCAACGAGGGTTCCCACGGCGCGGCGACTGTTCTCACCGAGGATCAAGTCGCCTTCCCAATGCCCCGGCACGGCGCGGTCTTCGACCTCCGCGGGGCGCTCGCTGATCATCACCATTCCTGGCAGCCGGCCTCGCCGGTCCGTCGCGGTCCGCGACTTCCGTGCCGCACGTCCCGACCGCAGGCAGCGCGCGAGCTCGCGGCGCAACTGCCCGCGTCCCTGCACGAACAGGGCCTGGTAGATCGTCTCGTGGCTCACGTGCATCTCCGGGTCGTCGGGATGCTCCAACCGTAGGCGGGCGGCGATCTCCTGCGGAGACCACAGTTGTTCCAGCTGCGTCGCGACAACCTCGAGCAGCCGTCCACCGTCAAGCTTGAACGGCTTCGGGCGGCGGGCCTGCTCTCGCGCGTCCTCATGCGCCCGCCACTCCGAGTACCCCTCCCGCCCGCCGCCGCGCTTGACCTCGCGGCTGACCGTCGACACCGCCCGTCCCAGGGCGAGCGCGAGCGCGGTCAACGTGTCACCGCGCGCGAGACCAACCAGGATCTCCTCACGGTCGCGGATCGTCAGATGCCCCTCGCGCGGCTCCCAGCCGAACGGCTTCCCGTCGAGGTGACGCCCTTCCCGCGCCATGCGGCCGACCATCGGGGCCGTGCACCCGATCTCGCGGGCGATATCGATGAGCCGCCACCCCTTCGAGTGGAGACGGAGCGCGAGCTGCTTCTGCTCACGACTGAGATGACCATGCTTGCCCTGCAACGAATGCCTCCCGAGATCAGCGTGTGCTTCATCTCACAGCACTCATTGCGCTGACCGGTTGAATCCGCCATCTCGTTCGCCCGCCGCAGTTCGGCGTTCTCGCGCTTGAGGAGCTTGTTCTCCTCTGCCTGCTCGGTCGTCACACCGGGGCGCTCGCCCGCGTCGATCTCGCGCCGCCCGATCCAGGTGCGCAGCGTTTCCGGGGAGCCGATACCGAGCAGGCCGGCGACATGCCGGATCGCGGCGAGCTCGCTCGAATGATCCTCGCGAACCTCCGCGACCATCCTGACCGCGCGTTCACGCAGCTCGGCGGGGTATTTGCTAGGTCGTGCCACGAGGCTGATCCTTCCAAGGAATCCAGTCTCCGGACACGCCGGGGCGATTCACAACGCCTTCTCCCGCATCTCGGGCGAGTACTTCTGATTCATCGGTTCCTTGCTTGAAGAACGGAACGAAACCCAGGGCGATTCACACAGCCGGAGCCACAGCGCCCCCTACATCTACCGGGTCAGGTCGTACGCGCCGCGCGGGCGTCGTATTGATGTCGACGCCCGCACCATTGCCGGTCGAGTGACAAACCAAGACGCAACCAGAATGATTAGCAGGTTCGTCATTGCCTGGAGAAGCGACCCGCGCAGCACGATCAGTAGATAAAAGGGGATGATCGCCGCAGCCACGCCCGGTGTCCCGTACAGCGACAGCATGGCTTCCGATCGGCGATCAAGAACGCGAATCACGTAGCCAAACGCAACCATCCCCAGGATGAGCCCCACCCACCCTAGATTTATGTAGAACTCTGCCCACAGCGGTGCGGAGAGATTGCGGAACTGATAACCCTGGTACTCAGCCAGGAGCGTGCCAGTGTCGAGGGGCTTGGCCGACCACATGTCACGTGGAACCCAGAACAATACAACACCGAGAAGCTGATTCCCCCAGGTGATTCCCTGCGATTCAACGTACTTGATCGTGTTCATCAGCTGCGCGAACGCATCGAAGTCAGCAGTTGTCAACGACTCCAATGGCGACTGCAGCTCGACGGTCGCGTCCAACGTTCGTCGGAACGTATCGAGAATTGGGAAGACGACTACCATCCCCGCCAATGCGCCGATGGCCACCGCCCGGAATCGCCTCACCGTGGCATACAAGCCGAGGACGCCGAGTACTGCGAGCGCCACGGTGCCGAAGATGTACCGTGCGTTTCCGACCGGGTTCACTAACGCAATCAGCACCAACAGCACGATGCTGGTCATGAGGATTGGGCGAGGCTGTCCCGCACGCGCGCACTGACGCCAGAGGATTGCGAGGGCAACGAAGGCGACTAGGAGGCCCATCTTCGCTCCAGCCACGATGAGCGCTCCGAAGGGACCACCAAGCGAATCAGACTGCGCCGAGCTCAGATCCGACCGTGCCGCGAATAGCGTCGAGAATCCGACCTGCGAAGCGTAGTAGGCCGCAAGGAGCAGCGTGATAACCGTGAGCACATAGGTGTTCCGCCGATGCACCGGGCGTGAGTGGGGCGCGTGACTCGTAGCCTCAACTCGGGGGTCGCCCAGGCCAAGCCCGATGATCAGTGCGAGGCACCCGATCAGGATGATGGTCGCTGCTCGCAACGCGAACCCGGAGTCCATGCCCGGGGTCGTTGCTGGGTAGCCAGTCATGACCTGCACAAAGGGCGCAACTCCGAGAAAGAGATACACGAACAGCCAGACGACCATTTCGTTGAGACGGCGGTCGCGGTATCCGAGCACAAGCGAGAACTTCGCGCCTGAAACGATGATGATCGCGGTGATCGCCACGAGCGGGTTGCTTTGCTGGTTTGACGGACCCATGCTCCACAGCAGGAGCGGAGCGACGCCGCAGAGAGCAAGCGCAGCGAACGTGGTTAGCATCGGCGCCGGAACGCTCTTGACCGTTTCGTTCATGAAATGCCCCCCGATCGGGTCCGCTGCGGCCATGCCCGATCGAAGACCCTGCGCACCCACGAGGGTGTCGCGAACAGCCACTGCAGACGGAGTCGGGGCGCGAGCCACCCGCTGGCGTAGCCAGCAGCGAGTCCGAGAATGCCGACTGCGAGCGGCACTAGCCACCCGGCGGTAGGCGAGGGGTGTACTAGGAGTGTCGAGATCCACACCACCAGGGCGAACCATAGCGAGTGAGACATGTAGATCGGCAGCGTCCTCTGGCCGAGATGGCGTAGCACCACGACGTCCGCCAGCGCCTTCGCGATGACGACACCTGCCATCAACCCAAGGCAACGCAGTACGAAAGAGAGTCCCGGTGCGCCGACTAGGCCAAAGCTCTTGAGCAAGAAGTACGCGGTTGCCCACAATGCGAGGACTGCGGCGCCCTGGCACACCCTGAGCGTGTCAACGAGGTGGAGGATCGAGCTGCGTCCGTAGCAGCCAACTACGAAGAAGAAGTAGAACAGCGGGATTCCATCCCATGCGTTATTGCCGACGATGTTGCCTGCGTCGATGCTGAACCACACCGCCGAAACTGCCCCAGCGCCGAGAAGTTGCGCGATCAGCGGAACATTTTTCATAAGCCGCGCGACGACAAAGAAGATGGCCAGCACAAAGATAAACCAGCCGCCGATCGGCCACACCATGTGCAGGGGGAGCTGCAGAATTCCAGTCTCGCTGTCCGCACCAGCGATGAGGTTGAGGACGATCCAACGCATCACAACCCACAGCACGAAGACCCACGCGAAGAGCAAGACCTTTGAGCGAAACAGCGATCGCCATGGTCCAGTCACCCACTTAACGGCAAAAAGCCCTGCTGCCATGAAGAACAGCGGCATCAGCATAGTGCGAAGGAACTCGGTCATGGCGACCCAGAACGGAGCAACCAGACCTTCGACTGCCGCGTAAATGATGCCGTGGTGTAGCACAACGAGGATGATCGCGAGACCGCGCGCAGCATCCGGCCAGGCGATTCGCTGATTAGTTGACGACACAGCCACTGACCGTATCAGTCCTCGATTCCCCCTGGTTGCGTGGACGGAACAGACGAACGAAACCGCTCCGATTGGCGATCGCCTGTCCACCGTGCTCCCGATGTCCCCCGACGTGCTAGCTGTCAACGGGCCGATCAACGACGGAGCCTCCGCGGCAGGCATCGGGCAGAAGTCGCTTCGTTCCTCAGCGCTCCTTCAGCCGTCGCGGGGGCGATATGCATCGGGTTGCGAGGCGAACCATGATGCCGTGGCTCGGCGGCGGACGGCGCGAGGGTGCCATTCGCTCCAATGCGGTAATTTCTGACTGGGACGGGAACGACCACGGCATCCACGGGTGATGGCAGCGGCGCCATTTTCACCATTTCGGACGGCCCGCACCCGACCTTCTCGGCGCACCGCGCGATCGCGAACCGGATAATCGGACAGATGGCGCGCCTCCGCAGGCAGAGCGCGCGGTGCGACCAGGCGCGTTGGCCGACGGGTCGAAACTTGCGCTCAGCTATCCGATTTGCTGAATGACGCGATCAGCGACCGCCTGGTGGCCCGCGTCGGTAACGTGCCCCCGTCTCCCGAATCCATACTTGGGTCGAGCGCATCTGGGTCAATCAGGCTGACGTAATCCGCACGATTGGTGCGGAGATCGACTCGGCACTTGAGGGGTTTGACGGCACCTCGACCAAGATCGTGTAGCACGGATCGGACGCGAGCGTCGCACGCCCTGAGGAGTTCTCGACGGTCATCTGGATCGGCACGGTTGCCCCGGTGAATCGACCCTCCGGTCAGGACTTCGACTTTGTTGAGGGCGGGACCGAGACACCGGAGGAGCCTTGGACCCCGCTCGATTTGCCGAACCTCGTCGCCTGGTATTCCGCTTCGGACCTTGGCCTTGCTGACGGCGCGACTGTGACTTCGTTCCTCGACCAGTCGACTAACGCGCTGCATGCGGGGAACCTCACGGGCACGGTCACGCTCGATGCGGACGGCCTCAACGGCACTCCCGGCGTCTGCTTCAGCGGCGCAGCCTACGGCTCGACCGATGCATTTGCCGCGCTCACCGGCCCTGTGACGACTGTCGGCACGTTCGCGTCGCTCTCCTCCACCGCTGCCACCCGACACATCGTCGATGGACAGTCAGGTTCGCCGTCACCTCTCGCGTTCTACAAGTCCAGCGTGAACGCGTACGGGTTCCGGCGTGGGGGGCGACCGCGGTCACGGGCGGCACGACGGACGAGGACGCCCACGCGTTCATGCTCGTCCTCGATGGCGCCTCGTCCTACCTGCGAATGGGCGGCTCGACGGTCATTGCCGACGACGGCGGCAGCGGTGACATCACTCAACTGTTCCTGTCCGCATCGACGGGCGGTGCAGGCCCATCCCGTTCGGTTTACGGCGATCTGATCGTCATGACCGGCGTACCCGAAAGCGAAACAATCGACGAGCTGGCGGCGTTCTTTCTCGCGCGCTCCGGCCTCACCCTCTAAGGGGGCGCAGTGGTCAACGCAACCACGGGATCAGGAACGGCCTATACGTACAACGGCTACGAATCGGCCACGGACCGGTATGTCGTCGGAGTCGCGAACGCGCACGCCGGCGATGCGAACATCCCGACCGTTCTGTACACGCACGGGGCGGGAGGGACCCGCACACAGTTCTCCACGCTCGGCGCATGGTCGGGCCTGCGGGGCTGGCTCATCGACAACGGGTGGGCGTACATCGAAGCAGACGGCGGCGGCACCACATCATGGGGTGGCCCCGCAGCAAGGGCATCCTACGAGGATGCGGTGGCATCGGCGCGCCGCATCATCGACATAGGTGACATCGTTGTCTTGGGGCGCTCGATGGGCGGGCTTGTCGCGTACTGGCTCGCGACGCAAAGCGAGTTCGCCAGCGATGTGGTCGGGCTCATCATCAACTCTAGGACCACCGACCTCGCATACCGGTACGCGACCGGAGATGCGACCGACAAAGCGCAGATGCAGGCCGCGTACGCCGCATCCGACGACGCATCGTTCGCAGTGAACAGTGTCGGATTCGACCCGATGCCGTTTGCGTCCGGGGTGTGGGCCGGCAAGAACGTGCTTCAGATGTATGGCACCGCGGACACCACTGTCCCCGCCCCCGCGAATCACGCCCAGGCGTGGGTCGATGAATACGGGGCGTCGGTCGAGTACCTAGGCGTGGACGTGCGCGCAGGAGGCTCACACTCAACCACGAACGGCTCATACCTTCAGGTCGACGCCATGACCGCGTTTCTTAGCTACGTCAACGAGGTCAAAGGGCCACCGGACCCGCCTGGCCCTTTGCCCGGAATCGTGGGCGGGGAACTCACGGCGCTCTACTGGGTGGGACCGGGAAAGGAACTCTTCGCGCTGCCGATCCCGGTCTAGATTGCTCGGTCGCCCTGGGCGCTCTCGGCGTGCTCGATTGTGCAATAGACCTCACCGAAGTATCGAGCTCCCGAGAATGCCGGGACGATAACGCCGCACCGTTCGCCACCTGGAAGATACCCGTGCTGGCCGTACATGCACTGGTGCGGCATCGAGTCGGGGATGCCCCGTCGAGCCTCGCGACGGCGGGCTAACCAGGACGAGAGGCGCTCGATGGGCGTCGTTGTCATGAGCCCCGATGTTAGCGCCCGCCAGCTACCCCGCGCCGCTAACGCTCGCATTCGCTAGGCGCGGGCTGGCGTGCGGGGGAATCTTGCCTCGAGGTTCCTCCGTACTCGACCGAGCGGCTTCTCGATCGCGACGTACATCAACTGTGCCGTCGCAAGCGTGACCAGGAGCGAGATGCCATCCACCACCGGTGCGACGTCGAGGAATAGCTCGACGAGCGCGATCACGAGTCGGTGTAGCAGGTAGATCGAGAAGGACAGGACGCCGATGTGCGCGACCACGCGATGGTTTAGGACTCGCCCGACCGCTCCCTCGGGGTGGACGATCACGAGCCAGAACAGTGGCACGAGCGCGACGTAGATGATCGAGTCAGCGATCGTCAGTCGGATCACGTTCGGCAGGAGAGACGCGGCGATGATCGTTACAACCGCGACGGGTGACAGCCAGAAACGGATCACCCGGTCGGGGACGTTGAACGGAGCCCGGTCCCCTAGCGCCGGATTCCAGAGCAACGCCATCGCAGCGCCTGCGAGAAGCCCGTCGAATCGGGTATCGCTCGCTATGTACATGCGGTAGAAGGTAGGGTCGCCGGCCGCGAGGAACACGCGCCATCCGACCGCGAGCACACACGCTCCGACGAGGATGTAGCCGATCTGCCGATAGTTTAGCCGACGGCGCAGCAGCAAGATCAGGACGGCCGGGAAGATCAGGTAGAAGTGTTCCTCGACTGCGAGGGACCATAGCATGCTGGTCTCGGGCGGGAGCCCTTCGGTGCTGTTGACCCAGATCATGTAGTAGTTCGTGACGTTGAGGAACTCCGCGGCGATTCCCCAGCCGTTCTGGGTAGACGGGAGAATCCCGATCGCACCGATGATCACGGCCAGAGCGATCGTGATGTACGCGGGCGGCAGGATGCGGAGCGCGCGGCGCAGGTAGAACTTCCCGAGCGCGATCCGGCCGGAGCGATCCACTTCGCGTCGCAGCAACGTCGTGATGAGGTAGCCGCTGAGGAAGAAAAAGATCGTCACGCCGAGGTGTCCGGGCCACAACCCTGGGACGGTGAGGCCGTGACCGACGAACACGATTAGGACCGCGACACACCGGATGCCGTCAAGTGACGGAACCGAGAACGCGCCGCGGACGCTCTTGACCGGACCTGCCGGCATCCGTACCCCCCCCGATGCAGATGAGACTCCGCTCAGCATAGGGGGCGCGATAGTCACGCGCAGGTAACGCGACCGATCCGCCCCAGATCGTTGGCTTCAGAGACCAAGGCTTCGGTGAGATGCGCAAGGGCGTTGTTTCGGCGAAGGGAACCTGACCCGCTTTTCCGGACACCAGCTTTGAGGCGATGATCGTCTCGGAAGGAGTCCGTGAGATGCCTTCTGCCCACCCGCCGGAGTTGCGGCGTCGAGCCCTCGACCTCGTCACGCAGGACAATCCCGTTGCCCAGACCGCGCGTGATCTCGGGATCAGTGAGTCGTGCCCGCGGAACTGGATGAACCGTGACGCGGTCGACGCCGGCCGCAAGGCCGGTGTCACGTCCGATGAGCACAGGGAACTCGTCGAGCTGCACCGCCGGAAACGGCGCGGCTGGAAGCCTGACACGGCGACGCACGAGGACCTCGTGAAGCGGCAGTTCCGCGCAGATGCCCCGAACCGGCTCTGGTGCTGCGACATCACGCAGCACCGCGCGAGGGACGGGTGGGCATACTGCGCCGCCGTCATCGACGCGTACTCGCGGGGGATCGTGGGCTGGTCGATTTCGGATCGGATCACCGCGGAGATCGTCGTCGACGTGCTCGAGATGGCCCGCTGGCGACGCCGACCCGAACCCGGAACCGTGGTCCACGCGGACCGAGGCGCTCAATACACCTCATGGCTCTACGGCCACCGACTCCGCCAAGCCGGGCTCCTCGGATCCATGGGACGAGTCGCATCATCGGTCAACAACGCGCTCATCGAGTCGTTCTGGTCGACGATGCAGCGCGAGCTCCTGGACCGCACCTTCTGGGACTCCCGCGCGCAGCTCGCGTCGGCGATGTTCGAGTGGATCGAGGGGTTCGACAATCCCCGCCGACGGCGCACATCGCTCGGTGATCTCAGCCCCGCCGACTACGAACCCCTTCACACCGCGACCGAAATCGCGGCATGATCAACAAATAAGAACCGTCCGGGAAACCGGGTCAGGCTCCTCCACCGCACCCTCGCCGACGGCTGGGCATACGTGAACCTCTATCCCTCAGAAGCCACACGACGCGCAGCACTCCTCAGCTGGCTGCACTTCTACAATCACCACAGGCACCACCCCACAATCGGAGCCCCGCCCATCAGCAGAAGCCAATATGCCCTCCCCGGCTCTCACACATAGAACGGCCCGACCGAGGCGTTCAACCGACAACTCCAGCATCGCCGCGACACTGCACTTCGTTCCCGTAACCTGACGAGATACATCACGAAGAGATTGCTCGAGGCCGGTGGATTCAGACCCCCCACACGCCCTCGAACACTATGAAACCGAATGCGCGAACACCCCTGCAAGATGCGCGATAGCAGCCTCACCGCAAGAGACTGGCGAGACGCTCGGCAATTTCTATTAGCCGCGATCGCGCCTGCGACAGCTCAGACGCGAGGCGGTCGTCTTCGGCTGAATCGAACGAAACATCTTCCATTCTGTCCGCCGTCGTATCAACAAAAGGAGCGGTGAGCACATCTGCGAGCGTGGAAGACAGCTTATCCGAATCAGGGTGTCGCAGTGCGATGGGCTTCGCCCCGCCGATCGAGCCAAGTATAAGCGCGTGCAGTCGGTCGGAAACCACGAATCGGCAAGTGCGATATGCGTCTTGGACACGCGCGATTTGGGCACCGTGCCCCGTTCCGTCCCAACTGACAATATCGGCTCCGAAATGCTTAGCGAGCTTCTGGTGATTCGCATCGTCACGCGCAACCTGCGTGACAAAAACCGGGGTGAGATCCGCTGCGCGTGCGCGATTCACGACGTCCGTGATCAGCGATGGATTCACGCTGTGGTCCCCTCGAAGAGAAATAGCGACCTTGTCCCGAGATTCAGCCCGGAACTCGGGAGCGCGCAGGAATGCTAAATCCGGGGCTTGTTCCAGCGTCCGCCCAATCACTATTTCCGAAACCGAATCACGCGACACAAACAGGGAATACCAACCAATCGCGGCGCGCTCAATCTGCAACGCGGGCGATCCGTGACCCCGCAAAGCTCTTCCAATCGCAATCACATGCCCACCCGAAAAACGCGCAGCAAGAATATTCAACAAGTTGACAGTCGCCTTTATCGCGGCTCTCGCACCCGCACGAAGCTCAAGAGGCCCCGGGGCGAAAACGAGGTGCGCTCGGCGGCGCATTATGTCGCCTAAATACCGAACGATGAACGAAGGCGCATCCGCCACAAGCTCAACATCGGCCGGAAACTTGAACGCATCGACATAGTCGCTGGGCATGGAGCCGGTGTAAATAATGAAGCCCTGGCCACCCGAGCTCAGCAGATCGATAGCCGCCTGACGAATCGCAATATCACCGAGGTTGTCAGCCTGCGCAGCGATGCTCATGTAAACCCGGCGGGATCGCCCGCCATGCTGCTCGACAATCATGATGCCTCTCCTCCTTGCTGACGCCACCGGACATAAGGCGCCAATTTAGCGATCACCACGAACGCCTGAAAAGCAAAAGTGGCCGTCAAAGCCCAACCTGCCCCGAGTGCCCCGTAGAAAATGCTGGCAAAGGCCACCGCGATCAAGCACAATATCGTGCTGATCCCCGCAGCTATCGCAACAAACTGTTTCGCCCCGATAGCTTGAAGCAACGCATTGCTTATCGACACTGATGCTGCAAACGGTAGCCCCACGAGAACCACTTGGACGACAGGAATGGCCGGTATATATGCGTCCCCGAGCGCCAACGGGACGAGCCACGGAGTGGCCATCCCGAGCAACATATAGATTACGGTGACTGCCAAGAGCATAACCCCGGCCGGCTTGAGCAACGGCCAGAGCGATCGTCGCGACGCAACCGCTCGTGTCGCGGCCGGAATTAACACGCTTGCAAGCGATGTAGGCAAAATCCGGAGCGGAGAGGTAAGTCGACTTGCACTGGCATAGAAGCCCGACGCAACTGACCCTGCGAATATCGCCACGATTACTACGTCGAGGTTTCGCAACTGTGTCGCGACAGAGTTGGCCCAGTAATGGTGACTATCAGCGATGAGCTTTCGATAGGTGATGTCCGACTCAGCACTCACACGCCGACTCACGTACGTGTTCGCAAAGATCGAGGAGGCCGCAGCTGCGATCGAGACGCCGATGCCATAGGAAAGAATGGGATCAACTCCCGCGAGCACAAGTACAACGAATATCACGATCGCAACGACACGCCGAGAGACCAGGTTCACTACATTGATCCACGCGTCTCCGTCGGCAAAAACTACAGCCAGCCGCGCGTCGGCGTTCCGCTCACCACTGATCCATAACGCCAAGGGGAGCATCAAATAATATGTCGGCGAGACAAGAACCCCCATGCCACAAAGCCCCACTAAGACGAAAGCTGCCATGGCTAAGGAAGTAATTCCGTTGAACCTAAGTGCAGTCGCTATGCCCCCGCTATTTGGATTGGCCGCCCGCTCTCGCGTGATGTAAGTGCTCACCCCAAAGTCCATTGTGGTCTGCAGAACAGTTGCTAAACCAATGATGCTAGATAGCATGCCGAACTCGGCGGGTGCGACAAGACGCGCAATTAAAATGAGCGAAATCGCCTGCAACCCAGCTGCGAAGATGCGACCGCCGCTCACCCAGGCGAACTGGCCAAGGAATCGTCGATCAGAAACGGCCATCATGTTGCATAATTCCTCAGTTTTTGCCGCAATTTACACGCGGTAGCACTGTCCTCGCCGTCATCCACGGGAGACCAATACATTTTGAGTTGACCTTTCGCCGGGCGGCCAGCATATCGACTATATGCGCTGCCGGAAGCACGACCTAATCGTACACCAAAGATGAGTATTTTCAGGTAGGAAAGTCGCTCTAATTGACCACATACCAACGAGATGTCACAGACATTTACACATGGGTCTTCATGGCCCATCGAGCACAGACGCAGCTCCGACATGGTCGGATTGTGCCGCTCGATCCCCCAAAAGAAGGCAAGAACGAATCACGGATTATCGTCCCCGGACGGGCCGAGGCGATCATGACGCTGTTCGCGGTCACGCAATTCCTTGCTCATATCCAGAGAGCAGACATACACCCAATCACGACTGTCAGCTTTGGATTTCTTTTTACGCACGTCTCGCCCCTGCAGGTGCATAGGACGCGAGAAGCGTCTCAGTCACGGCTTCGATGCTGAGCTCGGCATCGATAAACCGACGCGCGCTCTCGCGTAGCGCGTTTGCTACATGCCGCCCAGTGAGCACCTTCTCGACAGCGTCGGCAAGGTCACTGGGAGATCCGTCCGTTACAAGCGCAGCACCGTACTCCTCGCACTTCGAAGCTATTCCGAGCGAAGACGTCGTGACGACCGGGGTGCCCGCGGCGAATGCTTCAAGGACGGTCATAGGGAAAACTTCACCGACTGACGGCAACACGAGTACCTTGGCATCCCGCAGCAGGGTATCGGTCAAGGCCGGATCGACGGCCCCCGCCCAGGAGATATGGGCCTTATGACCTGAGCTGGAGATTGCCTCCTGCACTCGTTCTGATTCGCCCTCGTCTGGACCTGCGAGCACAAAGTCAGCGGTGATGCCGCGTTCAAGAAGCACCGTGGCCATCTCTACAAAAGCGAGCGGCCGCTTGCGCGGATGTAGACGCGCGAGGAAAAGGACTCCGCCGTTGCGGTTTGCGTAGGGAGGAAGGTCACCACCCCGAATGCCGTTTCGAATCTGTCGCACAGTGGCATCGGGAGCTATATCGGCAATATCCTTACTTTCTTGGTCGGTTAGCGTCAAGACGGCCGACGCTGAAGTCAATGCCGCGCGCACCTCCCATGCGTCGACCGGGCCGGCAAGCGGATTGGACGACTTGTCAATCATGCCGTGGGGCTGAGCGATCAGACGAACCTCACTCTTGCGCGCCGCTCGAGCGGCAGGCAACGTCACAAGATCCCGAGCCAGATGCACGTGGACGACGTCAAGATCGTGAAGTTGCGACCGGAGGGCTTTCGTCAATCCGGGGGCGTACATACCGGCGAAACCCAAGCGACGATGAACGCGTTTGGCCGGGAAAGTTCGGACCGAGTAACCGTCCTGATCGAAAGTTTTCGGGGCATCGTCGGGTGACGCCGCAAAAACCGTCACTTCATGCCCACGCTTGGCTAGCTCAGCGGCCTGCCCGAGCGCTACGCGCACTGGGCCACCGAAGGCTCCATCCGGCGAGATGTAGGTGACAACGTGTGCAATTTTCATGCGAAGCGCACCGCCAGCCGGCCGCTCTGGTCCCAGACCGTGTTCGGCTCGACGTCCCGGTCGATCCGAGTGAGCGGCTTTACCAGAGCCGATCGTCCAATGGTGACCCCACCGAGCACAACACAACGGCTTGTGACCCAAGCCCCCGGCTCGATAGTAATTGAGCGGGTGACCAGTGCCATGTCTTTTCGATGTCGGTGACTACCGGTCGTCAAGAAAGTTTCCTGCGAAATTACCACGTCATGGCCAATATCGATGCGCTCCTGATTGTGAAACCAGACGCCTTCACCAATCCACGAGCGGTCCCCCACCGAGAGCTTCCACGGGAACTTGACCCGGGTCCGAGGACGAAATACCACGCCAACGCCGATCCGGGCCCCGAATGCGCGCAGCACCCGGATACGAAGGCTCGAGCTGATCTGCCAAGGGTTCGTCACAAACAGGAGCTCACAGATCGCCCAGAGATAGACCACCCATGAAGGGCGATCCCACGCCGCGCGCTCTCCCGGCGCCTGCGAAAGGTCAATCACCGGTATTTCGGACAATATGGTCCACCTTCGGGCTAAAAGTACTGTCGCGATGACGCTATGGTCGTCACCATGTCGCGCCTCGCCCCTGCAGTCACTGTACTGGGAGTCAACTACCCTCCCGAACCGACCGGCATCTCGCCCTACACCGGTGCGATGGCTCGCGGTCTCGCACAGCGAGGTTACGAGACCCACGTGGTCACGACGCACCCTCATTATCCGGAGTGGCGCGTCAGGTCAGGTTACGGACAGTGGTCGCGCCGGGAACATCTGGACGGCGTCGACGTTCGGCGCCTTCGTCACTACGTTCCGGGTCGGCCGACGGGAATCCGCCGGTTGCTCTCCGAGCTGAGCTTTGGTGCGCGGCTTCTGTTTGCGCCCTGGCGGCGCCCGCAGGCCGTCGTGGCGGTTTCTCCGGCACTGTTCTCCTCTGCTCTTGCCGCTCTTCGCATGCGGCTTTTTCATCGCAAGACCCCGCTCATCGTCTGGGTGCAGGATCTCTACTGGCTCGGGCTCTCCGAGACTGGACAGGGCGCGGGAAGCGCCGGACAGGTCATCAAGAAGACCGAAGGGTGGCTACTGCGGCGTGGTGATCGCGTCGTCGTCATCCATGAGCGCTTCGCCCAGCGCGTCATCGACGACTTCGGCGTCTCGCCCGAGCGGATCGTCGTTGTCCGCAACTGGACGCACCTCCCGCCCGCTCCCGACATCGATCGCGCGGCCGCTCGCGCCAAGCTCGGGTGGGGCGACGTGACGATCGTCCTGCACGCCGGAAATATGGGGATCAAGCAGGGCCTCGACAACGTTCTTGATGCCGCGCAGCTCGCTCATGATCGCGGCGCGAACGTGCGATTCGTACTTCTGGGCAACGGCGGCGAGCATGCACGCCTCGTGGCCGAAGGCGCCCACATTCCCACCTTGCAATTCATCGATCCGCTTCCCGACGCAGAATTCGCGGAAGCGTTGGGCGCGGCCGACGTGCTTCTCGTGAATGAGAAGGTCGGCGTCTCCGAGATGGCGGTCCCGAGCAAGCTCACGTCCTACTTCTCGACAGGCAACCCTGTGCTCGCAGCGACGGACCTACGAGGGATCACGGCCGACGAAGTTCGCGCCGCAGACGGCGGCGTCGTCGTGGACGCGGGCGACCCCGCCGCGCTGCTGGACGCTGCGGAGGCCCTTGCCGCCGATGCCGAGGAAAGCGCGCGCCTCGGCGCGAATGGGCGCCGGTACCGGGAAACGGTGTTGGACGAAACATTCGCGATCGATCGATTCGCTACGCTTCTCTCGCGGCTAATCGACGGGGATGAATCGAAGTAGCCGCGTCAATAATCGACTCACCAACCAATCGCAAGGGGAATTCGCTTGACGAAGCGCGCACTCATCACCGGCATCACGGGCCAGGACGGTTCTTACCTCGCGGAGTTGCTCCTGTCGAAGGGGTACGAGGTACACGGGATCATCCGGCGCGCGTCGACCTTCAACACCTCCCGGATCGACCACCTCTACACCGACCCGCACAACCCCGACGCGAAGCTCTTCCTCCACTACGGCGATCTGAGCGACGGGGCGCGCCTCGTCACGCTCATGGCGGAGATCAACCCCGACGAGGTTTACAACCTCGCCGCGCAGTCGCACGTGCGGGTGTCGTTCGACGAGCCGGAGCACACCGCCGACACCACGGGCACCGGCACGATTCGCCTGCTCGAGGCCGTTCGTCTCTCCGGCGTCGACACGCGCTTCTACCAGGCCTCCACGTCGGAGCTGTACGGCGCCACGCCGCCCCCGCAGAGCGAAACGACGCCGTTCTACCCGCGCTCCCCCTACGCGGCAGCGAAGCTCTACAGCTACTGGATCACGAAGAATTACCGCGAGGCGTACGACATGTTCGCCGTCAACGGGATCCTCTTCAACCACGAGTCCCCGCGCCGCGGCGAGACGTTCGTCACGCGCAAGATCACGCGCGCGGTGGCCCGCATCAAGGCCGGCCTGCAGAAGGACATCTACCTCGGCAACCTCGACTCCATCCGCGACTGGGGCTACGCCGCGGAGTACGTCGAGGGCATGTGGCGCATGCTGCAGGTCGACGAGCCGGAGGACTTCGTGCTCGCGACCGGCGTCGGGTACACGATCAAGGACTTCCTCGAGACCTCGTTCGGCCACGTCGGGCTCGACTGGCAGGAGTTCGCGAAGTTCGATGAGCGCTACCTGCGCCCCACCGAAGTCGACGCCCTCATCGGCGACCCGGCGAAGGCCGGAGAGAAGCTCGGCTGGGTGCCCACGATCGACGGCAAGGAGCTGGCGAAGCTCATGGTCGATGCCGACATCGAGGCGCTCGAAAAGGGCCCCGAGTGGATCGACAAGGTCAACCTCGCCTCCTGGGCCACGGCAGACGCCGAGGTCGCGGCTCGATGACCGCGGCGAGTGACGGCGTGGACTTCACGCCCAGCGAGCTCGATCGCGACGCGACCTTCTACGTCGCCGGGCACCGCGGCCTCGTCGGATCCGCGATCTGGCGCAAGCTCGAGGCATCCGGGTTCGGCCAGCTCGTCGGAAAGACGTCGTCCGAGCTCGACCTGAAAAATCGCGATGCGGTGTTCGAGTACATGGCCGAGGCGAAGCCCAAGTACGTCGTCCTCGCCGCGGCCAAGGTCGGCGGCATCATGGCCAACAGCACCTACCCGGTGGACTTCCTGAGCGACAACATGCGCATTCAGGTAAACGTGCTCGACGCGGCACTCGCGAACGACGTCGAGCGGGTGCTGTTCCTCGGGTCCTCCTGCATCTACCCGAAGTTCGCCGAGCAGCCGATCCGGGAAGACTCCCTCCTCACCGGACACCTCGAGCCGACGAACGACGCCTACGCCATCGCGAAGATCGCGGGCATCCTCCAGACCCAGGCCGTGCGCCGCCAGTACGGCCTGCCCTGGATCTCGGCGATGCCGACGAACCTCTACGGGCCCAACGACAACTTCTCACCCAAGGGGTCGCACGTGCTGCCCGCGCTCATCCGTCGCTACGACGATGCCGCCAAGTCGGGGGCGTCGTCGGTGACGAACTGGGGCACGGGCACCCCGCGCCGCGAGTTCCTCCACGCCGATGACATGGCCGACGCCTGCCTGCACCTCATGGAGCACTACGACGGGCCCGACCAGGTCAACGTCGGCACGGGATCCGACGTGACGATCAAGGAGATCGCGGAGACCATCGGCGAGGTGACCGGGTTCACTGGCGAGACCGAATGGGACACCACGAAGCCCGACGGCACCCCGCAGAAGCTCCTCGACGTGTCGAAGCTCGCCGACGCCGGGTGGACGTCAAGGATCTCGCTGCAGGAGGGACTGGAGCGCACCGTCGCCTGGTATCGCGACAACGTCGACGCTCTCCGCGAGTAAGGGCGTGTTCCGGCACATCGTGCTGTTTCGCATCCACGACGACGTCGGCGATGCGCGTGTCGACGCCGCGATCGACATGCTGCAGGGCTTCGCGGCCTTCCCCGGTGTCGTGTCGTGGATAACCACCCGCTCGCTCGACGAGCGCAAGGGTCGCGTCGTCATCGAGGAGGCGACGTTCGAGTCTCGAGGCGCATTCGAGCGGTTCCGTGGCGATCCCGCTCACGTGAGGGCCGCGAAGACGATGGCGGAGATTGCGGACTGGTGGATCGGCGATTACGAGGCGTAGTCGCCGAGGAGCAGGGCGATGAGCCGTGCTGACCCCGGCCACATCGGGCGGGGAAGCGCGTTCGCGGGAACGAACGTGAAATCGAGCGCTTCGTTCTGCGGTGCCGGGTCGCCGTCGAGCTCGACGACAAAGCTGAGGCCAATCGCGTGCTTGCGAGGGTCGTCGCCGTGGTCGATCGTGAGATCGGGCTGAAGGTCGCGGGGGAACCACTGGTGCACGCGGGCGGGCTGCGGGTCCTCCTCGAGGACGAGCCTCACGCCCAGCGTGTCGACAGCGTGCCGCTGGAGCGCGTCGCGGATCGTCTCGCCCCGCTGGATCCGCCCGCCGAGGTGACACCACACCTCGCCAAACGGTGACTTTCGGAGGATCAGGCCGACCTCGCGGTGGCCGGCAGCGGCGGTGCGGACGGGAACGAAGTCGACGCACGCGATCGGCATCGTCTGCTCGATCAACTCGTACTGCTCGCGGGGGAGATAGGTCACGCCCCCATTCTGGCCGGCGCGCGCCCCTCCCCGCCCGCGCGAGCCGGCGCCGATCGGCTGAGCCCGTTTGCCCGATCCCCCTGGAGCCCTCATGCCCCTCCCCTCGCGCGCCCCGAAGGGCGCGGCCCGCCGGCCGTTCGTGCCGTCCGCGGCCTGGCTCATCGGGCTCGGCATCGTGCTCCTGGCGCTCACGATCTCGCGGGGGTTCTCCGGCCTCCTCGCCGGCGTCGTGCTGTTCCTGCTCGCCGCCGGCGTCTTCACCGCAGCGACCGGGCGCGGCGGTGCGCTGAACCTGCCCGGCCGCGGGTGGGGGTGGGCGTCGGTCGCCGCGAGCCTCGTCCTCGCCGTGCCCGCCGGCGCGCTCGCGGGGGCGGCGGATCCGGATCCCTCCCCCGTCGCCGCCGCGACGCCCTCGCCGACGGCCACCGCGCGGGAGACGGCATCGCCCATTCCGACGCCCACGCGCACCGCGACCCCCACGCCAACGCCGACGCGGACGGCCACGCCCTCCCCCACGCCGACCCCGGAGGACTCCCCCGTCACCCCGCCGTCCGAGGTCACGGGCGGCACCGCGCTCGCGCTGCTCGAGACGCTGCCGGTGAAGGGCAAGGCCGCCGCCACCGGGTACGACCGCGTAGGAGGGTTCGGCGAGTCGTGGCTCGACGTCGACGGCAACGGGTGCGACACGCGCAACGACATCCTCCGCCGCGACCTCACCGACCTCACGTTCGACGGATCCTGCATCGTCCTCACCGGCACCCTCGCCGGGCCCTACACCGGCGAGACGATCGCCTTCACGCGCGGGGTCGACACCTCGTACCTCGTGCAGATCGACCACGTCGTGGCCCTGAACAACGCGTGGGTCACGGGGGCGCAGCAGATCTCGCAGGAGAACCGCGTCGCGCTCGGGAACGACCCGCTGAACCTCCTCGCGGTCGACGGGCCCACGAACGGATCCAAGGGCGCCGGCAACGCCGCCACCTGGCTGCCCGCGAACACCGGCTTCCGGTGCGAATACGTCGCCCGACAGATCTCCGTCAAGGCCGCCTACGCCCTCTGGGTGGCGCCCGCCGAGCGCGACGCGATGGCGCGGATCCTCTCCTCCTGCCCCGACCAGCCCGCCTACGCCTCGGGGTACGACGCGGCGCCGGTCATCGCGGCGCCCGCGCCGGACCCCGCCCCGGCGCCCGCGCCCGTCGAGGAGGCGCCGGCGGTCGAGGATCCGGCACCCGCCCCGCAGGATGTGTACTACGAGAACTGCACGGCCGCGTGTGAGGCGGGCGCGGCGCCGGTGCGCACGGGCGACCCGGGCTACGCCTCCCACCTCGACCGCGACGGGGACGGGGTGGGAGGCGAGTAGGGGTCAGCTCGCGAGACCGTCCAGCCCGAGCCCGGCCGGGCGATTCATGCATCGCCAAATGGGCACACCATCGGGCATCCTGCGCCGCAGCACAGCGTCGCCATCCCCCGTCCCAGGTTCCTTTCGCACCTTGCTGCAATGTGACCTGGCATTACGCGCCGACAGTTGCAGCGCTAGCCGAGTAATGCGACGGGCTTCAACAGTGCGGCGTGTGACCACCTCCAGTCCCGACGCGAAGGCCGAAAAGGTTTTTGGTCTCTAGCGCACCGCGTTACGAGCACGTGACGTGAATGCTCTACGATGCGCAAGGTAGAACCGGAGGAAAGCATGGCATCACGGGCCGCAGCTGGGCGCATCGCACCACAGGGTCAGAAGAAGGAGACCTTCCGCGCCGACATCCAAGGGCTGCGAATGATTGCGGTCCTTGCAGTCATAGCGGATCATCTGTTTCACTGGCCGAGTGGCGGATTCGTCGGCGTTGATATCTTCTTCGTAATCTCGGGTTTTCTCATCACGAGCCTGCTCCTCCGCGAATATCAGAGGAGTGGAACGATTTCGTTCCGACAATTCTACAAGCGCCGCATCAAAAGAATCATTCCCGCGGCAATGCTGGTGATCCTCGCGACCATCATAGGCGCGTATTTCACGTTCTCTGTCTCAAGGTTCGATCAGACCGTGTGGGATGGAATATGGGCTTCCCTATTCGTCGCCAATTGGCACTTTGTGTCTCAAGGGACCGACTACTTTAACGTCGATGGAGCCATATCACCGCTCCAGCACTACTGGTCACTGTCCGTGGAAGAGCAGTTCTACTTCGCATGGCCCTGGATGATGCTTCTCGTGTTCATCATCGTGCGACGCCTGAAAGGCACAGGAAGACTTGCGCGATTCATTGTGCTCGCCACAATCATCATAATCTCGGCAGCGTCATTCGCATGGTCGATGCTTGAGACCGTGGAGGCCCCGACCTGGGCCTACTTCTCAACGCTTTCTCGGACATGGGAATTGGGAGTTGGCGCGATTCTTGCCGTCATCGCGGGCGTATTCGCCCGGCTGCACACGCCTGCACGTACTGCACTCGCGTGGGCCGGGCTCGTCGGCATCGCCCTAAGCATCTTCATTGTCGATGAAAACTCTGGCGGCTTCCCCACTCCCTGGGCACTACTGCCCGTGCTGTCGACAGCACTCGTCATCGCCTCTGGTACAGGTGGTGAGGCACGGTTCATGTCACCTCTCGCAAATCCGGTTACGAGCTATATCGGGGATATATCTTTCTCCTTGTACCTGTGGCACTTCCCGATCATCATTTTGCTGGGCACGCTATTGCCTAGCGATTCGCTGCTGTACTACGTCGTGACGATTTTGATGATCTTCGGCATGTCCGTCCTCTCTTATCACCTTGTGGAGGACCCTGTACGCACATCCTCGCTTTGGGAGGGCCGCTCCAAGGGAAAGTCGCACCAGAATAAGTCGAGCCAGTCATTCCCACAGTCCAATCTGGCCAGGATGGCGACCCTCGGCGCAATCGCCCTGATCACGACCGGTCTGGTCTCGTGGTCGCTCGCGAAACCCGGCGGCCCCGACACCTCAAACACGGCGTACGTCCCATTTCAACATCTGAATTCGACTGCGCAACCGACCGAACCTTCGATCGATACTTCGACCGCGCGCGGCGCACGCAAGGCCGCGATCTTGGATGCACTTGCGGAATCTAGCTGGCCCGAGACGACCCCGTCACTGGATCTTCCGGCCACGGAGATCTACGTCTCCGCATGGAGAACCGACGACTGCCTCAACGTCTCTGTCGAGAATATTGGGCGATGCATTTATGGAGATCCGAGCGGCGACCTAATCGCAGTTATCGGAGACTCGGCCGCTATCAGCTGGATGCCTATGTTACAGGCGGCATATCCATCAAACGCGATCCAAGCTCTTACCAAAGAGCAATGCCCCGCTGCCGCTGTAGAGGTGAATCTATGGTCAGGCGACTCATATCCTGCGTGTACGGAGCACCGTGCTTGGACCGTGGAATGGCTTGTTGCGAACCGCACGTCCGAAATCATTGTTACTGACGTCGCATCCACCACACAACGTCTCCGCGCAAATGAAGACGCGAGCGAAAGCGAAAGCGTTGCGGTTTACGCTGATGGCTTGAAACAAACGATCACGAACCTCGCGCCAGTGACGGACCAACTTACGGTATTACTCTCGCCACCATCGAGCAAAAGCCTCTCGGAGTGCAAGACTCCGAGTTCCTCTCCGTCTGACTGCGAGAGTGAAACCCCTTCCTATTACGAGGCGTGGGCCAAGGCATCCGAGGATGTAGTAGCCGATCTCAATCTCGACAACGTCACAATCATCGCGACCGAGGACTGGTATTGCTCCGGCGGCGAATGCCCCGCCTTCATCGACCACGTGCGTACCTATGCTGGCGGGGAACACCTCACAGACGAGTCCTCTTCGGGGGCGGTGGAACTATATCTTGAGGCGAAGCAAGGTGAGTCTTAATTCCCGCTGATGTTGTCGCCGTGAGAGCCCGGAGGCGCCCCCCAGAACACGATGCGCGAGCAGCGTTGTTAGCTACGCCGCGACCGTCCGGCATGGGACGACGCTGCGCCGATCATCGCGGCGCGTGCACCGGCCCCGGCACTCGCGCGCGTCGAGGAGGCGCCGGCGGTCGAGGATCCGGCACCCGCCCCGCAGGATGTGTACTACGAGAACTGCACGGCCGCGCGCGAGGCGGGCGCGGCCCCGGTGCGCACGGGCGACCCGGGCTACGCCTCGCACCTCGACCGCGACGGGGACGGGGTGGGGTGCGAGTATAGCCATCACCCGTTCGGCGCGACGAGGACCTTCGCGGGGCGGGTCTCGCCGCCGTCCAGCTCGGCGAGGAGGGCGGGGAGCTCGTCCAGGCCGATGATGCCCGTGATGAGCGGGGCGACGTCGACCGCGCCGTCCGCGATCGCGCGCATCGCGCCGAGGAAGTCGCTCTGGGTGTAGGCGAGGGATCCGATCACCGTGAGCTCGCGCGACTGCCAGTCGCCGTAGGACACCTCGGATCCGCTCATCGGGTAGCCGAGCAGGGCGAGGGTGCCGCCGCGGCGGACGAGCTCCGCGATCGACGGGACGACGCCGCGGGGCGCGGGCGGCGTGCGCCCGCGCCCCGCTCGTTCCGCTACGCCCGGCGGCGGGCGCGGGCCATCAGGAGCGCCACGAGCCCCGCGATGAGCAGCGCGCCGGCCGCCACCGCGAGCGGCACCGTCGTCACGGACGGCTCCGCGCCCGTCGCGCGGAGGTCGACCGCGGCCGGCTCACCCGGGCCGTCGGATCCGCCCGTTGCGGCGTCGCCGCCGGTGCCGGCGGACCCGGATCCACCGTCCGCGACCGCGTCGCCGGAGTCGGCGTCGCCCGTCCCGCCGTCGGCGTCACCCGTTCCGCCGTCGGCATCGCCGGATCCGTCGTCGTCGGGCGCGGGCGCCACGCGCACGGCGTAGACCTCGCTCGGCGCGTCCTGGCGGGTGATGTCGGTCACGGTGACCGCGTACTCCCCCGCGCGCGTCGGCGTGCCCGCGAGCGCGCCCGTGGCCGCGTCGACCCAGAGGCCGCCGAGGTCCGCCTCCTCCGCGAGGGTGCCGAACACGGCGCCCGCCCCGGCGGATCCCGCGACCTCGGCGAGGAGCGGCTCGCCGACCGTCGCCGCAGCGGGCGGCAGGGCCGCCAGCTGCGACGGGGCCGAGCGCACGACGATCGTCACCTCGTGGGTGGCGGCGAACGGACCCGCCTGATCCGTCACCGTCACGACGCTCGTTCCGACGTGGGTGGGCGTGCCCTCGAGACGGCCGGTGGCCGGATCCAGCGCGAGCCCGTCGGGCAGGACGCCGTCCACGACGACGAGATCCATGCCGTCCACCACGGTGGTCGCGAGGTCCGCGGCGAGCGCCTCGCCCACCACCCCGTCGACCTGCGAACCGCCGGCGATCTCGGCCCGGTCGCCGTGCACGACGAGCGTGAAGTCGACCTCCTCGCGCGCCCCCGCGAGGTTCCGCACCGTGAAGGCGCACTCGCCCGCCTCGAGCGCGGCGCCGCGGATCCGCCCGTCGGGCCCGAGGAGCATCCCCGTGGGCAGGGCGCCCGCGACGATCTCGAGGTCGACGCCCGTGCCGCTCGCGGGGGTGCCCGCCGCGTCGGTGTCCGCGACGAGCGTGCGGTCGACGCTCGCCCCCACCTCCGTGCTGAGCAGCTCGCTCACGTACGAGGCGGACACGTAGCGCGGCGCCGCGGCGGGCGCCAGGGCCGCGGCGGCCGGGTGCAGGTTGAGGCTCGCGGCGGCCTCCTCCGGCAGCGACTCGAGCCGGTACGCGTCGCCGAGCTCCGTCACCCGCACGCCGAGGAAACGGTGCGCGGGAAGGAAGGACTCCTCCTGCAGCACGAACGACGCCCGCGTCGCGCCCGGGATGTCGATGTGCTCCCCGGCCTCGTCCACGTAGTACCACTGGTACCCCCAGACGGGCTCGCGGGATCCGTCCGGGTCGACGACCGGGGGAATGTCCCACTCCCCCGGGCAGGCGACGACGACCGTGCCGACGGCCGCGGCCGGCGCCTCCGGGGTCCCGGCGGTGCACTGCTCGGCGGAGGCCGCGAGCTGCGGCTGCACGTCGTTCGTCGCCTTCGCGCCCGCGAAGCACGACTTCTTCGTCTTCGTCACGGTCGGCGCGACCACCTGCGTCGCCTCGCCGCCGAGACTCGCGGGGTACGTCGAGGAGACGTGCGAGATGAATCCGTCGTCCGTGCCGCGGATCCCGAACCGCCAGTCGCCCTCGAGCGTGTAGACCGTGCCCGTCCACGCGTACATGAAGTAGCCGTAGCCGGGTACGGAGATCTCGTCCTCGACCTCCTGCGTCACCGAGCCGCTCTCGGTGGTCGCGGTGGATCCGCCCCACTCGTAGCTCACGGATCCGCCCACCTCCCACACGTCCTTCACGCCACCCTTGGCGCTGGCGGAGACCGAGGTCTTGTGCGTGTCCGTGATCGTCCGCGAGTGGCTGGTCGTGCTGGAGCTGCTCACCGTGTGCGTCGTCTCCGCGGCGCCCTCGTTGTGCCAGGTGGGGGATCCGCTCGTCGTCGAGGATCCGCACCCCAGCAGGCGCTCCGACTGCACGCCGCTCGCCATCACGGCGGAATCGCTCGGCGAGAGCCACGCGGTGCTTCCGGGCAGGCGCACGAGGCACGTGGCCCCGTTGCCGTTCGCGCAGTCGTACGCGCCCTGCTCGAAGGAGCGGTCGACGAGCCACGACCAGTGCTGCCACACGCCGGTGGAGTCGCGCGCGTCGTTGTACACGCCGAACGACTGCGCCTCGGGGTGGATCCACTCGGTCACCGCGTCGGGCACGCCCGTCGTGTTGGGGCGCAGGTAGTGGTCCTTGCCGCACTCGATGAAGCCGCGCGCGGGCTTGTTCGCGGCCCGCGGATCCCACGCCTCCATGTTCCCGTAGCCCTCGAGCCCGTTCACGCGGCTAAAGAAGCACTTCCCGCTCGTCACGCTGATGATCCGGAACTGGTGTGCGGCCGGGTCACTCGTGCCCACCGGCTCGTCGGCGAGCGGCGCGATCATGAACTGCTGGCGCGTGTTAACCGCCGAGCAGGTCTGGCCGATCTGGTCGCGGATCCGGTCGCCCCACGACCCGGCGTTGTTATACGTCCACTGCTCCGTGAGGCACTGGCCGTTGCCGAGCACGATCTGCACGTACCGGCTCGCGTCCCCCGGGTTCATCACGCGCATCGAGGCCGTCGGGTGGCGGTCGGCCTGCGTCGGGTCGTCCGTCATCTCCTTCGACTTGATCTCCATCTGCTGGGCGGGGACGACTGTCGCGGCGGCGGCAGCGTCGGCTTCCGCTGTTGTTGCTGCTGTTGTTGCGGCGGCGGGTGGGGCGGCCGCGAGGGCGCCGAGCGCGACGGCGAGGGTCAGGCACGCGGCCGCGGCGAGCCGCAGCGCGTGTGGGAGCGGCGCGCGGGCCGCGGGTCGGCGAGCTGTCATCGGATCCGTTCCTCCGTTCGGCGGTCGAGGGGCCGCGTGCCCGCTCGAGTTATCCGGATAAGTTCTATCAGATAATGGGGAGGGGGCATAGGGGTGGGGTGGGTCGTGGATGGCAACGCGGCGCATTCCGGGGTCCGCTCGCGGTGCATGCCGGCGCATGGATAACGGAATGACATCGATCGCCGCGCCGCGCGGGTACCCGGTGAGGGTTTAAGTACTCGGGTACGGCAAAATATTGGGCCGTACATACGTTTTACACAGGGAGCACATCGTGACCACCACCCCGCCCGAACCCCAGCAGCCGGCCATGCCGACGCACCCGGCCGCCCCGGCGCCCGCGCCGCAGGCCCCGAAGCGCGCGCGAAACGTGCTCGGCCTGATCGCGCTCATTGCCGCGGCGCTCGGATTCATCTTCGCGTGCATCCCGGGCGCGGTCATCGTCGGATGGATCCTGCTCCCCATCAGCTTCATCCTCGGGATCGTCGCCGTGTTCCTGCGCGGCAAGTCGAAGTGGGAGGCGATCACCGCCATCTGCCTGTCGATCGTGGGCACGATCGTCGGCGTCATCGTCTTCGTTGTCGCGATGGCGAACATCGTCAGCGACTCGTTCGACGAGTCGTTCAGCGAGGGCGACACCGTGGTGACGGATCCGTCGACGGACGGATCCGAGTCGGAGTCTTCGGAGTCTGAGGACGCGGAGTCGACGCCGGCCGAGGGCTCACGCGAGAACCCGCTCCCGTTCGACGCGACGTTCGAGAACGACAGCTGGGCGTTCGAGTTCACAAGCTTCACGCCAGACGCGAACCAGATTGTTGTCGACGGCAACCCGTACAACGACGCGCCAGGCGAGGGCGAGATCTACGTCATGGCCGAGGCGAAGGCGACCTACCTCGGCGACGACGAGGGGTCGACGTTCGAAGTCAACATCGACTACGTCACGGCCGATGGCAACGTCGTCTCGACGTGGGACAACATCGTCGCCGGCGTCGAGCCGGAGTTCGGCTCGGAGTCGATGTACAACGGGGCCAGCGACGAGGGCAAGCTCGTCTTCCTCGTCCCGGATTCGGTCGACGGTCTCCTCCGCGTCGAGGCCGGCATGTTCGCGGACGCCGTGTTCTTCGAGCTGCCGTGACGCGCACCCCACGCCGTGCCGCCGGGCCCGCTCTGCGGAGGGGGCCCGGCGGCGTTGGGGTGTCGGGCTCTGGCGGCAGGCAGCACACCGGTGGCTCGTTGGGTTCGGGTGGCTCGTCGGGCTCCGCGCTCGCACCGTCGAGTGTCTTCGGCGGCGCACCGCGCTCCGAGCCCCGTAGGTCGATGGGCCCCGGCGGCGGGAGTGCCGCCGGCGGGTGGACACATGGGGCGCTGGCCGTGTTCCTCGCCGTCGGGGTATTCGCGCTGGCGGGGTGCACGGGCGGGGGCGATGCTGCCTCGGAGGCCGGCGCGACGACGAACCCCGAGTCGACGGCGGGGCCGAGTTCGGCCGCGTCGGGTGCCGCGGGGACGGCCTCTGCAGAACCAGCCGACCCCGGCAGCGCGGATCCGTCGGAAGCAGCCCCTGCGGATCCGTCGGGCTCGGGGTCCGCGTCCGCGGCGCTCGCGGATGGCGCGGCCGCCTCCATGTGCGCGATCGACGCGAGGCTGTGCGAGCCTGAGAGCTCCGTGCTCGTCGCCGATCTCGTCGCGATGGGCTGCGACCAAATGCGCCAGGCTGCTGCGGGCGAGTCGGATCCGTCGACCGCCATCGGATACGTATACGGCTATCTCACGTCGAATGACCTCGCGTTCGCCGCTGCGGAACCCGTGATGACCTACGCGATCGCGACGGCGTGCCCCGAGTACGTGGCGTTCCTCCCCGAGGGGTCGGACGGCGGGGAGTAGGCGGGGGTCGGTGCGCGGGCGGGGCGGGTGCGCGGTGCCTGCACGAACCGTGCGCGCTGCCAGCCCCACATCCTTCGGGCGCCTCGTCCCTGCGCCACTTACCCGCGACGCTTCCGCGCGCCTCCTTCGCGCGCTCCTGATTCGCGCACTTCCTTCGTCCGCCTCGTTTGCGCACCTCGCTCGCGCGGCTCCTCCGGCGACGCCGCGCGGCTCCGCGACACCGATGCGGGCGATCCCAATCCGACGCGCGACACCCCGCGGCGGCGCAACCTCGTCCACAGCCCGCAATCCAAAAAGTTCTCCCCATCGGGCGTTCTCCCTCTCCGAATGTCGTACCTCTGTTCTAATCTGGAGGCACGAATCGAGAGGAGGTGGGGAAGAAATGAGCGAACTTCTGGCATCGGTCGCAACGCGCGACGAGATCGAGCAAGCGGAGCGCATCGTCTCGCGCCTCGCTGTCCTTTCAGAGCGGGAGGCGCGGATCCGCGGGGCCCGGGCGGCCCTCATGGCTGAGGCGTTCGCCATCACGCGCTCGCAGACCGAGCGCCTCGCGGGCGCGACGATGAAGGAGCGGCAGATGCCGCTCCGGTCGATGGCGGCCGACATCGCGGCTCACACGCGCGCGACCGACCGCGCGGTGCAGAACGAGCTCGGGGCCGCGCACTTCCTCGTCACGTCCTTTCCCGAGACGCACAAGGCGCTGGCGGCCGGCGAGATTCACGCGGAGCACGCGGAGACGATCGCGTCGGCCGGGGTGCGCCTCACCGATCCGGAGGAGCGCGCCGCGTTCGAGGGCGACACCCTCGGCGTTGCCCGCCAGACCACCGCGCACGCCACGCGCACCTACGCCCGCCAGGCCGCCGAGCGCCTCGCGCCGCTGACCCCGCCGCAGCAACGGGCCCACGCGTCCGAGGGCCGGCGCGTGTTCGTGGACGACTACGACCAGGGCGCATCGATGCTCGGCATCATCGGGCCGTCGGCGGAGATCCACGGGGTGTTCGACCGCATCACCCGCCAGGCCCGGGTCCTCCGCGACGATGCCGCCCGCGCCGCGCGCGAGGCCAAGGGCGCGCGGGAGCGCCGGGCCGCACAGGCGACGTCGGGCACCGCGGACAGCGATGCCCCGACGGCTTCTCCTGGCGGGCCGCCTCCCGCCCCGATCTCCGACGAGCGCACGCTCGCCCAGACCCGCGCCGACCTCGCGCTCGACATGCTGCTCAGCGGCACGCCCGGCCTCGACCACGCGACCGACACGGCCCCGGGCGGTCTCGGCGCGATCCGCGCGCACGTGCAGGTCACGATCCCCGTCACGACGATCACGGGCGCGACCTCCACAAGCGCTGACCTCGATGGGGCCTGCCTCGTGGATCCGGATTCGGCCCGCCGCCTCGCCGGCGGCGCGACGGGGTGGGACCGGCTCCTGACGGATCCCGTCACCGGCACCGTGGTCGCCACCGACCGCTACACGCCGACGGCGGCGCAGCAGCGCTACCTGCGGGCCCGAGATCAGCACTGCCGGTTTCCCGGGTGCCGCCAGCCCGCGAGGCGCTGCGACATCGACCATACGATCGACCACGCCCGCGGCGGCCCCACGAGCCTGACGAACCTCGCCTGCCTCTGTAAGCGGCATCACACGCTCAAGCACGCCACCGAATGGCACGTGTCCCAGGGCCCGGGCGGCCACCTCACCTGGACCTCGCCGACGGGCGCCTCCATCGCGGATCCCCCACCCCGCCGCGTCGCCTTCGTCCCCGACGGCGGCGATGGCGATAGCGATAGCGCGACCGGCCACCGCCACCCCAATCGCGACGGCGACGGCGACGGCGAGCCGCCACCATCCGGCTAGGCGAGGCGATCCGTCGAACGACGCCGGAAGCAGTGACGCGGCACGGTAGCCCCGCCCCGACGACGACGGTCGCCCCGCCGGCCGCCGCCATCCGCACGGCGTCGACGACGACGTGCGGAGCAATGGCGACTGAGACGGCGCCGCTGGACGCCACGGCGGCGCGGGTGTCGCCCGCGAACCGCGCGGGGTCGATGGGCACGGGGCCTGTACGCCGCGCGGTAATGACGACCACGATGGGGATCTCCACCGCGACAAAGGCAGCAGCAGCGAATTTCCTGATAGCGGCGAGGCCCTGTCGGGGTTCCGGCCGCACACCCATCCACCGGGCGACGCGCGAGTGGTGAGAAGCGAGGGAGCGGCGCAGCGCCGTCACGCCCCGCCGGCGCCTCGCCCCACCGTGAACCTCACGTACCCCGCGCTATGTCCGCGGCGCGGATCACGCCTCTGACGCTCTTGCACGAGGCGGATCCACCGGCCACTGAGAGAGCGGTGCGGCCCGTTCCGTACACTGATCGCGTGAACTCGATGCCAGCCGCGGGGGCGCGCACGCTGCGCCGCCTCGTGGCGTGCGCGGGCCTCGTGTTCGCCGTGGCGTTCGGGCTCGTCGCCATGCACGCCCTCGACGCCCCCGGCCACGCGCTCGATGCGGCGGGCACGACCACCTTCGCCGCACAGGGCCACGCGACAGGCGCGGCGGGCGCGGCACACGCCAGTGGCAGGACCGCCCTCGCGGCGTACATTCTCGCGGCAGGCGTGGAAGACACCGCGGGCGCGGCCGCCCTCACGGCGCACAGCCAGGCGGAGGAAACAGAGGGCACGGCCACCCTCACCGCACACAGCCACGCGGACGACGCGGGGGGCGCGGCGGGTGCCGAAGGCACGGCCACCCTCACCGCACACAGCCACACGGCCGACGCGGCGGGCGCGGAAGGCACGGCCACGTGCGCGGAGTGCGCGCCGGAGCACCACGCGCGGGCCGCAACGGCCTGCGTGCTCGGGCTTACGGCGGTCCTGTTCCTGGTGCCGGGGCCCCGGCAGCTGGCCGCCCGCGCCGCTCCCGGCCTGGCCCTCCTCGCCCGCGGCGCGCGGCGCGTGCGCACGCGCCGGCGCGTGGCGCTCACCCTCATCGACCTCTGCATCCGGCGGACCTGAGTCGGCGCCGGCCCCGCCACACCCGTACCGCGGATCCCCGCGGCGTGGCGCCGCCGCCCGACCCGATTTCCCGGGGCGACGCCCTCTCGCGCGCCCCGGCACACACGCACACGCAGAGGATCGACATGACTACTTTCCGCGCGGCCACCGCCGCCACCGCCCTCGCCATCACGACCGCCCTCGCCCTCGCCGGCTGCTCGGCGGGCGGATCCTCCGGGTCCCCCGACGCGCACGGCGGCGGCCACGGCGGATCCGCCCTCCCCGACGACGTCTCCAACGCCGACGTCATGTTCGTCGCCATGATGATTCCCCACCACGAGCAGGCCATCGAGATGAGCGACATGCTCCTCGCGAAGGAGGACGTCCCGTCCGACGTCGCCGCCCTGGCCGAGGACATTACCGCCGCCCAGGGCCCCGAGATCGATCAGCTCGAGGCCTGGCTCGACGAGTGGGGCGTGGGCTCCATGGGCGGCATGGGCGATATGGAGGGCATGGGCGACATGGGATCCATGGACGGCATGATGTCCGAGGACGACATGGCCGAGCTCGAGGCCGCGACCGGCGCCGAAGCGACGCCCCTGTTCCTTGAGCAGATGATCGAACACCACGAAGGCGCGATCGACATGGCCGAGGCCGAGATCGCCGACGGTTCGCACGAGGGCGCCATCGCCCTCGCGCACGACATCATCGACGCCCAGACCGAGGAGATCGCGCTCATGCGCGAGATGCTCGCCGACGCGAACGCGTCCTGACCCCGCGCCGTGTGGGCTGGGACTTAGACGCGCGCGAGCTCGTCCCCGGCCCACACGGCCACGGTCTCGCTGCCGGGCGCGCCCACGACGTCGAGCGCCACCGGGCCCGCGACGTCACCCGTCGCGGACAGGGCCGCGCACCCCACCGACGCGGCGAGGCCGTCCGGGCCGGCCGCCGAGACGGCGAGGCCCGCGCACGATGCGTCGCCGTGCGCGGCGTAGACCGTGCCGTCGACGACGTCGACCGCCACGACGTCCGCGAGGCCGTCGAGCGGGGCCCACGCGCCGTCTCGGAAGACCTGGGCGGATCCGTCGCACACGACCGCCACGACCCCGTCGTCCGCGCGCAGCCCGAACGGCTCCGCGCACGGCGCCTCGACGTCCACGCCCGCCGCGACGACGCCGGTGCGGCCCGGCGCCACGAAGGACGCGGACTCGAACAGCTCGGCCTCGTCGCCCCAGAACTGGCCCTGGCTGAAGGTGCGGATCGCGCGCGTCTCGCACGGATCCGCCTCCGACTCCTCGTCGAGCAGCGACGCGACGATGTCCGCCTGCTCCTCCGCGAACGGATCCAGTCCCATGAGCTGCGTCACCCCGCGGTAGGTGGGCGTGACGTCGGTCCAGGTGCCGCCGCCGTCCGTCGAGCGCTCGAGCAGCGGGGCCACGCCCTCCTGGCAGGATCCGGCGGTGCCGCGCCAGACGATGTCCCCGCTTCCCAGGGCGAGGAAGCGCTCCTCCGCCACCGCCGGCGTCTCGGCCACGACGGTGACCGCGGGCTCGTCCGCGGCAGCGCCGTCCGAGGCCGCGTCGTCGTCCGAGGACCCGTCGTCAGAAGGCGAAGCGCTCGCCGTCGGCGTCGGGGAGGACGCCGGGGAGCTCGCGATGGACGACGCGGACGCCGCGGGCGCCTGACCCACGCGGTCCATGGCGTACAGCGAGAGTGCGCCGACGGCGACCGCCAGCGCCACCACGCCGGTGATCGCGAACACGCGACCGGCGCCGCCCCTCGCCGCCCTAGCCATTGCCGCGCGCTCTCCTCCCGCGACCCTTCGGGGCCGCTTCCAGCTCAGGCCCATACCCGTAGCCGTACCCGTAGCCGTAGTCGCCCGCGTCGGGGCCCGTCAGCGGCACCTTCGTCACGACGATGCCCGCGACCTGCGCGTGCACCGTCTCGAGCACGTCCAGCGCGCCCTGCACCTGGTCGCGCTTCGTGGATCCCGCCGCCACGACGACCATCGCGCCGCTCGTAAACTTCGCCAGCACGGCCGCGTCCGTGACGGGCAAAAGCGGCGGGGCGTCCAGGATGATGACGTCGAGGTCGTTCATGAGCATCTCGACGAGCGCCCGCATGCGCGAAGAGCCGAGCAGCTCGCTCGGGTTCGGCGGCACCTTGCCCGACGGCAGCACGTACAGCGACCGCTTGCCCCACTTCTGCAGCACGTCCTGCAGCTCCGCGCGCCCGATGAGGACGTCCGTGAGGCCCACGCCGCCCTCGATGCCGAAGTATTCCGCGACCCTCGGCTTGCGCAGGTCGGCGTCAACGATCATGACGCGCTTGCCCGCGTCGGCCAGCGCGATCGCGAGGTTCACGGCGCTCGTCGACTTGCCCTCGCCCGGCACGCTCGAGGTGACGACGAAGCTGTGGCCCGTCGACTCCGACTCGAGGTCGAGGAACTGCAGGTTCGTGCGCAGCGCGCGGAACGCCTCGCTGCGCGGGTGCTGCGGATCCGCTTGCAGGATCAGCGGCCGCTCCGCCGACTTCGGGTCGAACGGGATCGCGCCGATGAGCGGCCGGTCCGTGATACTCGCGATGTCGCGCGTCGAGCGCACCCGGGTGTCGAGCACCGTGCGCATGACCGCGAGGCCCACGCCGAGCGCGAGGCCCACGAGCAGGCCGAGCGCGAGGTTCAGCGGCACGTCCGGGCTCACCGGCGCCTCGGGCGCCGTCGCGGCCTGGATCTGCGTCACCTTCACCGGGACGGAGGACCTATCCGGCAGCGTCTCGACGTCGGTGATCGCCTCCGTGAGGTTCTCCGTCACCGAGTTCGACGCATCGGCCGCCGCCTGCGGATCCGCGTCCGACACCGTCACCCGGATGATCGTCGTCTCGAGCGCGCTCGAGACCTCCGTGCGCGCGGCGAGCTCGGTCGCCGACTCCGTCAGGCCGAGGTCAGCGATGACCGGATCGAGCACCCGAGGGCTCGTCGCGAGCTGCACGTACGAGGCGACGCGCTGCTGCGTGTAGGTGTTGCCCTGCGCCTGCTCGCCGATCGTGTCGCCGGCCTGGCTCGAGACGAACACCTCGCTCGTCGCCTCGTACATCGGCGTGCGCGTCAGCGAGAAAACGGCGGCCGCGCCGACCCCGACGAGCGCGATCACGACGATGACGACCCAGTTCTTGCGCAGGATCCGGATGTAGTCGCTCAGTTCCACAGAATTCCCTCGGTACGCGGCGTATCGCTGTCGTGGCGCCGGAGCACCTTCGCACGAGCGTACCGGTCGGCCGCCCGTCGCCCGCGAACCCTCACGCCGCCGTGTCCCCGGGCGCGAGCACGGCCCGGCCCGTCTTCAGCACGATGATGAGGTCGCCCACGAGGCTCCAGTTGTCGACGTACGACAGGTCGAGGCGCACCGTCTCCTCCCACGACAGGGTCGACCGGCCCGAGACCTGCCACAGCCCCGTGATGCCGGGCTGGACAAGGAAGCGGCGGTGCACGTGGTCGGCGTATTCGACGACCTCGCTCGGCAGCGGCGGGCGCGGCCCCACGAGCGACATCTGCCCGCAAAGCACGTTGAACAGCTGGGGCAGCTCGTCCAGGCTGTAGCGCCGCATCACGCGGCCCACGCGCGTCACGCGGGGGTCCTCGCGCATCTTGAACATGACGTCGTTGCCCGCGTCGGCCATGGCCTTCAGCGCCGCGAGCTGCGCCTCCGCGTCAACGACCATCGACCGGAACTTCAGCATCTTGAACTCGCGGCCCTTGCGCCCCACGCGAGTCTGGCGGAAGAGGATCGGGCCCTTCGAGGTCGCCTTCACGATCACCGCAAGCGCGATGAGCAGCGGGCTGAGGCCCACGATCGCGAGCGCCGAGACGACGATGTCGGCCGCGCGCTTGACGAAGCGCTGCCCGTACGAGAAGCGCGGCGTCTCGACGTGGATGAGCGGCGCGCCCGCCGCGGGGCGCATGCGGATCCGCGGGCCCGCCACGTCGGCGATCGTCGGCGCGACGGCGAGGTGGCGTCGGCCCTGCTCGAGCATCCAGGAGATCTCGCGCACCTTGCCCGGGGGCATGAGGTCGGATCCCGTCACGAGCACCGTGTCGACGTCGCGCGCCTGCACGACGCGCTCGATGTCGTCGAAGCTGCCGAAGACCTCGATGCCCTCGTCGGCGAGCGCAGCGGGGTCCGTGCCAACCGGCACGCACGCGCCGACGGGGAGGTATCCGGCCCAGCGGACCCGCTCGAGCTCCCGCGCGAAGTGCGCCGACGCCTCCGGGGTCCCGACGAGCAGCACCCGCGAGAGGTAGAGCCCCTGCGCGCGCTGCACGTTAACCCACTGGCGCCACAGCCACCGAGTCGCGAGGAGCACGAGGACGCCCGCTGGCAGGGAGATGAGCAGGTACCCGCGCGAGAGGTTGATCTGGAAGATCACCGCGACGATCGCCACGATGCCGAAGAAGCGCACGCTCGCCTCGACGACCCGGCGGTATTCCTCCCACCCGACCGTGATGATCCGCGGATCCCGCGTGTCGCGCAGCGCGAGCGCCGCGAGCCAGCCGAGCACGAGAAACACCGAGAAGGTCGTGTACGACAGCATCACGTTGCCGCCCGCGACCGAAACGTCGGCGCCCGAGTGCGCGCCGAGCCAGCCGATCTGGGTGCCGATGACGACCCAGACGAGCGCGAGCGCGTCGGTGACGAACAGGCCGAGCGCGTAGCGGCGCTGCCAGGCGCGGGCGCCCCCGGAACGGCGTTCGGGCGTGATCGCTACACGGTCGGTCGACACGACGGTCACCAAGTCACCTTCCGGCGGAGGGGAAACGGGGCCTCCCGCTACCCGGGGTTCCCATGAAGTACCCGTGCAACATATCGCATCCCTGTTTCGGGGTGATGGTCTGCGCGTAACGAATCACCCACGGTCACCTCAGGCGAGCGCCAGCCGCGCGACGCGCGCCACCTGCTCGACGCCCGGGAGGAGCTGCGCGAGCGCCTCGTCGTAGACGTCGCGGGAGCGCTGGTAGGGGTCGACGACGTCGTCGTCCGACGGATCCGCCGGCGGATCCACGTCGAACCGCGCCGAGGAGACGAGATCAAGCGCCCGGCGCAGGCGGCGCGCCGGGTCGGCCTCCCCCGCCACCTCCTGCCGGACCTCGGCGTCGGTCAGGGTCTCGGCGAGGCGCGCGAACTCGCGCGCCGTGAAGGCAACCTTGAGCTTGGCCGGCGCGAGCTCGACGGCCGCGCGCCGGTGCTCGCGCGTCATCGCCAGCACGAGGTCAGCGCCCGCGAGCACGCTCTCGTCAAGGTAGCGCGCACGGTGCGCGGACGCCGCCGACGGGTCGGCCCCGGACTCTTCCGCGAGCCGCGCGGCGTCGGGGGTCATCTCGCGGCCAACGGGAGCGCGCACGCCCGCGCTCGACACCCGGACGTCGGTGCCGGAAAGGCGCGCGCCGAGGATCAGCTCGGCCATGGGCGAGCGGCAGATGTTGCCCGTGCACACCGTCAGGATCTCCACCATCACTACCTCCGCGCCCCAGCGTAGGGGCCGCGACCGACACGCGCGTGCCGGTACCGTGGTGCGCGTGACCGACGAGCCCGCCGCCCCCACCCCGACACGCCGCCCGAGTGCGGGCAGCCGCGACGGCACCGGCAGCGGCCCGGGCGCGTCCGGCCGCCGCGGGGCGCGCAGCCGCCCGCGCGCCGAGGAGCGCCCGACCCTGGGCAGCCGCACCTGGCTCGAGGGCAGCCGCACGGCGCGCCGGTGGAACGTCGAACTGCTCGGCTGGGTCGCGATCGGCCTCGGCGTGGGCACGATCGGCTCGATCCTCGTCGGCCGCGCCGTCGTGGGGCTCGCGGGCGTCGTCCTCGCCGACGTCGTCCTGTGGGCCGGCATGCTCGCTCCCGTCGTCGTCGCCTTCACGCGCGGCGTCCCGCGGGGTCTCCTGCGGATCCGCGCCCTTGACCTGCTCTGGGCCGCCGGATTCGGGCTCGCCCTGCGGGCGGTGCAGGGCGGGCTCGCTGTTGCCGCGGGCGATTCCGGCGCGCTGCCGACCTTCCCGATGATCAACGGCGCGCTGCCCGACGGGTGGCTGTTCCTCTCCGTGATCTCCCCCATCGTCGTGGCGCCCGTCATCGAGTCGCTGCTGTTCCACGGCGTCATCGTCGTGGCCGTGTACCGGATCGCGCGGCGCGGGCTCGAGGGCGCCCTGCTGGCGATCGTGTGCTCGACGGCCGCGTTCGTCGCGGTCCACGCCATCACGGTCGGCATCGCCGACTGGGGCCAGACCGCGGCCCTCGCCCTCGTGGGCGCCACGTGCGCGGGCCTCGTCGTCCTCACGGGCCGCGTCTGGACCGCCGTCGGCGTGCACGCCGTGTACAACGCCGCGGGCGTCGCCCTCGCGCTCGCGGGCACCGCGCTCGGGTAGCGGGCCAGCCCCTGGCGTATCCTGTGCCGGTGCCTTCGCCCTCCCGCCCGTCCACCCGCCGCGTCGCCGGACGCTGGGTCGCCGGGGTCCTCGCCGCCCTCCTGCTGATCTTCGTCGCGGGCGCCGTGTGGGTCGGGATCCGCGCCACCGAGGCAATCGACCACGTCGAGCGCGCGCAGGAGATCGCGGGCGACATGGGCGCCTCCCTCGCCGCCGACCCCGCCGCGCTCGCCGACACGGTCGACGACATCGCCGCGGAGACGTCCCGGGCCCGCGAGCTGACGGCGGACCCCGTCTGGCGCGCGTACAGCGCGCTGCCGTGGATCGGCCCGCAGCTCGGCGCCGTCACAACCCTGACGGACGCCCTCGACACCGCGGTCTCCGGCGCCGTCGCGCCGCTCGCGACGACGTTCGCCGACGTCACGGGCGGGCTGTTCTCCCCCGACGGCGACGCGATCGACCTCGCGCCCCTCGCGAGTTCCGCCGAGACGGCCCGCGCCGCGAACGCCGAGGCCCAGCGCGCTGCGGCGGCGGTCGCCGCGGTCGACACGGCGCCGCTCGTGAAGCCGCTGCGCGAGGCCACGGCCGAGGCGGGCGAGCAGCTGGACCGCGTCGCCGACGTCACCGAGGCGCTCGAGAACGCGACGAATCTCTTGCCCTCGATGCTCGGATCCGACGGGCCGCGCGACTACCTCCTGCTCGCCCAGAACAACGCCGAGTGGCGCTCGCTCGGCGGAATCGCCGGCAACGTCATCCACCTCACGGCGGACGCCGGGCGCATCGAGATCGCCGACCAGGTCGCGGGCGGATCGTTCGGGAAGGTCACAAGCGCGGCGGACGTCGCCACCGACGAGCTGCGCCAGATCTTCGGCGACGACCCCGAGTCGTACATGCAGAACGTCACTCAGGTCCCCGACTTCGCCGTCTCGGCCCAGCTCGCGACCGCGATGTGGCAGGCCGAGTACGGCGGCGAGGTCGACGGCGTCATCGCGCTCGATCCTGTGGCGCTGTCCTACCTCGTCGGCGCGGTCGGCGGCGTGGAGCTCCCCACGGGCGGCACGGCGACCGAGGAGACGCTGGTGCCCATGCTCCTCAGCGACCTCTACGCCCAGATCACGGTCCCCGCGGAGCAGGATGCGGCCTTCGGCGCCGTCACCGCCGCCGTCTTCGACGCCGTGATGAGCGGATCCGGCTCCCCCGCCGCCATGATCGAGGCGCTCGCGCGCGCCGGATCCGAGCGCCGCGTCCTCGTCTGGAGCGCGGACGCCGACGAGCAGGCCGTTCTCGCGGAGACGACGCTCGCGGGCGGGCTGCCCGAGACCGACACGGACACGACGGCGGTCGGCGTGTACCTCAACGACGGCACCGGCTCGAAGATGGACTACTTCATGGAGGCGGCCGCGGGCGCCGCCTGGTGCAGCGCCACCGACCAGGCGCGGTTGTCGGTCGGCGTCGAGCTCACGAGCGCCGCGCCCGCCGACGCCGCGACCGTGCTGCCCGACTACGTCCTCGGATCCGCCGCGGGCACCGAGACGATCGGCGGGGTCGAGGCCGGGATGACGCGCACGGTTGCCTACGTGTACCTGCCCGAGGGATCCTCCCCCGGGGACATCGCAGCGAGCGCGGGAGACGCCGCGATCCTCGGCACGCACGAGGGCCGCAGCGTCGTCGCCTGGACGACGGTGCTCGCCCCCGGCGAGACCGCGCGGCTCGACGTCGCGACGACCGCGCGTCGCACGGGCGCGATCGACATCGTTTCGACACCCACCGTTCACCCCGGTGAAATATCGCGACTTGACTCTCCTTGTGGGTCTCCTGAATAATTGACCGGACCGAGATGTGCGTCGTTTCTGGTTCCCCGGGGGCACGCGGACACCACAACGTGAGGATCCACACCGCATGAAAACTTTCTCCATCAAGAAGGCCACCGCGGCGCTCGTCGTCGCGGGCGCCCTCGCGATCGGCTCGCCGGTCGCCGCCAACGCCTACACTCCGTCCACCGATGGCATCGTCGTCAGCGGCGCCATTACGCCGGGCGGCACCGTGACCTTCTCGTTCTCCGGTTTCACGCCGTTCGAGTCCGTCAGCATCACGATCACCGGCCTTGCCGGCGCGAGCTTCGCCTCGGCCGCGGGCGACTCCATCACCACGACCACCGAGGCCGACGCCGACGGCGTCGCCACGGTCACGCTCGCGCTGCCCGAGGGCGCGTCGGGCGACTTCACCGTCACGGCCGTCGGCCTCGAGAGCGGCGTCACGCAGTCGCAGACCTTCACGGTCGACACGGCGACCGCGGGCGGCACCAGCACGGCCGGCGACGACTCGCTCCTCGCCACGGGCAACGACGTCACCTCGGGCCTCGGCCTGTGGGTCGGCGGCGGCGCGCTCGTCCTCGCGGGCGGCGCGATCGTCGTTGCTTCCGCGGTGCGCAAGCAGCGCGAGACGAACTAATCTCGGTACCCTGGAAGGGCCCGTCGGCGTCTGGCCGCCGGGCCCTTTCTCTGTCCGCTCCCCGAACGAATGGCCCCGCATGACCCCGTCGCCGCTCGTCGTCGCCTTCGATCTCGACGACACGCTCGCCCCCTCGAAGTCCCCCGTCGCAGGCCGCGTCGCCGAGCAGCTCGTCGCCCTCGCGCGGCGCGTGGAGGTCGCCATCATCTCGGGCGGGCAGATCGCGCAGTTCCGCGCGCAGGTCGTCGACCGCCTGCCAGACGCGCCCGACGCGCTCGCGCACATCCACCTCCTCCCCGCCTGCGGCACGCAGTACTTCCGTCACGATGGCACGGCGTTCCGCGCGCTCTACGCGCGCGACCTCACCGCCGACGAGAAGGCCCGCGCCCTCGCGGCCATCGAGGAGGAGGCCGTGCGGCTCGGCTACTGGGAGTCCGAAACCTGGGGCCCGATCCTCGAGGACCGCGGATCCCAGATCACCTTCTCCGCGCTCGGGCAGTCCGCGCCCGTCGAGGAAAAGAAGGCGTGGGACCCGACGAGCGCGAAGAAGTCCGCGCTCCGCGACGCGGTCGCCGCGCGGATCCCCGACCTCGAGGTGCGCTCGGGCGGATCCACGTCCATCGACGTCACGCGCAAGGGCATCGACAAGGCCTACGGCATGGAGCAGCTCGCGGCCGAGACGGGCATCGCGCTGGGCGACATGCTGTTCTACGGCGACCGGCTCGACCCCGACGGCAACGACTACCCCGTGAAGGCGATGGGCGTCGCGTGCGTCGCCGTCACGGGCTGGGAGCACACGGCCGAGCTGCTCGACGCACTGATCCCCACCCTCCCCGAGCGGGACTGAGCGCCGCGGGCCCCCGCGCCCCTCGGGCGGCGCGGGGGCTCAGCGGCCGTGGCGCCGGTATTCGGCCTCCACGAGGATCGGCAGGTGGTCGCTGGATCCCTGCGGGAGGGTCGTGACGTCGCCGATCGACAGGCCGCGCGAGGTGACGAAGTCGTAGTGGCCCTTGAAGAAGCGGTACCGCGTGTAGGTGCGCAGGTTGCTCAGGCTGAGGTCGTAGCCGTGCTCGCGCACCTGGTCGCCGAGGCGCTCCTTGAACACGGGGTAGTTGTAGTCGCCGACCATGAAGGTTGGCGTCCCGGGGCCGAGCTGCTCGAGCGCCTGCAGGGCCGAGCGGATCTGGGTGCGCCGCAGCGAGTTCGGGGCCGTGAGCGGCGCCGCGTGAAACGAGGCCATCGTGATCTCGCGGGCCGCGTCGATGTCGAACAGCTGCACGCCGAGCAGCCGCTCGTGCGCGGGCTTGAGCACCATGTCGTGCAGCGACTTCTTCAGCCCGAGCGAGACGGAGTCGACGAAGCGGAACGCGTTCTCGCGAAAGTACAGGGCGAGCCCGAGGCGGTTGCGGTCGGTCGCCGCCGCGAGACGGAGACCGTCGATCCGCGTCGGCAGGTCCTCGACGTTCGCCTCCTGCAGGCACAGGACGTCGGGCTCCCAGCGATCCACGAGCGCGCCGAGCTCGTCGGCCGCCGCGTGCTTGCGCAGGTTGTAGGAAATGACTCGCATCGTGCCCTCACCCTAAGCCCCGCGGGTGCGGGCCGGATAGCCCTTCGCTATGAGCTTCCCATGACCTCGTCGGCGCCGCGCCGCGCGCGCGTCTGATCGGCCCGCGCGGCGAGCTGATCGTCCGCCGGATACCCCACCTCGGCGAGCGTCAGGCCCCGCGCGTCGAGCACCGCGAACGCGCTCGTCCGGGTCAGCTCGTCGCGCAGGCGCGCGACGTCGGCGACCTTGAGGCGGCCCTGCCCGACCGCGACGCACGCGCCCACGAGGGCCCGCACCATCGAGTGGCAGAAGGCGTCGGCGCGCACGTTCGCGACAAGCGCGCCGTCCTCGCCGCGCCGCCAGTCGAACTCGAGGAGGGTCCGGATCGTCGTGGCCTCCTCGCGCGGCTTGCAGTAGGCCGCGAAGTCGTGGAGCCCGACGAGCGAGCGCGCCGCGGCGTCCATGGCCGCCACGTCGAGCCGCGCGCGCACGAGCGTCGTGTCGCGGCGGCGCAGCGGGTCGTAGCCCGCCGTCTCGTCCGCGATCCGGTACGCGTACCGGCGCCACACGGCCGAGAACCGGGCGTCGAAGCCCGCGGGGGCCGAGCTCGTGCGCGCCACGGCGACGTCCGCGTACGGGCGCAGGACGCCCTGGACTCTCCGGGCGAGCGGGGCCACCGGATCCGCCGGTGCCGCTCCTCCCCGCCGCGGGGCCGCCGCGCGCGCGGCCTGCGCGGCGTCGAGGTCGAGGTGCGCGACCTGCCCGCTCGCGTGCACGCCCGCGTCCGTGCGGCCCGCGACCACGAGCCGCGGCTCGCCGCCGAGCACGCGGCCCAGCGCGTCCTCGAGCGTGCCCTGCACCGTGCGCAGGCCGGGCTGGCGGGCCCAGCCGTGGAAGCCGGATCCGTCGTACGCGATGTCGAGGCGGATCCGGCGCCCGCCCGCGTCGTCCGTCACGCCGTGAGCCGCGCGAGCGCGTCGATGACGACCCGGGCCGAGCGCTCGGCCGCGTCGTCGATGTGGGTGGCGAACTCGTCGCCGTCCGGCGCGCAGAGGTCGCTGATCGCGCGGCACGCCGCAAACCGGGCGCCGTGGTTGTGGGCGACCTGCGCGACGGCCGTCGTCTCCATGTCGACCGAGACGAGGCCAGGGAAGTCGGCGCGGAGGCGGTCGGCGATGCCCGTCGTGACGAACTTCTCCCCGGCGCCCATGTCGCCCTCGCGCACGGCGATGTCGCCGACGCGCGTGTCCGCGAGCGCCCGGCGGAGAGCCGGATCCGTGCCGTAGACCTCCGGCATGCCGGGCACCTGCCCGAGCGCGTAGCCGAACGCCCGCGCGTCGGCCTCGACGTTGACGGCCGAGGCGCCCACGACGACCTCGCCCACCCGGACGCCGCGGGCGAGCCCGCCCGCGGATCCGGCGCTGATGAGGACGATGTCGTCGGGGCCGTAGCGGTGGATCGCGCCGGCGGCGGCGTCGGCGGCGTTGACCATGCCGATGCCCGAGCGCACGAGCACGACGGTCGCGTCGCCGAGGACGATGCCTCGGTGCACGGCGCGGCCGACCGCGATGGGGTCGCTCACCTCGCGGGCCGCATCGAGGAAGGGCTGGGCCTCCTCGTCCATCGCGACCTGGATGACGATCGCGGTCACGCGCCGGATCCGTCCGCGAAGACCGTCAGCCACTCGTCGCGGCGGTCGAGGAAGGCGCGGGCGGCCTCCTGCGCGCCGGCGAGCGTGTGGTTCGCGCCCCAGCCGCACTGCGTCTGATTCGCGGCGGGCACGCGGTCGGCGGCCGCGACGTCGGCGAGCGTCGCGGCGACGAGCTCGGCCACCTCGGCCGGCGTGTGCTCGCCGGAGAGGATGAGGTAGAAGCCGGTCTGGCAGCCCATGGGCGAGAAGTCGATGACGCGGTCGGAGTGGTCGCGGCTCTTCTCGGCGAACAGATGCTCGAGCGAGTGCACAACGGGCATCTCGAGGTGGGCGACGTTCGGCTGCGCGAAGCGCACGTCGTACTTCACGATGACGTCGCCCGCGGGCAGCATCTTGCGGTCGGCGAGACGCAGGTAGGGCGCCGCGACGAGGGTGTGGTCGAGGTTGAAGGATTCGACGTTCATGCGGGCGTTGTCGGTCACCCCACCAGGCTACCGGGGTGCGCTCAGCCGCCGTCGCGCACGCGGCGCACGAAGTCGCGCATGCGCCGGGCCGTGTTGTCGATCCGGAAGTCGACGTTCGCGCGGAACTCGCCGGGCGCCAGCGGCAGCGCGAGCCGCACGTTCGTATGGCATGAGATGTCGGCGCACATGTAGGTGCCGATGGTCTCCTCCCGCGCGCCCGCCTCGCCGCCCTTGCGCGCGGCCATCATCGTCACCTGGTTGCCCGGCTGCATCGTGCGGCAGATGTTGCAGATGCCGTTGTAGGCGCGCGACGGCTGCTGCGCGGCGCGGAGGATGATCGCCGTCGGCACGCCGTCCACCTCGGTGACGACGTAGCAGCGCGCGCGGGTCGACGGATCCCGCCAGCCCAGGAAGTCGACGTGGAACCAGTCCACGAGCGGCAGGTCGAGGGGGAGTTCCATGATCTCGAGGTCGCGCTCCGTCGCGTTGACGAAGGCGCCGCGGATGTCGTCGGCCGTCAGCTCCTGCATGATCCGGCCAGTCTAGAAGTAGGATCGCGGCATGGCCGACAGCAGTTTCGACATCGTCAGTGAGATCGACCGCCAGGAGGCGGACAACGCCCTCAACCAGGCGCGCAAGGAGGTCAGCCAGCGCTACGACTTCCGCGGCACCGACACCGACATCGAGTGGTCGGGCGAGCAGATCCTCATCACCGCGAACAGCGAGGACCGCGCGACGGCGGCGCTCGACGTCCTCCAGTCCAAGATGATCAAGCGCGGGATCTCCCTCAAGAGCCTCGATAGCGCGGATCCGTTCGAGAGCGGCAAGCAGGTCAAGATCGTCACGACCCTCAAGGAGGGCATCGCGCAGGACATGGCGAAGAAGATCGGCAAGATCATCCGGGACGAGGGCCCGAAGTCGGTCAAGAGCCAGATCCAGGGCGAGGAGATCCGCGTGAGCTCCAAGAGCCGCGACGACCTGCAGGAGGTCATCGCGCTCCTCAAGGGCAAGGACCTCGACGTGGCGCTGCAGTTCCAGAACTACCGGTAGGTCGCGCGAGGAGGAGGGGCGGCCCCGGCCGCCCCTCCTTCGCGCCTCGCGAGTTGCACGGAGTGCAAGGGGCTTGAACTCTGTTTGCTTTTTGGGACGCGTCCGGGTGAGAATCGCTCGATGGCACACACCGGTGACCACCCCCAGGAGAGAGCCCAGGGCATGTTCGACCCCATCGAGATCGAGAGCCCCCGCCTCAGCGACGCGGCCTTCCGGCACATCGCACTGTCCATCGTGGACGGCCGCCTCCCCCAGGGCGAGCGCGTGCGCGACGAGCAGATCTCCTCCGAGCTCGGCGTCTCGCGCATGCCCGTCCGCGAGGCGATGCAGCACCTCGAGCGGCTCGGGCTCCTCGACGTGCGCGCGAGCCGCTACACCCAGGTCTCGCGGGTCACGGACGCGCAGGTCGCCGACACCCTCGAGTACGCCGGCCACTACGCCGCGATGACCCTGCGCATGTCTCTCGGCCACATGGACGCCCGGGAGCGGAGCGTCCTCGCCGCGTCCGTTGCGGAGATTCGAGATCACTACGCCGCCGACGGGGACGCACCCGCGGCGCGGCTCACCCTCCTCCACCTTCTCCTGCAGCTCTCGAGCAACGAGGTCGCGCGCCGCTTCGCGGGCGACATCGACCTCGTGACGACGCGCAACCTGCACGGCCGCGGCCTGGAAACGCGAGACGGCGAGGAGCTCACCGAACTCCTCGCCGTCTTGCCGGACGCGGTGGCCGAGGGGGACGTCGACACGAGCGAGGCGCTCGTGCGACGGCACTTCGGGGCCTGACCCCCTCCCGGCCGGGCGCTGCCTACCGCCTGCTGCCGCTCACCCTCCGCAGCAGCCACGCGATGACCGCAATGACCGCGATGATGAGGCCGACCCACAGCAGGAACCGCAGCGCCTCGACGGCACCACCCACGACGAGCAGCACGACCGCCGCGATGATGATGATCCACAGGAGAATGTTCATGGCCTCACCATAGGGGCCCGGTTTCGTCGCCGCCAGGGGGTGTGCGATCTGCCCCCGATATCCGCTCCGCACCGGACGAATCGAGGGGATCCGGAGGGTGAACACCGCCCGCGCCAACCGGAATCCCGATCGCTCGCCATACCGATAACAAAGGTGTGAGCCGCTCTCGGAGCGTTCGATACCTTCCAGGGAAGACTTCGCGCGCGCCGCGCGCGACACCAGCCGTGGACGTTTCATCCCAGGTTGCGCCCACGCGCCGCGCTCTCTGGCGCGGTGGGCCCGCCACCAGCCACTCCCTTTGCCGGCCGGAGGCGGGCCATTTTCGTGCCCGCGGGCCCGCACCCCGCGCCCCCGCGCACCCCGATCGCGCCACCAGAAGTTCACCTGCGCGTGACCATTGCGTTCACAATCTCGCCCTAGTTTGGACGCATCGTCCACGACCGCGAGGAGAACGCGTGACATCGACCATCGTCTTCGACTTCGACGGCACCCTCGCCGTCGGCCCCGGCCCCGTCCTGGCATACGCCCGGGCGGTCGCGGAGGGCGCCGACCCCGAGCTGCTGTCCGAGATCGTCGAGGCGCTGGACGCGTTCGAGGAGGACGGATCCGGCGGGTTCCGCGACGGCTACGACGTCGTCGGCACGCTCGCGCACCGCCGTGGGATCCCCGCGCCCGAGGTGCAGGCCGCCTATCGCCGCAGCCGCGCCGCGCTCGGCACGGACGCGTGCCCCGTCGAGGCGGCGCCCGGGCTCACCCGCCTGCTGGGGCGCCTTCCGAGCGGCACGCGCGTCGTGCTCGCGACGAACGCCCCCGCCGACGGCCTGGACCGCGTGCTTGCCGCCTGGGGGCTCGCGGGCCGATTCGACGAGGTCCTCGCCGAGGTCGGCAAGCCCGCCGGCCTCACGCCGATCATCCGGCGCGCGCTCGCGGACGGGCCCGTCCTCGCCGTCGGCGATATCGTCGAGAACGACCTCGCGCCCGCCGCCGCCGAGGGCGCCGCGACGGCGCTCGTCGGCGCCACGTGGCGCACCTCCCCCGCCCCCGCGACGATGCGCGGGCCGAGCATCGGCGACATCGCCGACGAGATCGCCGCCTGGGCGCTCTCCCCCGAGACCCCCGCGCCGTCCGGCGCGGCGACCCCTGCCGAAAGGTGACCCCCATGCGCAAGACCCTGCTCGCACCCGTCGCCGCCGGGGCGCTTGTCCTCGGCCTCGCGGGCTGCGGATCCGCCAGCTCCGGCGACGAGGCCGCCGACGGCGCGTGGCCCGAGGAGATCACGATCTCGCTCGTCCCGTCCGTCGAGGGCGAGGACCTCGCCGAGGCCCTCGACCCGCTCACCTCCTACCTCTCCGAGGGCCTCGGCATCGAGGTCACGGGCGTCGTCGCGAACGACTACACCGCGACGGTCGAGGCGCTCGGCGCCGACCAGGCGCAGGTCGTCATCACCGACGCCGGCTCGCTCTACAACGCCGTCGAGCGCTACGACGCCGAACTAATCCTCCGCGACGTGCGCTTCGGGGCCACGAGCTACGCCGCCGTGGCCTACACGAACGACCCCGACACGTACTGCGAGGACGAGCCGGTCATGGCGACCTACGACGCCAGCGGCATCGAGCTGTCGTACTGCAACGGCACCGAGGAGGCTGCCTCCTCGGCAACCGGCCAGGGCCCCGCGGGCCTCGAGGCGCTCGCGAACGTCGACGGCGCCGCCGTCGCCCTGCAGGCCGCCACGTCGCCGGCCGGGTACCAGTACCCCGTCGTCGCGATGCGCGAGCAGGGCATCGACACGGACGCCGACATCGAGCAGGTCCCCGTCGAGGGCAACAACAACGCCGTGCTCGCGGTCGCGAACGGCGACGCCGAGGTCGGCTTCGCCTACTGGGACGCCCGCACCACCGTGACCGAGGAGGTCCCGGACATCGCGGACAAGGCCGTGGCCTTCGCGTACACCGAGATGATCCCGAACGGCGGCGTCGCCGCCTCCTCCACGCTCCCGGGCGACCTCGTCGCCGAGCTGACGACCCTGATGGACGACTACGCCGACTCCTCCGAGGAGGCCGCCACGGTCATGTTCGACCTTGTGGGACTCTCGGATTGGACGAGCGAGACCGCCGACGAGGAGATCACCCGCTACGGCGAGATCCTCGAGCAGTTCGCCAACTGATCACGAAAGAGCGCTGCGTGCACGCGAACGATTCCGCGCGAGCGGAGGCCGGGACCACCCCGGCCTCCGCGTCGTGGCCCGTCACCCTCGACCGCGTCTCGGTCACCTACCCGGGCGGCACGGCCGCCCTGCGCGGGGTCTCGCTCGAGATCCCCGCGGGCGAGATGGTCTCGGTCGTCGGGCTGTCCGGATCCGGCAAATCCACCCTGATCCGGACGATCAACGGCCTCGTGCCCGCGACGAGCGGATCCGTCCGCGTCGGCCCGCACACCGTCACGGGCCTCAGCGGCCGCCGCCTGCGCGAGCTGCGCGGCCACGTCGGGATGATCTTCCAGGGCTTCAACCTGGCCGAGCGCGTCGACGTGTACCGCAACACGCTCGTCGGCCGCTTCGCGCGCCAGGGCGCCGTGCGCGCGCTGTTCGGGATCGCTTCGGCCGAGGACCGCCGGATCGCGCTCGAGGCGCTGGAGGCCGTCGGCATGCTCGAGAAGGTCTGGACGCGCGCCGGATCCCTGTCGGGCGGCCAGAAGCAGCGCGTCGCGATCGCGCGCGCCCTCTCGCAGCAGCCGAGCGTCATGCTCGCGGACGAGCCGGTGGCGAGCCTGGATCCGCCCACGGCGCACGCCGTCATGGCCGAGCTCGAGCGCATCAACGTCGAGCGCGGGCTCACGGTGCTCACGAACCTGCACCTCATGGACCTCGCGCGGGACTACACGACCCGCATGATCGGCCTGCGCGCCGGCGAGATCGTCTACGACGGCCCGGCCGCGGACGCCACGGACGCCGACTTCGAGGAGATCTACGGGCGGCGGATCCAGCCGCAGGACCGCCTCGGGAGATCCGCGTGACGGCGCCCGCGCTCCCTCCCCGCCCGCGCACCTGGCCGCGCCGCGCCCTCGTCGCGGCGGCGCTCGCGACGTTCACGGTGCTCACCTGCCTGCCCGCGATCGGCGGCGTCGAGCTCGATCTCGCCTCGATCGCGCGCAACTGGCGCAACGGCGCGGAGAACCTCGCGCGCTTCCTCCAGCCCGACTGGGCGTTCCTGCCGCGGACGATCGGCCCCATGCTCGAGACGCTGCAGATGGCGCTGGTGGGCGCGGCCGCCGCCGCGATCTGCTCCGTCCCGCTGACCCTGTGGGCCGCGCGGCCCACGAACCCCTCGGCGCCCTCTCGCGCCGTCGTCCGCGGAGTGATCAACGTCGTCCGCGCCGTCCCGGACCTCGTCTATGCCACGATCCTCGTCGCGCTCGTGGGCGTCGGCGCCCTCCCCGGCCTGCTGACCCTGTTCCTCTTCGACCTCGGCATCGTCGTCAAGCTCGTCTCCGAGGCGATCGACTCGGCCGAGCACCCCTACCTCGAGGCCGCGCGCGCCGCGGGCGCCACGCAGGGCCAGGCGAACCGGCGCCTCGCGCTGCCCGAGACGCTGCCCCTGTTCGCCAACCAGTGGCTCTACGCCCTCGAGCTGAACGTGCGCATCTCCGCCATCCTCGGCATCGTGGGCGCGGGCGGCATCGGCCGCCTCCTCGACGAGCGCTTCGGCTTCTACGCCTACGACGACGTGTCGATCATCATCCTCGAGATCCTCGTCGTCGTCATCGCCATCGAGTTCTGCTCGAACGCCCTGCGCCGGAGGCTCACATGAACGCCCCCGGATTCGCGCTCCCGCCGCGGCCCTCCCGCGCGCCTCAGCTGATCACCGCCGGCGCCGCCGGGATCCTCATCCTCGCCGCCACCGCGGGCCTCGGCGCCGACTGGGCCGAGCTCGCCGCGCTGCCCGGCGCGGCGTGGGAGTACGCGCAGCTGATGTTCGCGCCGCCGAACCTCGAGAAGCTGCCCCGCGCGCTCTTCGAGACGTGGCGCTCGATCTCGATGGCGTGGCTCGGCGCGCTGCTCTGCGTCGTCGTCTCCGTCCCCCTCGGCATGCTCGCCGCCCACGGCACCGGTCCAGCGTGGCTCCGCGCGGGCCTGCGCGGCCTGTTCGCCGTGATCCGCGCGTTCCCGGAGGTCATCATCGCGCTGATCCTCCTCACGGTCACGGGCCTCACGCCCTTCACGGGCGCGCTCGCCCTGGGGATCGCGGGCATCGGCACGCAGGGCAAGTGGGTCTACGAGACCGTCGAGTCGCTGCGCGCCGACGCCGCCGAGGCCGTCGCCGCGGCCGGCGGCGGGCGTGTCGCCATCATCCGCTGGGCGCTGTGGCCCGCCGCGCTGCCGGCGATCGCCTCCTTCGCGCTGTACCGGTTCGAGATCAACATCCGCATGTCGGCCGTGCTCGGCCTCGTCGGCGCGGGCGGCATCGGGAGCATGCTGGCGAACTACACGAACTATCGTGAGTGGGACACGGTGGGGATGCTCCTCATCGTCGTCATCGTCGCGACCATGCTCGTCGACGCCGTCTCCGGCGCCCTGCGCCGCCGCATCATGGAGGGGACCCGCTCCCGTGGCCTGGCAAGGATCCGCTGACGCACCGCCCACCGCGCGCATGACTGCGCTCGCCCCGTCCCTGCACGCGGGCGAGCTGCGCGTCGCCGAGGCGATCGCGGGCGACCTCGCCTGGACCGTCGAGCGCACGGCGCAGGAGATCGCCGACCACGTCGGCGTCGGGCGCTCCACCGTCGTGCGGCTCGCGCAGGCGCTCGGCTACGACGGCTACCCGCAGCTGCGGGTCGCGGCCGCGCGCGAGCTGGCCCTCGGATCCCCGGATGCGGACCCCGCCGACGGCACGCTCCTCGGCGGCCTCCGCGCGAGCGTCGACCGCTTCGCCGCCCGCGTCGTGCACACCGTCTCCGGCGTCACGGAAAAGTCTCTCGAGGTCGTCGTCTCGGCGCTCGACGAGGCCGGCCGGGTGCTCGTCGTCGCGAACGGGCTCTCCTCGCCCCTCGGCCTCGACGTCGTCCTGCGCCTCACGGCCGCGGGGCGGCCCGCCGAGCTCCTCCCCGACGCCCTCGCGCAGCGCATCGCCGCGCGCCAGCTCGGGCGGACGGACGTCTGCCTCGTGATCTCCGGATCCGGCGCCAACGACCAGACCCTCCTGGCGCTCGCGGGCGCGCGGGAGGCGGGCGCCCGGGTTCTCGCCATCACCTCGTTCGCGCGATCCGCCGTCGCCGAGGCCTCGGACACCGCGCTCATCGTGCCGCCCGTGAACGACTCGTTCCGCGACGAGCTCGTGCACACCTCGCGCGCCGCGCTCATGCTCGTGACCGAGGCGCTCGTCGACGCCGTCACGGCCCGCCGCGGCGACCGGGGCCGGGCCGCGCGCGCCGCCGTGCTCGCCGAGCTCGGCACCGCGATCCGGGAGTAGCGGCCCGTCCGGTAGGATGAACGCGGGCCCTGGGCGCGAGACGCGTCCGCGCCCGTCGTCGCGGCTGACCTGAGCACCCCGCTCGGCCCGCAATCTTCCGTGGCGAACACGATTCGGCATCCGCCGCTTTCGCCCCTCCGCATCGTCGCCCTCGTCCCCTTCGCGCGCCCGCGCAGGACGCGGATCCGCGGTGCCCATCGAGAGACACTCATGACATCTGCCTCCCCGTCCTTCGCCGACCTCGGCGTTCCCGGCTTCCTCTGCGACGCGCTCGTCGCCGAGGGCCGCCCGACCCCCTTCCCGATCCAGCAGGAGACGCTGCCCTCGACGCTTGCGGGCCGCGACGTCCTCGGCCGCGGCAAGACCGGATCCGGCAAGACGCTCGCCTTCGCGATCCCGCTCGTGGCGCGCCTCGCGGCGGGGTCGCTGACGGGCCGCCCCGGCTCCCCCGTCGCCCTCGTGCTCGCCCCGACGCGCGAGCTCGCGACCCAGATCGCGAACGTCGTCACGCCGCTCGCGGCCGCCGCGAACCTCACCGTCACGACCGTGTTCGGTGGCGTCTCGCAGAAGCCGCAGGAGGCCGCGTTCCGCCGCGGCGTCGACATCGTCGTGGCCTGCCCCGGCCGCCTCGAGGACCTCATCGGCCAGAAGGTCGTCTCGCTCTCCCGCGTCGCGATCACGGTGCTCGACGAGGCCGACCACATGGCCGACCTCGGCTTCCTGCCGGGCGTGACGCGCCTGCTGTCCCAGACGCCCGCGGGCGGGCAGCGCCTGCTGTTCTCCGCGACGCTGGACAACGGCGTCGACAAGCTCGCGAAGCGCTTCCTGTCGGATCCCGTGAGCCACTCGATCGACTCGGCCTCCTCGCCCGTGCCCGACATGACGCACCACGTCTACGAGGTCGAGACGGCGGAGGAGCGCACCGCGCTCATCCGCACGCTCGCCTCGGGCACGTCGAAGCGGATCCTCTTCTCCCGCACGAAGCACCAGGCCAAGCGGCTCGCGAAGCAGCTGACGGCGTCGGGAATCCCGGCCGTCGACCTGCAGGGCAACCTCTCGCAGAACGCGCGCGACCGGAACCTCGCCGCGCTCGCCGACGGCAGCGTCAAGGTGCTCGTCGCGACCGACGTCGCGGCGCGCGGCGTGCACGTGGACGGCATTGACCTCGTCGTGCACATGGATCCGCCCGCCGACCACAAGGCATACCTGCACCGCTCGGGCCGCACGGCCCGCGCCGGGGCGTCGGGCGACGTCGTCACGATCCTCCTGCCGTCGCAGCGCGCCGACGCAAAGCAGCTCCTGCGCCGCGCGGGCATCCAGGCGAAGCCCCGCGTGGTGACGGCGGAGAGCCCCGAGGTCGTCGAGCTCGTCGGCGAGCGCGCCGCGCACGTCCCGCCCGTCGCGGGCGGGCCCGGATCCGGCAACGCCCCCGCCGCGGGGCAGACCGGCGGCGGCCGCTCGCAGGGCGCCAACGCTCAGCGCAAGCGCGCCGCGCGCGAGGCCCGCGGCGCCGAGACCGGCCAGGGCGGCCGCGGCGGTCAGGGCGGCGGACGCGGCCAGGGCGGCGGACGCGGCGGACAGGGCGGCCGCCGCGGACAGGGCGGAGGTCAGTCCGGCCAGGCCGGAGGCCGCGGCGGTCACGCGGGCGCGGGCCAGTCCGGCCAGCGCCAGGGCGGCGGTCAGCGCCAGGGCGTGGCCTCGACGGGTGGCCAGGCCCAGACGGGCGGCCAGCGCCGCCACCGCCGCGCGAGCGCCCGCTAACCCCCGCCGCTCCGGCCCCCGGCGCACCACTCAAGCCGCAAGTCCACAATTCTCCGGCAATTCTCCACGGTATACCGTGGAGAATTGCCGGAGAATTGTGGACTTAGGGGGGGGTTACTCGCCCCGGGAGACCGCGATCATCTCGTCGCGGGGGACGACCTTGATGCGCTCGCGGCCCTCGGCCTCGCCGAGGGACATCTCGTGCGCGTCGAGGCGGTGCCAGCCCTCGAGGTCGGTCCACGCCACGCCCCGCTCGGTGAGGAGCCGGTCGATCGCCTCCTCCGACGGATCCTCCGGGCGCCACCACGAGCCCTGATCGTTCACGAGGTGCGTGACCGTCTCCATGGCGTCGCTCTTCGTGTGCCCGATAAGGCCCACGGGGCCGCGCTTGATCCAGCCCGTCGCGTAGACGCCCGGGAGAATGTCGTTCGAGTCCTCGGCGAGCACCTGGCCCTCGTGGTTCGGGATCACGCCGTGGCGGTCGTCGAATGGCACGCCGGGCAGCGGGGATCCGAAGTATCCGATCGCCCGGTACAGCTGGCCGAGCGGGATCTCGCGCATCTCGCCCGTGCCGACGACGCCGCCGGCGCCGTCGGCCTTCGTGCGCTCGTAGACGAGCGACGCGACGTTGCCGTCGGCGTCCTTTTTCACCTCGACGGGCTTGGCCCAGAAGTGCAGGTGGAGGCGGCGCGACGCCTCGCCGCCCGCGCCGTTCGCGCTCGGCAGCTCGCGCCACTTTTGCAGCACGCGGTCGATGACCTTGACCTGCTTGTTCGTCGCGATCGCGTCCTTCGACGCCTCGTCGTAGTCGAAGTCCTCGTCGTAGACGACCATGTCGACATCGTTCAGCTCGCCGAGCTCGCGCAGCTCGAGCGGCGTGAACTTCACCTGCGCGGGCCCGCGGCGGCCGAACACGTGCACGTCGGTGACGGGCGAGGCCTTGAGGATCTCGTAGACGTTGTCGGGGATCTCCGTCGGCAGCAGGTCGTCGGCGTGCTTGGCGAGCACGCGCGCCGCGTCGAGCGCGACGTTGCCGTTGCCGATCATGCCGACGTGCGCGGCCGTGAGCGGCCACGTGCGGGGCACGTCCGGGTGCCCGTCGTACCAGCTGACGAAGTCGGCCGCGCCGTAGGACTCGCCCGCATCGATGCCGGGGATGTCCAGCTCCGCGTCGCGCACCGCGCCCGTCGAGAAAATCACCGCGTGGTAGTGCTTCTTCAGGTCGTCCAGCGTGATGTCCTCGCCGAAGCGGACGTTGCCGAAGATCCGGATGTCCCCGCGGTCCAGCACGTCGCGCAGCGCGTTCACCACGCCCTTGATGCGCGGGTGGTCGGGGGCGACGCCGTAGCGCACGAGGCCGTAGGGAGCGGGGAGGTGCTCGAACAGGTCGATCGACACGTCGAAGCTGCGCTCGGTCTTGAGGAGGATGTCGGCCGCGTAGATTCCGGCGGGGCCGGCGCCGACGATGGCAAGACGAAGCTTGGTCATGTGGTGCGGAACTTTCTCTTCAGGGGGCGGGTTCGAGCGTCAGCTCGAGCGATCGGCCAGCTGCCGCGCGAATCGGGTCAGCGCCTCGCGCACCGTGCCGCGTGGCAGGTCGGACAGGGCGTCGACCGCCTCGTTCGTCCAGCTCATCGCGAGCTCGTGCGTCCGGGCCGTCACGGCGTGGTCCCGCAGCTCGGCGAGCTCGGCGTCGAGGATCGCCGGATCCGCGCCTTCGCGGATCCGCTCGACGCCCTCGTCGATGCGGCGCGTCAGGTCGCGGTCTCGCGGATCCGTGCTCGCCTGGAGCAGGAGGTAGGGCATCGTCACGACGCCGGCGCGCAGGTCGGTGCCCGGCACCTTGCCCGTGTCCCCGGGGCTCGCCGAGAGGTCGATCACGTCGTCGGCGAGCTGGAACGCCACGCCGACCTTCTCGCCGTAGGCCTTGAGCGCCTCGCGGTGGTCGCGCGTGGCTCCCGAGAAGTGGGCGCCGGCCTGCGCGGCCGCGGCGATGAGGGATCCGGTCTTGTCGGCGAGGACCTGGATGTAGAAATCGATGGGGTCGTCGCCCTCGGCGGGCCCGACCGTCTCGTGAAGCTGGCCCATCACGAGGCGCTCGAACGTCTCGCTCTGCAGGTCGACGGCGTCGGCGCCGTGGCGCCCCATGACCCGGCTGGCGCGCGCGAGCAGGAGGTCGCCCGCGAGGATCGCCGTGGAGTTGTCCCACACCTTGTGCGCGGCGGGGACGCCGCGGCGGCGGTCGGCGCCGTCCATGACGTCGTCGTGGTAGAGCGAGCCGATGTGCATGAGCTCGAGGGCCACGGCCGCGTCGCGCACGGCGTCGGTCATGCCGTCCCCGAGCTCGGCCGTGAGGAGCACGAGCATGGGGCGCACGCGCTTGCCGCCCGCCTCGTACAGGTAGCGGCTCATGGCGTCGACGAGCGGATCCGCGGATCCGAGCTCGGCGGCGATCGCCGCCTCCACCGCCTCGAGGCCGGTCTCGAGGGTCTCCGCGAGGCGCCGGGCGCGGGGCCCGACGAATACGCGGTCGCTCAGACCGAATCGGCTCGCCAGTTGCGAGCCCGTCGCTGCGGGGCTCGAAGTCACCCGACCAGCCTACCCGCGGCCCGGGGTCCTGTGACGCCCCGTGTCACGCGGCGGCGGCCTGGGCCTTCCGCGCGCGGTGCAGCGCGACGATCCCGCCCGTGAGGTTGCGGTGCTCGACGCCCGTCCACCCCGCCTCGCGCATCCACGCGGCGAGCGTCGCCTGGTCGGGCCACGCCTGGATCGACTCGTTGAGGTAGTCGTACGCGTCGCCGTTCGATCCCACGAGGCGCGCGACCCGCGGCAGCACGCGGTCGTTGTAGAAGCGGTACAGCGCGCGGAAGGCCGCGTTCGGCGGGGTCGAGAACTCGTTGATCACGACGCGCCCGCCCGGCTTCGTCACGCGGAGGAGCTCCCGGAGCGCGCGCTTCGGGTCGTTCACGTTGCGGAGCCCGTACGACATCGCCACGGCGTCGAACTCCGCGTCGCCGAACGGCAGATCGGTCGCGTCGGCCTCGACGAAGCTCAGGCCGCGCACGTCGCCGTAGCGGCGGCGCCCCTCGGCGAGCATGCCGGGCGAGAAGTCGGCCGCGACGACCTGCGCGCCCGAGCGGGCAAGGGACAGCGACGAGCGGCACGTCCCCGCGGCGAGGTCCAGGATCCGCTCCCCCGGCTCCGGGGCGACCGCGGCGGTCGTGGCGCGGCGCCAGAGGGCGTCGAGCCCGAAGGTCATCGCCACGTTCGTCAGGTCGTACCGCTTCGCGACCTGGTCGAACATGCCGCTGACGGTCCGCGGATCCTTGCTGAGGTCTGCGCGCGAGGAAGTCACGTCTGGGAGTCTACGGCGGCCGGCCGGCTCAGAGATCCAGCTGCGCGAGGACCTCGAACCACGGGTGCGTCGTCTCCTCGTTGAAGGGCGCCTCGCGGGCGATCACGCGGTCCCGGATCTCGGGGGTGATCTTTTCCAGGCGGTTGACGACGTGGAGCGGGTAGCCGTACTCGACCCGGTGCTCCTCCCACTCGTCCTCGTCGTCGATGTAGACGCCGCGCGCGTCCGTGCGCCGCACGACGTCGAGGTCCATGTCGATCGCGGTCGGCTCCGCCCCGTCCCACCGCACGTCCCACGCGATGTCGATATAGATGCGCGTGCGCTGCGGCGGCGCATTGACCGTAAGCAGCCACTCCGCGCCGTGATCGCTGCCCGGCTCCGGATCCGGCAGCAGCATGACGCACGACGCCTTCAGCAGCGTGTCGCGGCCGGGGCGGTGGCTGCGCCAGCCCGGGCGCTGTCCAAACCACGCGCCCCACTCGTCGCGCCCGAGGTAGACCACGTCGTGCACCCAGTGCGGCCCGCCATCCCACTTGCGCCAGTTGATGTGGAGCCGGGTTCCGGGAGGGGCCTGCGTGGTCATCCCTCGACCATATGCCGCCGCGCCCGCTCCCAGGCGGAATGAACCCGCTCCTCCCTAGGATCGGGGATGTGACCGAACCGCTCTCGCTCCCCCGCCTCGTCGCCACGACGCGCGAGATCGCCCCCGAGGACACGCTGCTGTACGCCGACCGGACGGATCCGCTCGTGTGGGCCCGCCGGGGCGAGGGCATGGTCGCCGCGGGGCCGGACCTGCTGCATATCGACGTCGCCGAGGACGGCCGCATCGCGGCGCTCGCCGACCTGTGGCGCGCGATCTCCCAGGCCACGGACGTCGACGACGAGGTCCGCCTCGCGGGCACGGGCCTCGTCGGCTTCGCGGCGCTCGCGTTCGACGACGACTCGGCCGCGCCGTCCACCCTCATCGTGCCGTCGACGATCATCGGGCGACGGGCGGGGCGGGCCTGGATCACGCGGATCCGCGTCGACGGGCGCGCGGGCGAGATGGCGGATCCGCTCCCCCAGCCGCTCGGCCCCTCCTGGTCCGCGACCCTCGGGCCCGGCCGGATGGATCCCGAGGCCCACGAGCGCGCCGTCCGCGCCGCCCTCGCGGCGATCGAGGACGGCGAGGTGTCAAAGGTCGTCATCGCGCGCGACCTCGTCGGGACGATCCCCGCGCACGCCGACCTGCGCCGCCTCGTGCGCGCGCTCGCGGCGGACTACCCCGACACGTGGACCTACGCGGTCGACGGGGTCGTCGGGGCGAGCCCCGAGACGCTCGTGACGGTGCGGGACGGATCCGTCACGGCGCGCGTGCTCGCCGGCACGCGGCCGCGCGGGGCCAACCCGGCCGAGGACGACTCCGTGCCGTTCGAGCTGTCCACGAGCCCCAAGGACCGCGCGGAGCACGCGTTCGCGGTCGAGAGCGTCCTGGCCGCGCTCGGGCCGCACACCTCGGCGCTGGAGGCACCGCGGGATCCGTTCACCCTGGAGCTGCCGAACCTCTGGCACCTCGCGACCGATGTGCGCGGCGAGCTGTCGGGCGGCGCCTCCGCCCTCGACATGGTGCGGGCGCTGCACCCGACCGCGGCGGTGGCGGGGACGCCGACGGCGGGCGCGCGCGCCGCGATCCGCCGCATCGAGCCGTTCGACCGCGGGCGCTACGCGGCGCCCGTCGGGTGGATCGACGGCAACGGCGACGGCGAGTGGGCCATCGCGCTGCGCGGGGCGCAGTTCGGGCCCGTGCCCGAAGACGGGCCGACCCGCTCCGTGACGGCGCACGCGGGCGGCGGCATCGTTGCCGGATCCGTCCCCGAGGCGGAGCTGCTCGAGACGCGCGTGAAGTTCCGCCCCATCGTCGACGCGCTGGCGTAGCGGCGGCGGGGCGGCCTCCGCCGGGCACGCCCCCCCGAGCAACACAACACAGTCAATGTTCGACGCGGCGGCCCCGGATCCGCGGAAGTTCGTTGGCCGATGCGCGTTTCGACGGCGTTGTGTTGGTGCGGCGGTCCCGGGTGGGCGAACGCGCGCGTCAGCCGGCGAGGCGGGCGGCGGCAGCCCGGAGCCAGCGGGCGGGGTCGCCCATCGCGGCCGCGGCGCCGCCCGCGATCTCGGTGAGGGAGGCGGATCCGGCGAAGCCCGCCGTATCTCCGTCGATCGCCCCCGCGATGAGGAGGGTCGGCACGCCCGCCGCACGCGCGAGCTCGGCGACGTGGGCGGGCGCCTTGCCCGCGGCCGACTGCCCGTCGAAGCGCCCCTCCCCCGTGATGACGAGGTCGGCGGATCCGATGGCGTCGGCGAGGCCCGTGAGATCGGCGATCCACGCGGATCCCGGCACGAGGCGCGCGCCCCACACCCGGAGCGCGAAGCCCGCCCCGCCCGCGGCGCCGGCGCCGGGCTCGGCCGCGACGGCCTCGGCCCCGAGGATCCGCGCGAGACGCCCGAGCCCCTCGTCCGCCGCGACGATCTCTTCGCCCGCGAGGCCCTTCTGCGGCCCGAAGATCGCGGCCGCGCCGGCGGGCCCCGTGAGCGGGTTCGTGACGTCGCTGAGGACCGTGACCCCGCCGGCCGGGAGGGCCCGGAGGCCGTCGAGCTCCGCCCGGTCAATGTCCGCCAGGCCCGCCGCGCCGGGCGCGACCGGCGCACCGGAGGCCGCGAAGAAGCCCGCGCCGAGCGCGGTGAGGAGCCCCACGCCGCCGTCGGTCGAGGCGCTCGAGCCGATACCCACGACGAGCCGCGACACCCCGGCGTCGAGGGCGGCCACGATCGCTTGTCCGAATCCGAGCGTCGACGCCTCGAGCGGCCGGCGCTCGTCCCCGAGCAGCTCGATGCCCGACGTGCCCGCGAGCTCCACGACGCCCGTGCCGCCGGGATACTCGTCGGTCGCGGGGAGCCGGAGCCAGGAGGCGGACACGGCGGATCCGGCCGGCCCCGTCACGCGCACGGGGATCCGCTCCGCCCCCGGAACCGCCTGGGCGAATGCGTCGAGCGTGCCCTCCCCGCCGTCGGCCATGGGGCGGAGGGTGACGACGTCGTCCGGCGCGGCCGAGGTCCACCCCGCGGCGATCGCCGCGGCGGCGTCGGCGGCCGTGACGGATCCCTTGAAGCTGTCGGGGGCGACGACGATGCGGCGTGACGGGTGCATGGGAAAACGCTATCCCATAGTCTCGGCGAGCCGCGCCTTCTCGTGTGCGACGTCGAAGCGCGCCGGCGGCCAGGTCGGCGCGATGTCCTCCAGCGTCTCGAGCAGCAGCTCCTGCACCGCGAGCCGCGCGAACCACTTGCGGTCGGCGGGCACGACGTACCAGGGGGCGACGTCGGTCGAGGTGCGGCGGATCGCCACCTGGTACGCGTCCTGGTAGGGGGCCCACCGGCGCCGTGCGTCGACGTCGCTCGGCGCGTACTTCCAGTGCTTCTCGGGCCGCTCGAGTCGCTCCGAGAGCCGTTCCCCCTGCTCGTCGTAGGAGAGGTGGAGGAAGACCTTGACGATCCGCGTGCCGCGGTCGGCGAGCCGCCGCTCGAAGTCGACGATCGCACCGTAGCGACGCTCGATCTCCTCCGGCGGGGCGAGCTGGCGCACGAGCCCGACCAGCACGTCCTCGTAGTGCGAGCGATCGAAGACCCCGATATAGCCGGGCCGCGGCACGCGCTTCTCCACCCGCCAGAGGAAGTCGTGGGCGCGCTCCTCGGCCGTCGGGGCCTGGAACGACGCGAGCTCGACGCCCTGCGGGTCCACCCCGCCCACGACGTGGCGGACGATCCCGCCCTTGCCGGCCGAGTCCATGCCCTGGAGGACGAGGAGCACGCCGTCGCCGGATCCCTCCGTGCGCGCCGCGTAGAGCCGCTCCTGCAGGTCGGCGAGGTGGTTCAGGCCCGCGCGCAGGTCGGCCTGGCCGTCGCGCTTGTCGCCGGCGTACCCGGGGGTGGATCGCGGGTCCCCGTTCGCGAGGACCACGTCGGCGCCGGCCCGCAGGCTCGTTCGGGCGTCGGCCGTCCACTTCACCTGGCTCTTCGCGGGCATGGGCCCATTCAAGCGGGCGCCCGCCCCGGACACAACGCGGCCGCCGGGGCCCGGCTCACCGCGCGAGCGGGACCTCCACGATCTGCGGCCCGTCGACGGGGGCGGTGAGCGCCTGGTCGAGCGCGGAGCGCGTCGTGGCGACGACGTGCCCCCACCCGTAGGCCCCCGCGAGCTGGGCGATGTCGGCCGACTGCGGCGTGTACTGCACCCGCGTCATGGCGTCGGCGCCCGCCGCCTGCGCGACCTCGAGTCCGTCGAAGATCGTCCCACCGCCGTCGTTGCCGACGACGACCTGGATCCGCGGGCGCGCCTCCGCGTCCGGGAGGAGCAGGGATCCGACGTCGTGGAGGAACGCGAGGTCGCCGAGCAGCACGCGCGTCACGCCGGGGCCGCCGCCCGCGGCGAGGGCCAGCGCCACGCCGAGCCCCGTCGCGATCGTCCCGTCGATGCCCGCGAGCCCGCGGTTCGCGTGCACGCGCACGCGCTTGCCGGACAGGACGTCGTCGGCGACCCGCACGAGGCGGCTCGAGCCGAACACGAGTCGGTCGTGCGGCCAGGTGGCGCGCCAGAGCCCCGCGACGAGCTGCGCGCGGTCGAGCGGCGTGCGCACGGCCGCGAGCTCGGCCCGCACGGCCCCGAGGCGCTCGCGCGGTTCGTACGACGCGAGCCCCGCGATGTCGGGCGCCGGGGTGTCCAGGTCGGTCGTATGCGCGCGCGAGAACGCGGCCCATGCCTGAAGCCAGGCGCGGTCAGGCTCCCCGGGGGCCACCGCGACGGCGTCGGCCTGGCGTGTCGCGCCGTTGAGGTCGAACGCCACCCCCGTGCCCCGCAGCGCGACGACCTCGAGGTCCGGGCGCGAGAGCAGGCCGGTCGCCTCGCGGGTGAGCGTCGGGTGCCCGACGACGACCGCGCGCTCGACGCGCCCCCCGAGGGACGGATCCGCCAGCGCGGCCCGCGCGCCCTGCACGACGCGCCGCCCGAACCGCGCGCCGCTGACAATCTCGGCCACGAGCGGCCAGCCGCCCTGACGGGCGATGAGCTCGGCGTCCTCGCCCGCACCCTCGCCTGCCACGACGATCGTGCGCGGGCCCTGCTCGAGCGTCACGGGGGCGGGCGGATCCGGGATGAGCGCCCGCGCGATCCGGAGCGCTTCCGGGTTGCCCCCGCCGTCCGCGAACCACTCGGGGAGCGGCCCCGCGAGCGGCTCCACGAAGGGCAGGTTGAGGTGGGCGACGCCCTGCACGGACTCCCCCGCCGCCGCGACGAACGCGCGCGCGGCCAGCTCGACGAACGCGCCCTCGTCGCCGCCTGCGGGCACCGGGGCGTCGACCGCGAACCGCGCCGCCTCGCCGAAGATCCCGGGCTGGGCGGTGGTCTGGTTCGCCCCCACACCTCGGAGCCCCGGCGGGCGGTCGGCCGTGAGCAGCAGCAGCGGGATACCCGAGTGGTGCGCCTCGAGCGCAGCGGGCAGGAGGTTCGCGACCGCCGTGCCGGAGGTGCAGATGACGGCGGCGGGCACGCGGGTCTCGCGCCCGATGCCGAGCGCCGTGAACCCCGCCGAGCGCTCGTCGATGCGCACGTGCAGGCTCACCCGCCCCTGCCGCTCGAGCTCGGCGGCGGCGAGCGCGAGCGCCTGCGAGCGGGATCCGGGGCTGACGACGAGGTGTCGCACGCCGAGCGTGACGAGGGCGTCGAGCAGCGCGGCCGCCGCGGCCGAGGCCGGAGACGCGGGGGCGCCCTCAGGCGCGGTCATCGCGCCGATCGTCCGCGTCGTCGTCGCCCCGCTCGTCGCCGGGAGCCGGGGCATCGCCCTCCGAGGCCGCCGCGTCGCCCGCGTCCTTCTCGCCGCGCGCGGGCCCGTCGAACTGGGCCTCGAGGTCCGCGATGTCTTCGGCGTCCTCCCCGCGCGCGGGGCGCTCGAACTGCTCCTCCGCGTCGAGCATCGCGAGCTCTTCCTCGAGCCGGCGGATCCGCTCGTCCGCCGCCGACAGGAAGCCCTGGTCGTCGTCCGGTCCGACGGGACCCGTGGGGGCGGGCCGCTCCTGGCCCGGGCGCGCGCGCCCGATCGTCCACCACAGGATCCCGCCGATCACGGGGACGAGGGTGATGACGACCCAGACGCCCTTGGAGACGCCGCGATGGCGGGTGTCGGGCTGGACGGCGCAGTCGACGATGCTGAACACCGTGAAAACGACCGCGGCCACCGCGAGGACGATGAGAAGACGGGCCACCCCTTCATCCTACGAGGCGCCGCGGGCGGGCGGACCCGGGCCCTACAGCTCCGCGTCGTGCTCGATCGGCGAGAAGGTCGCGGGCGCGTCGCTCGGGGCGGCGTCCACCGTCTCGGTGGCGTCGTCCTCGCCCGTGATGCGCGCGACGGCGTCGTCGAACTGGCGGCGCAGGGCGGCGCACCCCGCCTCGCCGTCCCCCGCGCGGATGGCGTCGATGAGCGCCCGGTAGGTCGTCGAGACCGTGCGGCGCACGTGGTACCCGTCGGGGGCGCTGAGGCTCGCGATGCGGGTCTCGGCGAGGAGCGTCTCCATCGTCCGGAGCAACCGCGGCGAGTCAATGAGCTCGACGAGCGTGCGGTGGAAGGCGATGTCGGCGTCGCCGATCACGATCGCCTCGTCCCCCGTCGACACGGCGACGAGGCGCGCGAGCGCGGCCTCGAGCTCGGCGACCGCGACGACCGCGGGCTCCGCGGCGAGCCGCGCGACCGCGTGCGCCTCGACCGCGTAGCGCGCCTCGTAGAGGTCGGGCACCTCGGCGACCGGGATGCGGCGCACGCGCAGGCCGCGGCCCGGGATCGACACGAGCAGCCCCTCCTGCACGAGGCGCTGCGCGGCCTCCCGGAGCGGCCCGCGGCTGACGCCGAGCTGGGACGCGATCTCGATCTCGCCGATGGGCCCGCCGACCGCGAGGTGCCCCTGCAGAATCGCCTTGCGCAGCTCGATGACGATGAGGTCGACCGTGGACATGCGCGCCACCGGGACGACCGAGCGCGCGGCGTGCGCGTGCGACAGGGAACCCCTCATGACAGGGCCTTTCTTATGCGGACTGGAACCGTCGTGACATTCTCCCACGTCCGAAAGTCTGCATGATTGTCGACATTCCGACAATTGGATTGCCCTCACGTCAACACTGTGGCAGTGTGGCGACGTTCCTGCCGCGGCGCCCCGCACCGGCGCGCGGCTTCACAGCGAGAGGAATCTCATGACCCCCAAGCGCACGCTTACGACGACCGGCCTCGCCGGGCTCGGCGTCCTTGCCCTCGGCCTCGCCGGTTGCACCTCGACCGCCCCCGACGGCGACACCGCCGGCAGCACGCTCGAGCGGCTGCAGGAAGACGGCACCATCACCCTCGCGATCGCGTCCGAGCGCCCCTACTCGTGGGTCGACTCCTCGGGCGAGCCCACGGGCGCCACGATCGCCATGCACGAGGAGATCTTCTCCGCCCTCGGGATCGAGAACATCGAGGTCGAGGAGGTGGCGTGGGACAACCTCATCCCGGGCCTGAACGCGGGCCGGTGGGACGCCGTCAGCGCCGGGATGTCGATCCTCCCCGAGCGCTGCGAGCAGGCGGCCTTCAGCGACCCTGAGATCATGTACACGACGGCGCTCGCCGTGCCCACGGGCAACCCGCAGGGCCTCAGCGACCTCGATTCGGTCGCCGCGGCCGACGGCGTCACGCTCGCCGTGCAGTCTGGCGCGATCGAGGACGGCTACGCCGAGGAGCTCGGCATCACGGACGTCGTCGAGGTCGACTCGGCGACGAACGGCCTCGAGACCGTGCAGTCCGGGCGCGCCGACGCGTTCGCGCTGACGGCCGTCTCGCTCAACTGGATGACCGAGGACATGGACGACCTCGAGACGACGACCGCCTTCGTGCAGAGCCTCGACGGCGTGGAGCAGGTCGGCGCGGGCGCCACGGTCTTCCGGCCGGGCGACACCGAGCTGCTCGAGGCCTACAACGAGGAGCTCGCGAACATCACGGGCGACGAGGCGGCCTACCTCGACCTCGTCGAGCCGTTCGGCTTCACGGCGGAGAACCTGCCGCCCGCCGATCTGACGACCGAGCAGCTGTGCTCGGGCGACCTGTCCTGACGCGCGGGACCACCCCCTCGTGACCGACGACTTCGCTGCGCTGGGCGCCGCGCTGCCCCGGATCCTCGACGGCCTTCTCATCACCGTCGAGCTGACCCTGGGCGGCGCGGCCCTCGCACTCGTCATCGCCATCGCGCTCGGGCTCGCCGCCCGGGCGCGCAACGTGGTGCTGCGCGGATCCGCCCGCACCGTCATCGAGTTCTTCCGCGGCACGTCGCTGCTCGTGCAGCTGTTCTTCCTCTTCTTCGTGCTGCCGCTGCCGCCGTTCTACCTCGAGCTCGAGCCCGTCGCGGTCGGCATCGTCGGCCTCGGGCTGAACTACGGCGCGTACGGCGCCGAGGTCGTGCGCGGGTCCATTAACTCGGTCCCCGCGGGCCAGTGGGAGGCCACGACGGCGCTCAGCATGTCGCGCAGCCAGCGCATGCGCCGCGTGATCTTCCCCCAGGCGTGGGCACTCATGCTGCCCTCGCTCAACAACCTCCTGATCCAGCTGCTGAAGGGGACGGCCGTCGTCTACCTCATCACGATCGTCGACCTCACCGCCGAGCTGAACCGGCTGCGCGTGGACACCGACGTCTTCTTCGCCTACTCGTTCGGCCTCATCGTGTACTTCCTGCTCGCGTCCGTCCTGTCCTTCGGCATGTCGCTCCTCGAGCGCCGCGCGAAGCATCGGCTCGGTCGCGGGGACGCACCCCGCGGGATCTTCGGATCCGCCCGCTCCGCGAAGGGGGCGAGCGCCTGATGGCCGGCGACACCCAGCTCTGGAACTGGGAGCACGCGTGGGCCGCTCTGCCCGACATGCTGTGGGCCTTCCTCACCGTCACGCTCGTCGTGACGATCGCGGGCAGCGCGATCGCGGCGGTGCTCGGGCTCGTGATCGCGCTCGTGCGGCGCTCCGCTCCCCGCCCCGTCGCGGGCGTGGTCACCTTCGTTATGGACTTCATCCGCATGACGCCGCTCGTCGTGCAACTGCTGTTCGTGTATTTCGCCTTCACGAGCCTGGATCCGCTCGTCATCGGGATCGCGGTGTTCGGGATCCACTACGCGACCTTCATGGCCGAGGTCTACCGCGCGGGCATCGAGTCGGTGCCCTCCGGGCAGTGGGAGGCGGCGACCGCGCTGTCCCTCCCCCGCCGGCGCACGTGGACGGCGGTCGTCATCCCGCAGGCGGTGCGGGCCACCGTCCCCGCGCTCGGGAACTACGTCATCTCGATGTTCAAGGAGACGCCGTTCCTCGCGGCGATCGCCGTCACCGACATGGTTCGCGCCGCGCAGCTCTACGGCGGCGAGAACTTCCGCTACGTCGAGGCCATCACGCTCGCGGGCGTGCTGTTCCTCGTCGCGAGCTATCCCACCTCGTTGCTCATCGCGCGATTGGAGAAGCGCCTTGCCTACTGACCTCCCCACCCACACGGGGGCGATAACGCTCGCGGACGGAGACGTCCCGGCCATCCGCTTCCAGAACGTCGTGAAGCGCTTCGGCAACAACACCGTGCTCGACGGGCTCGACTTCACGGTCCGCAAGGGCGACCGCGTGACGCTGATCGGCCCGTCCGGATCCGGCAAGACAACGATCCTGCGGCTCGTGATGACCCTCGAGGAGGCGACCGACGGCTACATCCTCATCGACGATCAGCCGCTCACGCACGTCCTGCGCGGCGGCCGCCGCGTCGCGCTCAAGGACAAGCACCGCACCCGCATGCGCACGCGCATCGGGATGGTCTTCCAGCAGTTCAACCTGTTCCCGAACATGACGGTGCTCGAGAACATCATCGAGGCGCCCGTGCACGTCCTCGGCCGCTCGAAGGCCGAGGCGACGGCGCGCGCGCACGAGCTGCTCGAGCAGGTCGGGCTCCCCGACAAGGCGAACGCGCACCCCACGTCGCTCTCCGGCGGTCAGCAGCAGCGCGTCGCGATCGCCCGCGCGCTCGCAATGGATCCGGAGATCCTGCTGCTCGACGAGGTGACGAGCGCGCTCGATCCGGAGGTCGTCGGCGAGGTCCTGCAGATTTTGCGCGACATCGCCGAGACGACCGACGTCACGATGCTCATCGTCACCCACGAGATGCAGTTCGCGCGCGACGTGTCGAACCGGGTGATGATGTTCGACGGCGGCCGGATCGTCGAGGAGGGCGAGCCCGCCGAGATCTTCCAGAACCCCCAGGAGGAGCGCACCCGCGACTTCCTCTCAGCCGTGCTGTAGCCGCGGCTGGGACAATGGGCGCGTGAAGATCCGGTCCGTGCTCTCGTACTCGCTCCTGCGCCTGGCGTTCTTCGCCGTGCCGCTCGGGGTCATGCTGCTGTTCCCCGTGTTCTGGGACCTGTGGTGGCTCGCCGTGATCTTCGCGACGCTCATCGGGCTGAGCCTGTCGATCATCTTCCTCGGCGGGAAGCGCGCGGAGGTGTCCGCGGGCCTCGCCGACCGGCAGGCGCGCCGGCAGACCCCGACCGCGCGCGAGGCCGACGACGAGCTCGAGGACGCGGCGAACGCCGAGGCGATGCGGGAGTCCGGATCCGAGGATCCGCGGGCGTAGCCCGGCTCAGCCGACGAACCCCCAGGCGAGGAAGGCGCCCACGATCGGCGAGGATATCGAGGTGAGGGCGAGCGCCGTGACCAGCTCGCGCGGGGTCTTGTAGCTCCACACGATCGCGATGGCGGGGCCGGCGGTCAGCAGGCCGAAAAAGGCCAGCCAGGCGATGGGATAGAACACCGCCAGCCACGCCACGACGCCGAAGGCGGCCGCGAGGAGCACGGTGTAGAGGATCTGGGTGCCGCGGCGGCCGATGACAACCGACAGCGTGCGCTTGCCGGCCGTGCGGTCCTGCTCGATGTCGCGGAGGTTGTTCGCGAGCAGCACCGCGCAGGCGAGGAGCCCGGCGACGACGGCGCCGAACCACGCCTCCTGCGGCAGGTCCTGGGCCTGGACCCACGTCGTTCCCAGCGTCGCGACGAGGCCGAAGAAGACGAAGACGAAGACCTCGCCGAGCGCGTTGTAGCCGTAGGGGCGGCGGCCGCCCGTGTAGAACCAGGCGGCGACGATCGAGGCGGCCCCGACCGCGAGCAGCCACCACTGGCCCGTGCGGATCACGATCGCGAGCCCCGCGATCGCGGCGAGGCCGAAGAAGGCGAGCGCGACGGCGAGGACCCGGCGCGCGGGGATCCGGCCCGAGGCCGTCAGGCGCGCGGGGCCGACGCGGAAGCTGTCCGTGCCCTTGACGCCGTCCGAGTAGTCGTTCGCGAAGTTCACGCCGATCTGCAGGAAGACGGCCACCGCGAGGCACGCGAGCGCGATCATCCCGTGGAACAGATGCTGCGGATCCGCGAGCACGGCGGCGCCGGATCCGATCACGACGGGCGTCACGGCGAGAGGGAGGGTGCGCAGGCGCGCGGCGCCGATCCAGTCCCCGAGCGTCACGGGTCCGGCGGGGCCGCCCTCGGCGCGGGCGCGCTTGGCCGGGTTACCGCTGACGTGCCGGGTGTTCTTCGCGTGTGCCACGAGGAGCCATGCTACGCGGCCAGCATGTCGGTCAGCGCGCGGCGGTCCGGCTTGCCGCTCGCGAGCCGCGGCATCGCGGCGACCGTCACGACGCGGTCGGGCCGGGCGGGCTTACCGATCGCGCGCTCGGCGGCGTCGCGCGCGGCGGCCAGGGCGCCGTCCGGAGCCGCGCCCTCGACGACCACGACGGGGGTCGCGCCCCAGCGGGGGTGCAGCGCGCCCACGACCACCGCGGCCGACAGCCCCGGCACCTCGCGCACGGCGTGCTCGACGCGATCGAGTGAGACGTTCACGCCGCCCGAGACGATGACGTTGTCGATCCGCCCCGTCACCGTCACGACGCCGCCCGAGAACACGCCGGCGTCGCCCGTGCGGTACCAGCGGACGCCGGACGGATCCGTCACGAACGCCGCGGCGGTGCGCTCCGGGTCGCCGAGGTAGCCGTCGGCGAGGGTCGGGCCGGCGATGCGCAGCTCGCCGCCCACGTCCGCGGCACGCACCCCGTCCAGGGGGACCCCGTCGTAGACGCACCCGCCGCTCGTCTCGGTCGAGCCGTAGGTGCGCACGACCCGCGCGCCGAGCGCGAGCGCGCGGTCGCGCAGCGCGTCGGGCAGGCGCTGCCCGCCGACGAGGATCGCCTCGAAGCCCGCCAGCGCGGCCGCCGCGCGCGGATCCCGCTCGGCCGCGTCGACGAGCGTGAGCAGCTGCGCGGGCACGAGCGAGGTGAAGGTCGGAACGCGCGCGCCGCCCTCAAAGGAACGCATGCCGCTCGCGGCATGGACGAACGCGTCGGCCGTGAACCGGCCCGCGAGGATCGCGGGATCCCGGCCCGCGACGAGCGCGCGGACCATCACCTGAACGCCGGCGATGTACCCGCCCGCGAGTGGAAGCAGCCACTGCCCCTCCCCGATGCGCCGGGCGGTCGCGAGGGCGGAGGAGGTCAGGGCCGCGCGCGAGAGCGCGACCGACTTCGGCACCCCCGTCGAGCCGGACGTCGTGAGAACGACGGCCGTTCCCGGAGGGACGTCGCGGGGAAGGCCGGCCGGGGCGCCGAGCGCGACCGCGGGACCCGCCCCCAGCACGGCGCCGCGCAGCGCCCGTAGCACAACCCGCGGCTCGTCGGACGAGACCGGTTCGAGCCGCATCAGAAGTGGTACGGGAAGGCCGACCAGTCGGGGTCGCGCTTCTCGAGGAAGGCGTCGCGCCCCTCGACGGCCTCGTCCGTGCCGTAGGCGAGCCGCGTGGTCTCGCCGGCGAACAGCTGCAGGCCCGCGAGGCCGTCGTCCGCGGCGTTGAAGGCGTACTTGAGCATGCGGATCGCGGTCGGCGACTTCGTCAACACGGTGCGCGCCATCGCGATCGCCTCCCGCTCGAGGTCCGCGTGGGGCACGACCCGGTTGACCGCGCCCATCTCGTAGGCGCGCTGGGCCGAGTATTCCTCCGCGAGGAAGAACACCTCGCGCGCGAACTTCTGCCCGATCTGCTTGGCGTAGTACGCGGATCCGTAGCCCGCGTCGAAGGATCCCACGTCGGCGTCGGTCTGCTTGAAGCGGCCGTGCTCGCGCGAGGCGATCGTCAGGTCGCACACCGCGTGCAGCGAGTGCCCGCCGCCCGCCGCCCAGCCCGGGACGACGGCGATGACGACCTTTGGCATGAAGCGGATGAGGCGCTGGACCTCGAGGATGTGGAGGCGCCCGGCCCGGGCCGGGTCCGTGACGGCCCGCTCGTCGTCGGAATACTTGTAGCCGTCGCGCCCGCGGATCCGCTGGTCGCCGCCCGAGCAGAACGCCCAGCCGCCGTCCTTCGGGCTCGGGCCGTTGCCCGTCAGGAGCACGCAGCCGATGCGCGGATCCGTGCGCGCCGCCTCGAGGGCGCGGAACAGCTCGTCGACCGTGCCGGGGCGGAAGGCGTTGCGCACCTCGGGCCGGTCGAACGCGATGCGGGCGATGCGGCCGTCGGGCGAGACGTGCGCCGTGATGTCGCGGAAGTTCTCGGATCCGGGCGCGGCCTGCCACGCGTCGGGGTCGAAGATGTCGGAGACGGTGCGGGAAGTCACGCCCTCCAGCCTATTCCCGCGGCCCGCTGCAGGCGCGTGAAGGGGATCGCGGCCACCCACACGCCGCCGCCGATCACGAGCGCCCCCACCGCCACCCCCGCGACGCGCACGGCCAGGCCGTCGGCGGATCCGAACACGAGCTGCGTGAACCGCGGGTCGATGACGCGGCCCGCGGACAGCGCCATCGACGCCGCGAGGCTCGTCGCGAGCACGACGCCCGCGTGCGCGAGCGCGGCGCGGCGCGTCCAGCCGCCGCGGCGCGACGCGCGCGCCCACAGCCATACGGCGAGGGCCATGCCGACGAGACCCGCGCCGAGGCCGAACGGCCAGAGCGCCGGGTTCAGCACGCCGATGCGCTCCCCCGTAGCAGGATCGACGGCGACGCCCGCGGCGAGATCGACGAGGGTGAAGACCGCGACGAGGGCCGTCGCGGCCGCCACGACCGCGACGTCGCGCGGGCGCGCGGTCGCCTGTGCGGGCGCCGTGCGCCCCGAACTCCCCCGAGTCATCGGGAAGTATTCTCACCCGCCCCGCGCGCCGCCACCCGCCGGAACACCGGAATTTCACCCTCGTCTCACCCGGCGAGCCCCCGCGGGGCCGCCCGCGCGACCCGTCGGCATGGCAACGCGATTGGCACAATGCGACCGCGTTAGATCCGTGTCAAACCGGAATGACGCGGCGCGCGCGGATATTCATGGCACAAACGTGGCATGATGCTTGCCGCTGTAACTTGTGGATCCATACCGTGCGTTCAATCACGCGGGCGCCTCACTGGCACCGCACCCCCGCACGCCGATGGAGACTTCATGTCCACTCTCGACACACGCAAGAAGACCCCCGCGAAGGCGGCGCTCGCCTCGTGGGCGGGCACGACCCTCGAGTACTACGACTTCGCCGTCTACGGCACGGCGTCGGCGCTCGTTCTCAACCGCCTGTTCTTCCCGGAGGACATGCCGCAGGGCATCGCCGTCCTGCTCAGCATGGCCACCCTCGCCGTCGGGTACGTCGTGCGCCCGCTCGGCGCGTTCGTCCTCGGCCCGCTCGGTGATCGGTTCGGCCGCAAGTTCGTCATGATGCTCACGCTGTTCGGCATCGGAATCTGCACCTTCGTCATCGGGTGCCTCCCGACATACGAGCAGATTGGCGTGCTTGCGCCCGTGCTCCTCGTGGTGATCCGCATCATTCAGGGCCTGTCCGTGTCCGGCGAGCAGGCGAGCGCCATCACGATGAGCCTGGAGCACGCGCCCGAGCGGCGCCGTGCCTTCACGACCAGCTTCACGACGAGCGGATCCGCCGCGGGCGGCCTCCTCGCGACCGCCGTGTTCATCCCCTTCGCGGCACTCCCCGAGGAGCAGCTCCTCAGCTGGGGATGGCGCGTCCCCTTCTGGCTCTCCGCGGTCGTGGTCGTCGTCGCCTACATCATTCGGCGCACGCTCGAGGAGCCGCCAGCGTTCCTCGACACGCAGGCCGTCCGCATCGACCTGGCCCCGATCACACAGGCGGTCCGCTTCCACTGGGGGGCGATCATCCGCATCGCGTGCTGCGCGCTCGTCGCGGGAATCAGCTACGTGTTCGCCACCTTCTCGGTCGCGTTCGCCACGACGGGCTACGGGCTCGACCGGCCCACGATGCTGTGGGTGCCGGTCCTGGCGAGCTTCGTCGCCCTGCTCTACACGCCGCTCGCGGGGGCCTGGGCCGACCGAATCGGGCGACGCACGGTCTTCGTCATCGGCGCCGTTGGCGCGGGCGTGACGACGATGCCCTACCTGTGGTCGATTACGACCGGCAACTGGGGGTTGATCTTCGCGCTCGGCGTCCTGTGCAACGGCCTGTTCTACTCGACCGCGAACGCCGCGTGGCCCGCGTTCTTCGCCGAGATGCTCCCGAACCGCGTGCGCGTGTCGGGGCTCGCGATCGGGACGCAGGTGGGATTCGCCACCGCCGGCGCCATCGGCCCCGTCGCCTCGACTGCGCTGGCCGGCGAATACCTGCAGAATTGGTTCGGTCCGTCGGTCCTGGCCCTCGCGCTCATGGCGGTCGCCGCAACCGCCGCCCTCACCGCCCGCGAGACCCGCGGATACACGATCGATGAGATCGACGACCTCCAGCAGAGCGAGCACGAGAAAGAGGTCGTGACGGCCGCGATCGTCCTTCCCCGTCAGACGGTCTGAGTCTCTTCAGGATCCCCGGGGCACGCGCGCCCCGGGGATCCGTCACGCCGCGCGGGGTGCCGTCGAAGCACGCACGGTGAGGTGCGCGGAGATGCGGTCCACCCGCTCGGTGCGCTCCCGCGTCGTGAAGCGCGAGATCAGCAGGTCGACCGCCGCGCGCCCCGCGGCCTCCCCCGGCGACGCGACCGTCGTGAGCGGCGGATTCGAGAACGAGGACCCGAAGATGTCGTCGCATCCCACCACGCTGAGGTCCCCCGGCACCGAGACGCCGGCCGAGCGGAACCGGTCGAGCGCGCCGATCGCGAGCACGTCGTTGAAGAAGATGCACGCCGTCGCCGCGGTCAACACGACGGCGTCCGCCGCCGCCGCGCCGTTGGCGAGGGTCGGCTGGTATCGGCCGACCGCGATCAGGGTGACGTCGTGTTCCTCGGCCGCGCGGGAGACGGCGGCAAACCGCGCCTCGTCGGTCCACGAGCTGTGCGGGCCGCGCACATACGCGACGCGCGTGTGCCCGAGAGAATGCAGGTAGTGCAGGGCCTGCGCCAGCCCATTGGGTGTGTCGATGACGACGCCGGACAGGCCCGGCGCCTCGCGGTTGATCGCCACGGTCGCCACGCTCTGCGCGACGGAACGCAACACCTCGTCGTCCACACGGGGAGAGGAGACGACGATGCCGTCCACGGTGCGTGACATCTCGCGCAGCCACTGCTCCTCGATGGGGAGCGATTCCTCCGTGCTGACGACGAGGTGCAGGTAGCTCGCCGCGCGGATCTGCGCCTGCGCGCCGCGCATGAGGTCGAGGTTGAAGGGATTCGTGAGATTCGGAACCACGAGCGCGATTGTGCCGCGCGCGAGCCGCTGATCCCGCTCGGGGAGCAGCGCGGAGGCGTAGCCCATCTCGCTCGCCTTGCGCGTGATCCGCTCATACATCTCGGTGCTTACGCGGTTCGGGTTCGACATCGCGCGCGACACCGTCGACGGGGCGATCTCGAGCGCCCGCGCGATCTCCGTCAAGGTCACGCGCCGCTGGACGCGGCGATCCGGAATCACCATCTCTGTCCCTCCCGCGGATTGTCCGTACGCGTTGCGCACGAGCCTTGGCACATACCTTGCCAGATTGCAGTGACGAAACCCAATTAAACGAAGGATCGTCGCGTCGATGTGGCATCACTATGGCACATCTCTTCGCGCGTCGGTGCCGCCGACCTAGCGTGGTCGTCACCCCACCACGATCGGAGGATTCCCATGACGCGAAGAGTCGACCTCGTCGCCGACCTCGGTGAGGGCTACGGCGCCTGGAGGATGGGCGACGACGCCGCCCTCCTCGACGTCCTCACCTCCGCGAACGTCGCCTGCGGGTTCCACGCTGGCGACCCGCAGATTATGGATGCGACCGTGCGCGCGTGCGCCGAGCGCGGCGTCGGCATCGGCGCACACCCGTCGTTTCCGGACCTGCGCGGGTTCGGCCGGCGCGACATGGGGCTCACGGCGAGCGAGGTGCGCAGCGACGTGCTCTACCAGTTCGGCGCGCTCGCGGCGATCGCGGCCGCGCGCGGCCAGCGCGTCACCCACCTCGCGCCGCATGGTCGGCTCGGCAACCTCGTCGCGGTGCGCGAGGACTACGCAGACGCCGTCGCCTCGGCGGCCGCGCGGGTGGATCCGAGCCTCATCGTCCTCGCGCAGGACGGCAAGCTCGCCGAGGCCGCGCGCGCGGCCGGCCTGCGCGTCGGCATCGTCGGCATCGCTGACCGCGCCTACGAGGACGACGGCACGCTCGTGCCACGTTCCGAGCCCGGCGCGGTGATCCACGACGCCGAGGAGATCCGGGAACGCACCGTGCGGATGGTGACAGACGGCGTCATCGACAGCCGAAACGGGGTCGCCATCCCGATCGCGTGCGACACCGTGCTCGTGCACGGCGACACGGACGATGCCATCCGCCTCGCGCGGAGCATCCGCGCCGGCCTCGCCGAGGCCGGCGTCGAGATCGCCCCGCTCGCGGGCTGGCTCGAGTAGGACCCGTCGTGCCCTCGCTCCCCGTCACCATCGTCGCCAGCGGCGCGACGGCCGTGCGCGTCGCCGCGGCGTTCGAGGACCCCGAGACCTCGTGGCGCCTCGTGCACCAGCTCGCGCGCCGGCTCGATGAGGCCGCGATCCCGGGGGTGACGTGCGTCATCCCCACCTACGACGCCGCGCTGGTCGAGCTCCGCCCGGACACCGCGGACCTGGCGGCGCTCACCCGCGCGCTCGAGATCATGATCGACGGCATCGACTTCGGCGAGCCGCTCACGCGTCACCCCCGCCACTTCGAGGTCCCCGTGCTCTACGACTTCGACGACGAGCTGGACCTCCGCGGCGTCGCCGACGCGCAGGGCCTGTCCCGCGAAGAGGTCGCCCGGCTCCACGCCGAGCCCGACTACGTCGTGCGGTGCCTCGGGGCGCCGGGCGGCTCCCCCATGCTCGACGGCCCGCCTCTGCCGGATCCGGTGCCGCGCCTGCGCAGCCCGCGCGCGCACGTTCCGCAGGGCATGGTCTCCGTCGCCGGCCGGCAGGCGACGATCACCCCCGCCGCGGCGCCCGGCGGATGGCCCCTCATCGGGCGCACCCCGCTCGCCGTCCTGGACCTCTCGTCCGACGGCCCGCTCGTCCCCTACGCGCCGGGAGACGTGCTGCGGTTCCGGCCGATCGACCGCGCGGAGTTCGACGCCCTCCGTGGCTCCCGGCTGGCGGCGCGATGACCGCCGGCACGCTCAGGATCCTCTCCGCCGGCGCCGCACACGTCACCGACCTCGGGCGCCCGACGGGCCCGCGCTTCGGCGTGCCCTCGGGCGGCGCCTCCGATCAGCGCGCGGCGCGGGTCGCGAACATCCTCGTGGGCAATCCCGACGGCGCGCCCCTGATCGAGACGCTCGCGTTCGACGTCGAGGCGGTCGCCGATGTCGACGCGCTGATCGCCGTCACAGGAGCCAACGCCCTCGTCGAGATCGATGGCGTCCGGCGTCCTCAGGGGGCGCCGATCTCCGTCCCTCGGGGCGCGCGCATCGCCGTGCTCGGGATCTCCGGCGGCCTGCGCGCCTATCTCGCCGTCCGCGGTTCGTTCGACGTGCCGCGCCTGCTCGGGAGCTGCGCTCCTGACAACGTGCTCGGGTTCGGCGGCGCGCTGGCGCCCGGATCCGCCCTCCCGCTGCGGGAGCGCACCCCGCCCCTGGTGAACGGGCACTTCGGCGCCGAGCTGTTCCGCCTCCCCGTTCCGCGCGCACGCCGACGAGACCTGGTCGAGGTGACGGACGGACCGGACGCGGCCGAGTTCGCCGGGACCGCGCACCGCCTCGTCGAGTCCCCGTATGTCGTGAGCCCGACGAGCAACCACATCGGGCTGCGGATGACGGGGTCGCTGCCCGAGCGGCGCGCGTCCGGCGAGGTGCTCTCCCGGGGCGTGCCCGTCGGCGCCGTCGAGGTTCCCCCGGGCGACGAGATCCTCGTGCTGCATCGTGGGCGCGGCGTCACGGCCGGTTATCCCGTGCTCGCGGTCGCGACCCCCGCCGCGCTCGACGTCCTCGCCCAGGCCCGGCCGGGCGAGACCCTGCGGTTCCGACGCGTCTCGGACTCCGCCGCAGCCGCACAGATCCGGGCCGAGCGCGCCGCGCTCGACCTTCTCCGGGAACGGACGCACGCGGCCTTGTCCGCGCTCGGCGCCGTTCCGACGACACCTTTCGAAGGGATCCCGCAATGACCTACTCCGATTACCGCGTGGCCGTCGTCACCGGTGCCACGAGCGGCATCGGCCGCGGCGCGATCGATCTGTTTCTCGAACGCGGGCTCACGGTGCACGCCGTCGCGCGGGACGAGTCGCGGCTGGCTGAACTCGCCGCACGCGGCGTCGTCGTGCACGCGATCGACGTCCGCGACACCGCGGCCATCGAACGCGAGCTCGCCGGGATCGAGGCCGACATCGTCCTCAACAGCGCCGGCGTGAGCCGCCCGGGGAACATCCTCGACTCCTCCGCCGAGGACCTCGACGACATCCTCGAGGTCAACCTCGGGGCGGTCATGCAGATCCTCCGTGTGCTGTTCCCCGGCATGGTGGCGCGGGACCGCGGGCACGTCATCAACATCTCGTCGATGGCGGGGCTGTACAACTTCTTCGGCCACACGGCCTACCACGCGACGAAGGCCGCCGTGCATCAGCTCTCCCGCCAGCTGCGCAACGACGCCCTCGGCCGCCGCGTGCGGGTGACCGAGGTGAGCCCTGGGCGCATCGAGACGGAGATCTTCTCCCGCAACATGGGCGGCACGCCCGAGACCGACGCGGCGGCGTGGGCCACCTACTACGAGGGCTACGAGTCCCTGACGGTCGCCGACGTGGTCGCCGCCATCGACTTCGCCGTCGCCGCCCCGTCCCACGTGAACGTGGGACTGTTCGAGCTCCTCCCCACCTTCCAGGTGCCGGGCGGGCTGACCTTCAACCGCCGCGACGAGAACGCGGAGTAAGGACCCTTCCCATGGTGCACGTCACGACCAAGATTGACCGCGCGGATCCCGCGGACGTCGCGCGCGTCGGCCAATACACGGCCGCCACGATCCACGAGGCACAGGGGCGCCGAGGGTCCGTCTCGCCGGCGATCACCCCGATTGACCGCAACATGTCGTTCGTCGGATCCGCCTTCACGGTCGCCTGCGCGCCGCGCGACAACCTCATGCTGCAGGTGGCGATCCATTACGCCCAGCCCGGCGACGTGCTCGTCGTGCAGGCCGGCGCTCTGGCGGAGGCGGGCATGTTCGGCGACGTGCTCGGCAACGCCTGCAAGGCCAAGGGCATCGCGGCGCTCGTCACCGACGCGGGCGTGCGCGACACGCAGGAGCTGCGCGCGCTCGGGCTCCCGGTGTTCTCGGGCAGCATCTCGATTCGGGGCACGGTCAAGGAGACGCTCGGCGCGCTCAACCAGCCCATCGTGTTCGGCGGGGAGATTGTGCGCCCCGGCGACATCGTCAAGGGCGATGCCGACGGTATCGTCGTCGTCCGGCGGGAGGAGGCGGCCGAGGTCGCCGACCTCTCGGCGGCGCGCGACGCGCACGAGGCCGAGCTCATCCAGAAGTACTGGGCAGGGGGCACGACGATCGACCTGTGCAGTCTGACCGACGTACTGAAGGCGAAGGGGCTCACGACCGACATCGAGGAGTCGGCATGATCGCGCAGACGTCCGAGGCGTTCGTTCCCGCCGCGCGCCTGTCGCGGATCCAGCCGTCGCCCAGCACGGCGGCGGCCGCGCGCGTGCGCGAGCTCAAGGACGCAGGTCGGCGGGTCCTCGACCTGACGGTCGGCGAGCCCGACGCTGACACCCCGGAGCACATCAAGCGCGCCGCCATCGCCGCGATCGAGGCTGGCGAAACGAAGTACACCCCCGTTAACGGCACCCCGCGGCTCCGCGCCGCGATCCGCGCGTCGCTCGTGCGCACCCACGGCGTCGAGTACTCCGACGCGGAGATCACGGTGGGCGGGGGTGGGAAGCAGGTCCTGTTCCTCGCGCTCATGGCGTCGCTCGACCCGGGCGACGAGGTCATCGTGCCCGCGCCGTACTGGGTGTCCTACCCGGACATGGTGCGCGCGAACGAGGGAACTCCTGTCTTTGCCGCCACGACGTCCGCGACGGGGTACCGTCTGACGGCCGAGGCTCTCGAGGACCTCCTCACCGAGCGCACGCGCTGGCTCATCCTCAACAGCCCCGGCAACCCGACCGGCGCCATCTACACGGAGCCGGAGCTCGGCGCGATCGCCGAGGTGCTTCGGCGGCACCCGCGGGTCCTCGTGCTCTCCGATGAGATCTATTCGGAGATCTCCTTCACCGGCTCCCCGGCTCCGAGCCTCGTCGCGGTCGCCCCGGACCTCCGCGACCGCGTCCTCGTCGTCTCGGGGGTGTCCAAGTCCTACGCGATGACCGGATGGCGGCTGGGGTACGCGGCGGGACACCCGCGGCTCATCCGCGCCATCAACACGCTGCAGTCGCAGACCTCGTCGTGCCCCTCCTCGATCAGCCAGGCCGCGGCCGCGGCCGCCCTCGAGGGCCCGCAGGAAGTCATTACCGAGGCTGTCGAGCGTTATCGGGAGCGACGCGACGCGGCCCTCGTGGGGCTTCGCCGGATCCCGGGCCTCGTCCCGCTCGCACCCGACGGCGCGTTCTACCTCTTCGTGGACTGCGCGGGCCTCATCGGGCGCACGACCCCCGACGGGCGGGTTCTCGCCGATGATCAGGACGTGACGCTCTACCTGCTCGACCACGCCGGGGTCGCGGTCATCCAGGGATCCGCCTACGGTCGCTCCCCGTTCTTCCGCATCTCGTTCGCGACCGACGTCGACACCATCACGGCCTCCGTCGCCGCCATCGGCGCGGCCGTGGAGGCGCTCGCATGAGCGTGCGTCTGCGCGTCGCCGTGGCGGCCCCGCTGGCGCCTGAGCTATGCGCGCGGCTCGTGGAGCGCGAGCCCCGCATCGACCTCGTCGTAGATCAGGAGCTCCTCCCGCCCATGCGACATCCCGCCGACTTCTCGGGAGACCCCGCCTTCCGGCGCACGCCCGCGCAGCAGGCGGCGTTCGAGGCGATGATCGACTCGGCGGACGCGCTCTACGGGATCCCGGACGTGGATCCGCGCGCCCTCCAGCGCGCCGTGCGCGGGAACGAACGGCTGCGGTGGGTGCACACGATGGCCGCGGGCGGGGGCGGCCAGGTGCGCGCGGCGGAGCTCACGGAGGCGGAGCTTCAGCGGGTCACCTTCACGACCTCGGCGGGCGTGCACGGCCAGCCGCTGGCGGAGTTCGCGGTCTTCGGCCTCCTGGCCGGCGCCAAGCACCTTCCGCGCCTCATCGCCCAGCAGCGCGAGCGGGACTGGTCCGGCCGGTGGATGATGCCGCAGATCGCGGATCAGACAGTGCTCGTGTTGGGGCTCGGCGGCATCGGGGCCGCCGTCGCGCGCCAGGTATCCGCCCTCGGCGCGACGGTGATCGGCACCTCGCGCTCCGGTGCCACGGTGCCCGGCGTTGCGCAGACGGTGCACCCCGACGCCCTCGCAGAGGTCCTCCCGCGCGTCGACGCCATCGTGAGCACGCTGCCGGGCACCGACCAGACCCGCCACCTCGTGAACGACGAAGTGCTCGGCGCTCTCCGGCCCGGCGCCACACTCGTGAACGTCGGCCGAGGCACGGTCGTCGACGAGGACGCGCTCCTTCGGGCGCTCGACGCGGGTCAGGTCGGATTCGCCGCGCTCGACGTGTTCGAGGTCGAGCCGCTTCCCGCGTCCAGCCCGCTGTGGTCGCACCCCCGGGTGCTCGTGAGCCCCCACACCGCCGCGCTCACGGCGGGCGAGGACGCCCGAATCGCGGAGCTGTTCGCGCGCAACGCGGGCCGGCTCCTCGACGGCCGGCCGCTCGAGAACGTCGTGAACCGCGTCGAGTTCTACTGACCATCCCGGCTCGTTGTGCCCGCCGGTTCGGCGACGCCATCATGGATCCATGACCCCGCTGCTGTCGCTCGCCGAGATTCTCGAGACCGTCCGGGTCGTGTCGCTCCCGCTGGCGCGCCGGTTCCGCGGCGTCACGGTGCGCGAGGCGGCGCTGTTCGAGGGGCCGGAGGGCTGGGGCGAGTTCTCGCCCTTCCTCGAGTACGGCCCGGCCGAAGCCTCGTCGTGGCTCGCCGCCGCGATCGACTTCGCCGCCGCGCCGCAGCCGGCCGCGCACCGCGACCGGATCCCCGTGAACGCGACGATGCCCGCGGTCGACGCCGCGGACGTGCCCGCCGTCCTCGCCCGCTACGACGGCTGCCGCACGGTCAAGGTGAAGGTCGCCGAGCGCGGGCAGGCGCTCGCGGACGACGTCGACCGCGTCGCCGCGGTTCGCGAGGCCGTCGGCCCCGAGGGCCGCGTGCGCATCGACGCCAACGGCGGGTGGAACGTCGACGAGGCCGAGCGAGCCCTGCACGCCCTCGCGCCCTACGACCTCGAATACGTGGAGCAGCCCTGCGGATCCGTCGCCGAGCTCGCCGAGATCCGCGAGCGCCTCGCGGACTGGGCGATCCCGGTCGCCGCCGACGAGTCGGTCCGCAAGGCGGAAGACCCGGTCGCGGTCGCCCGCGCGGGGGCGGCCGACATCGTCGTCGTCAAGGCGCAGCCGCTCGGCGGGGCGCGGCGCGCGCTCGACATCGTCGAGCGCGCGGGGCTGACCGCCGTCGTCTCCTCCGCGCTCGACACGAGCGTCGGCCTCGCGCAGGGCGCCCACCTCGCGGCCGCGCTGCCCGCGCTCCCCCACGACTGCGGGCTCGGCACGGCCAGCCTCCTCGCCGCCGACGTGACGGCGGATCCGCTGAGCGCCGAGGCCGGATCCGTTCCGGTGCGGCGCGTGGAGCCGGATCCGGCGCTCCTTCACCGTCACGCGGCGAGCGCGGACCGCGAGCAGTGGTGGCGCGCGCGGATCGCGCAGGCCTACGCGGTGCTCGCGGGTTAGCTGGCCCGCCCGTTGCGAGCGTCGCGCCAGGCGATCCACCGCGCGACCGCGTCGAAGTCGAGGTCGGGGCCCGTGATGCCGAGCGTGAACAGCCGCACGCCCGCGTCGAACAGCGCCTGGGCGTCGCCCTCGTCGCGGCCCTTGAGCTCATTCGAGATCACGAGGCCCGAGGCGTCGCCGCCGTCGGTCTCCGCCCATCGGTCGATGACCGCGAGCTTGTGCGCGAGCTCCTCGGGCGAGACGAAGCTGTGCCAGATGTCAGCGTGGCGGGCGACGATGCGCAGCGTCTTCCTCTCGCCGGCGCCGCCGATGAGGACGGGGATGTCGCGGGTGGGCGCGGGGTTGAGCTTCTCCCACCGCCGCTCGATGCGCGGCAGGGCGTCCGAGAGCGCGTCCAGGCGCGCGCCCGCCGTGCCGAACTCGTAGCCGTACTCGTCGTAGTCGCGCTCGAACCACCCGGATCCCGTGCCGAAGATGAAGCGGCCCGCGCCGCCGCGCGCCGAGATGTGGTCGACGGTGCGAGCCATGTCCGCCTGCAGGTCCGCGTTCCGATAGGAATTGCAGTTGACGAGGCAGCCGAACTCGACGCGCTCGGTCTGCTCGGCCCAGGCGGAGAGCATCGTCCACGCCTCGAAGTGCAGGCCGTCGGGCTCGCCGCTCAGCGGATAGAAGTGGTCCCAGTTGAACAGGACGTCGACGCCCATGTCCTCGAGGCGGGCGACGGCGTCGCGAATCGTGGCGTAGGAGGAGTGCTGCGGCGCGATCTGCACGCCGAGCCGGACGGGGGTGTCGGTGAGGGCCATGCCGACAGGGTATGGCCCCGCGGGCGGGGCGGGGCGGATCCGGCTACGCCTCGACGAGGAGGCGCACGACCCCCGCGACCGCGTCCGCGCGCACGCGCGTGCTCTCCGCCTCGCCCAGGCGCTCCACGACCACGCGCTCGCTCACGTCGCTCCACACGGCGAGGATGATGCGCGTCGCCTCGAGCGCGGGCACGCGCAGGCGCAGGCCGCCGCTGGAGAGGATCTGCTCGACGATCTGCGCGATCTCGCGCGTCATGCCCGCGTTCCACTCGGCGAGCATCGCGCCGAGGCGCTCGTCCCGCATCGCCTGGGCGGTGATCTCCGCCGTCAGCTGCACGCCGAACGCGTCCTCGCCCGCGGCCCCGAGGATCCGGACGAGGGTGTCCATGTCGTCGAGGTCGAAGGGGCCCTGCACGGTCGCGGCGCGAGCGCGCACGGCGGCCAGCGCGTCGTGGGCGCCGCGGCGCGCCAGCTCGAGGAACAGCTCCTCCTTGCTGGCGAAGTTCGAGTAGAACGCCCCGCGCGTGAAGCCGGCGCGCTCGCAGACGGCCTCGACGGACGCGGATCCGAGCCCCACCTCCGCGAACACGGCGGCGGCCGCGTCGAGGAGCCGCGCCTTCGTCGCCTCGCGGCCGCGCATTTTCGGCGGATTCATAGCCGACGGGATGCGTTCGTCACTCACGCCGATTACGATACACACTTGTATCGGATACAACGGTGTATCGGACCTGCCCCTCGTTTCCCCAGGACCGAAAGGCCTCTTCCGTGTCCACCCTGCTGTCGTCGCTCGGACGCTGGTCGTACCGCCACCCCTGGCGCGTCCTCACCACCTGGCTCCTCCTGCTCCTCGTCGTCGGCGCGGGCGCCGCGGGCCTCAACAAGGGGTTCGACAACTCGTTCGAGATTCCCGGCACCGAATCGCAGGAGGGGCTCGAGCAGCTCACGCGCACCTTCCCGCAGATGGCCGGCACCTCCGCGCAGTTCATCGTCGTCGCGGCCGACGGCGACGAGATCACGGACGACGCCTACCGCGGCCCGATCGAGGACACGATCGACGCGCTCGGCGACGTCGACGGGATGTCCTCGGCGACCTCCCCCTACAGCGACCTCGTCGACGGCCTCATCTCCGACGACGGCGCGGCGGGCATCGCCCAGATCCAGCTCGAGGGCCAGGCGACCGCGATCACCGACGCGCAGAAGGACGCCATCACCGAGGACGTGCACGCGCTCGCCGACGAGCTGCCGGACGGATCCGTCGTCAAGCTGGGCGGCGAGCTGTTCGCGACCGAGCTGCCCGCGCTGTCGATCATCGAGGCGATCGGCGTCGTCGTCGCCCTCATCGTGCTCATCGTCACCTTCCGCGCGATCGCGCTCGCGGGCGTCCCGCTCGCCGTCGCCCTCATCGGCGTGGGCGTGTCGCTGCTCGCGATCGTGCTGTCGACGCAGTTCGCGACGGTCAGCTCCACGACCCCCATGCTCGCGCTCATGCTGGGGCTCGCGGTCGGCATCGACTACGCGCTGTTCATCGCGGCGCGCCACCAGGACCAGGTGCGCGACGGCGTGCCGCCCGAGGACGCGGCCGCCCGCGCGACCGGCACCGCCGGATCCGCCGTCGTGTTCGCGGGCGTCACTGTGCTCATCGCGCTCATCGGCCTCGGGTTCGCCGGGATCCCCTTCCTCACGACCATGGGCATCGCGGCCGCCGTCTCGGTCGCCGTCGCGGTCGCCATCGCCCTCACGCTCACCCCCGCCCTCCTCGGGTTCGCGAAGGGCCGCGCCGTCGGGCGGCCGCGGAAGAAGCGGCTCCTCGCCGACGGATCCGTCGCCCCAGGCTTCGCCCGCCGCTGGGTCGAGGCGGTCACGAAGCACCCCGTCGTGACGACGATCGCGATCGTCCTCGGCCTCGGCGTCGTGGCGATCCCCGCGGCGCAGCTCCAGCTGGCGCTCCCGAACGCGGGCGTGCTCGCCGAGGACAGCGAGGCACGCCAGGCCTTCGACCTCACGGGCGAGTACTTCGGCGACGGCGTCAACGGCCCGCTCATCCTCACGGGCACGATCATCACCTCCGACGACCCGCTCACCCTCATGGAGGACCTGGGCGCCGAGGTCGAGGAGATCGACGGCGTCGCGGAGGTCGCGCTCGCGACCCCCAACGAGACCGCCGACACGGGGATCGTGCAGATCATCCCCGAGACGGGGCCCTCGGATCCCGCCACGAGCGACCTCGTGCGCGAGCTGCGCTCCCACCACGACGAGTGGCTGGACGAGTACGGCATCGACCTCGCCGTCACGGGCTTCACGGCGGTGGCGATCGACATCTCCGACCAGCTCGCGGGCGCGCTCGTGCCGTTCGGCGTCTTCGTCGTGGGGCTCTCCTTCATCCTCCTCACGATCGTCTTCCGCTCGATCTGGGTCCCGCTGAAGGCGACCCTCGGCTACCTCCTGTCCGTCCTCGCCGCGTTCGGCGTCGTCGCCGCGGTCTTCGAGTGGGGCTGGGGCGCGGATCTCCTCCACGTCGCGAAGACCGGCCCCGTCATCGCCTTCATGCCGATCGTCGTCATGGGTGTGTTGTTCGGCCTCGCCATGGACTACGAGGTCTTCCTCGTCTCCCGCATGCGCGAGGACTACGTGCACGCATCCCGCCGCCTCGGCGCCACGCGCGAGGTCGCGGTCGAGGCCGTGCGCTCGGGGTACACCGCCTCGGCGCGCGTGGTCACCGCGGCCGCCGTCATCATGTTCGCGGTGTTCGCCGCGTTCGTGCCCGAGGGCGACAGCAACCTCAAGCCGATCGCGCTGGCGCTCGCCGTCGGCATCGCCGTCGACGCCTTCGTCGTGCGCATGACCCTCGTTCCCGCCGTCATGGCGCTGCTCGGGACGAAGGCCTGGTGGATGCCTCGCTGGCTCGGCACGCGGCTGCCGGCGCTCGACATCGAGGGCGAGGCGGTCGAGCGCGAGGAACAGCTCGCCGAGTGGCCCGAGAACCGCGCCGGCGTCGAGGTGGCGGCCGACGACCTCGCCGTCTCGGGCGACGACGGCCCCCTCGTCGAGGGCGTATCCATGCGCGTGGCGCCCGGCGAGGCGCTCCTGGTCCGCTCCGAGGATCCGCGCGCGGGCCGCGCGGTGCTCCTCGCGATCGCGGGCCGGCTCGCGCCCGACGAGGGCACGCGCCTGCGCGTCGCCGGGCACCTGCTCCCCGGCCGCGGCGCCTGGGTCCGCGCCCACGTCGGCGTCGCCCGCTTCGGCTCGGGCGACGCGCGCGACGCCGTCCGCGGCGCCCTCGCGGGCGACGCTCGCCTCGTCGTGCTCGAGGGCCTCGACCGCCTCTCCGCCGACGACGCCCGAGGCGTGGCGGCGGCCCTATCCGGCGCGCGCACCGGATCCGCGGCTCCGCTCACGGTCGTCGCCTCCGCCGCCGATCCCGCCCGCGGCCTCGCCCTCCTCGCCGACGCCGGCTGGCGCGGCGCCCCCGTTCTCGACGTTACGCCGCGCACCGCGGCCTCCGAGGTGATCTGATGACCACGCACATCGAACGCGCCGGCACGAAGCGCCCCGTCACGTGGGCGACGCTCCTCGGCGTCCTCCTCCTCCCCGCTCTCATCGGCGGGATCCTGATCGCGGCGCTCTACAACCCGACCGACCGGCTGGACAACATGTCCGCCGCGATCGTCAACCTCGACGAGGGCACCGAGATCGACGGGCAGCAGGTCCCGCTCGGGCGTCAGCTCGCGGGCGGCCTCGTCGAGGGCTCCGACGAGATCGACAGCAACATCGACTGGGTCATCTCCAACGAGGAGGACGCCGCGGACGGCATCGCGGACGGCACCTATCAGGCCGTTGTCACGATCCCCGAGGACTTCAGCGAGGCGGCGATGTCGTCGGCGAACGCGCTGTCCGGATCCGCGGATCCCACGGAGGCGACCATCGAGGTCACCACCGCCGACGACGCGCGGATCGTCGACGGCGCGATCATGCAGCAGGTGTCGACGATCGCCGCCGACGCGATGGGATCCCAGCTGTCCTCCGCCACGCTCGAGAACGTGTTCGTGAGCTTCACGACGCTCGGCGACCAGCTCGGCGACGCCGCCGACGGCGCGACGCAGCTCGCCGACGGCGCGGGCGAGGCCGAGGACGGCGCCGATCAGCTGGCCGACGGCATGACCCAGCTCTCCGGCGGGATCGGCGAGCTCGCGGCCGGGATGACCCAGCTCGCCGACGCCGCCGCCGAGGCGGCATCCGGCGCGACGACGCTCGGCGACGGCACCGTCGAGATCTCCGACGGCGCCGCGCAGCTCGCCTCCGGCGCCGATCAGCTCACCGACGGCGCCGGGGCGCTCGCGGGCGGGCTGCAGCAGGTGGACGACGGCCTGAGCGGCACCGCGGACCAGCCCGGGCTCGTCTCGGGCGCCGAGCAGGTCTCGGACGGCGTCGCCGCCCTCTCCGCGGGCCTGAACGGCACAGGCGAGACCCCCGGCGTCGCCGACGGCGTGGCGGGGATCGCGGACGCGCTGGCCGCGCTCCTGGCCGGCCTCGACGGCGACGGCACGGCCGCGAACCCCGGCCTCGTCGCCGCGTCGGAGGGGGTCTCCGCGGGCGTCGCAGGGATCGACGACGCGCTGAACGCGGGCGGGCTCTCCGACGGCGCGGCCGGCGTCGCAGCGGGCACCGCCGGCCTCGCCGACGGGCTGTCGGGGCTCGACGAGGAGGCCGCGGCGCTGTCGGGATCCCTCGCGGACCTCGCCGCGTCCTGCGCGGCCGAGGGCGGCAGCGCCGACTTCTGCGCGCAGCTCGCCGATGCGCAGGCCGCGGCCGGATCCGTCGCCGCATCCACCACCGCGCTCGCGGGCACCGCGAGCGACACCGACGCAGGCGCGCAGGAGGTCGCGACCGGCGTGGCCGGGATCGCGGATCTGACCGGCCAGCTCCGCACGGGCGCGACGGGCGTCGCGGACGGCACGGCCCAGCTGCGCGCGGGCGTCGCCGAAGCCGAGCCCGGCGCCTCCGAGCTCGCCGACGGCGTGAGCGCGCTCGCGGACGGCGCCGCTGAGCTCGCCCCCGGGGCGGCGCAGGTGTCGGGCGGGCTCGCGCAGCTCGCCGCGAACATGCCAGCGCTCGTCGAGGGCGCCTCGGGGATCGCGACCGGGACGAGCGCGCTGTCGGAGGGCGCCTCGGGCCTCGCGACGGGCGCGGCGCAGGCCGCGGCCGGCACGTACTCGCTCGCCGACGGGATCGCGCAGCTCGGCACCGCGACCGGCGAGGCCGCGAGCGGCACCGGCGAGCTCCAGAGCGGCGCGGACGAGCTCGCCGACGGCACGAGCGAGCTGGGCGACGGCGTCGGCCAGCTGGGCGACGGCGCGTCCGAGCTCGGCGACGGCCTGACGCAGGCGACCGAGCAGCTGCCGAGCTTCACGGACGACGAGGCCGCCGACCTCGCCGGCGTCGTCGCGAGCCCCGTGAGCGCGGGCAGCTCCGGGCTGGCGCTGTTCGGCGCCTCCGCCATCCCGCTGCTCGCCGCGGTCGTGCTGTGGTTCGGATCCCTCGCCACCTTCGTCGCGCTGCGTCCCGTGACGGCGGGGGCCCTCGCGTCGCGCCGCAGCTCGTTCGCGCTCGCCGCGCGGGCGCTCCTCCCGGGCGCCGCAATCGGCGCCGTGCAGGGCGTCCTCGTCGCGGGCATCATCGTGCTCGTGAGCGACTACAGCCCCGGCGTCGCCTGGGCCGTGACCGGCCTGTCCGCGCTCATCGGCGTCTGCTTCGCGGCGATCCACCAGGCGCTCGTGGCCGTCCTCGGCGGCGCCGGGCGCTGGGTCGGCGCGCTCGTGGGCGCCGTCGCGGTCGCCGTCGCGATCGTGTCGACCGTGCCGGGGGCCCTCGCGAGCCTCGCCGGCGCTCTCCCCACGGCCCCCGCGATCGACGCCCTCCTCGGCGCCGTCACGTCCGGATCCGTCGGCGGATCCGTCGCCGCGCTCGTGACCTGGGCGGTGCTCGCCCTCGTGGCCACGATCGTGGCCGTGCAGGTGCGCCGCACCACCTCGGCCCGGGCGGTGCTCGCGGGCGCGTAACGCCCCGAGCCCCGGGGCCGGGGTCGGGACGTGGCCGGGCTGGGTGGGGCGTTGTCGCCGGGCGGATCCCCGTGCATACGCGCGACCCGAAGCGGGAACGCCCCCTCCCGCGGCCAGCGGGAGGGGGGCGTCGCGCCTGCCGGCTACGCCGCGACGGGGGCGGTGCGGCGGGATCCGATGGCCTTGAACGCCGAGACGGCCACGCCGCCCACGATCGTGCCCGCGGCGAGCGCGATGAGGAAGCCCCAGATCGGCGTAATCGCGAAGAACACGAACACGCCGCCGTGCGGCGCCTGCGACTGGACGAGGAACAGCATCGACAGGAAGCCGGTCACGGCCCCGCCGAGCATCGACGCGGGGATCACGCGCAGCGGGTCGGCGGCGGCGAAGGGGATCGCGCCCTCCGAGATAAACGACAGGCCCATGAGCCACGCGGCGACGCCGTTCTCGCGCTCGGCGGGCGAGAACCGGCCGCGAGCGAGCACGGTCGAGGCGAGCGCCATCGCGAGCGGCGGCACCATGCCCGCGGTCATGACGGCCGCCATGATGTAGTACGGCACGGGATTGTCGGCCGACGCCTCGCCCAGGGAGGCGACCGCGAACGCGTACGCGACCTTGTTCACGGGGCCGCCGAGGTCGAAGCACATCATGAGGCCGAGGATGACGCCGACGAGCGGCAACAGACCCGACGCGGCGAGCGTGTTCAGGCCCTCGGTCAGGAGGTCCATGAGCGCGGCGATGGGCATGCCGAGCACGAGCAGCAGCAGGCCGGAGGCGAAGGCGGATCCGAGGAGCGGGATGATCGCGACGGGCATCAGCCCGCGCAGCCACCGGGGCACCGTGAGGGTGCCGAGCCACCAGGCCGCGAGCCCCGCGAGGAGGCCGCCCGCGATGCCGCCGAGGAAGCCCGCGCCCATGAGGACGGCGACGGATCCCGCGACGAACCCGGGGGCGATGCCGGGGCGGTCGGCGATCGCGAACGCGATGTAGCCGGCCAGCGCCGGCACGAGGAACGCCATCGACGCGTTGCCGATCGCGAACGCGAGCGCGCCGAGGTACTCCGCCAGCCCGCCGTCCGGCAGGTTCCACAGGGCGTTGCCCACGGCGATCTCGTTCGCCGACTCGTTGATCTGGAAGCCGCCGAGCAGGAATCCGAGCGCCATGAGGAGCCCGCCGCCCGCGACGAAGGGGATCATGTAGCTCACGCCGGTCATGAGGATCCGCTGGATCCGCTTGCCCCAGCTCTCCGGCTCGCCGGGCGCCGCGGCGGAGGCGGCGGCCTCGCCCGAGACGCGCTCGGCGGACGGATCCGCGGCCGCCTCGGCCGCGAGACGAATGAGGTCAGCGGCGTGCTCGATACCCGCCTTGACGGGCCGGCGCACGACGGGCTTCCCGGCGAAGCGCTCGGGCTCGCGCACGTCGACGTCGACCGCGAAGATCACGGCGTCCGCCTCCGCGATCTGCTCGGGGGTGAAGCGCGTGAACCCGCTGGACCCCTGCGGCTCGACGGCGAAGTCCACGCCCTGGTCGGCCGCGGCCTTCGCCAGCGCGTCGGCGGCCATGTACGTGTGCGCGATGCCGGTCGTGCAGGCCGTGACGGCGAGGATCCGCGGGGCCGAGGTGCCCGCCGCGCCCGGGTCGGACGCCGGCTCGACGGGGGACGCAGGCTCCGCCGCGGGGGCCGCGGCGGGGGTCTCAGCGGACGCGTCGGCGGCCTCACCCTCGCCGATCGCGGCGCGCACGATGCGCACGGCCTCCTCCGGCGTGGTGGCGGCGCGGAGGGCCGCCGTGAAGTCGTCGTCCATGAGGTGGCGCGCGAGCTGCGACAGCACGGCGAGGTGTTCCTCCGCCGCGGTGTCCGGCGCGGCGATCATGAAGACGATGTCGCTCGGCCCGTCGAACGAGCCGAAGTCGACGGGCGGGTCCAGCCGCGCGAAGGCGAGGGACGCCGCGGTGACGGTCGCGGCCTTGGCGTGCGGGATGGCGATGCCACCGGGCAGGCCCGTGGCGTCCTTCTCCTCGCGCGCCCAGGCCGCGGCGAACAGCGCGTCGGCGTCGCCCGCGCGGCCCTCTCGGACGAATCGGGCGGCCAGTGCGCGCAGCACCTGCTCCTTGTCGGCGCCGATCTCGTCATCGAGGCTGACGAGCGCCGGGGTGATGGTTGACATCTCGGGTGTCCTTTCGGGGGCTAGGGAACGGCGGCGACGGCGACGTCGCCGCTCGGGAGGTCGGCGGGCGTCGCGAGCTGCGTGCCCGGGAGGGAGGCGGTGGCGGATCCGTACCGCACCGCCGAGACGAGGCGTGCGGCGGCGGGGAGGCCGGCCGCGTCCGCGTGCAGGTAGCCCGCGAGCGCGCTGTCGCCCGCGCCCACGGTCGAGCGCACCGCGACGCCGCGCGGGATCGGGGCGTGGAGCGCCTCGTCGGCCGTCACGAGCACGGCGCCCGCGCCGCCGAGCGTCACGAGGGCCGCGCCCACGCGGCCCGGCACGATCTCGCGCGCGAGGAGGGCGACCGCCTCGGGGAGCGCCGCGTCCGGCAGCGCCCGCCCGGCGAGCTCGGCGAGCTCGTCCTCGTTGGGCTTGATGAGGTCGGGGCGCCCGCCTGCGACGACCCGCGCGAGCGCGGCACCGGAGGTGTCGACCGCGATCAGCGGCGGACGCGCGACGCGCTCGCGCACGGCGCGGATCACGTCGACGTAGAAGTCGTCCCCGGCGCCGGGCGGGAGGGATCCGCACAGCGCGAGCCAGCCGGCGTCGTCCCGCGCGCACACGGCGACGACGGCGTCGATGAGCGCCCGGCGGGTCGGCTCGTCGAGGGCCGCGCCCGGCAGGTTGATCTTCGTCGTGGTGCCCGCGGGATCCGTCAGCGTGATGTTCGCGCGGGCGTTCCCCGAGACGGGGACGGCCACGGTCGGCAGGCCTTGGCCGAGGGCCGTCGCGTACGGATCCGCGGGCGAGAGCGGGAGCACGCCGCGCACGGCGTCGCCGGCGGCGTGGAGCACGCGCGCGACGTTGATGCCCTTGCCGGCGGCGTCCTCCCGCGCGCCGGAGGCGGGCTGCACCTCCCCGACCGCGAGCGGGCCGGGCAGCTCGACCGTGCGGTCGAGCGAGGGGTTGGCGGTCAGCGTGACGATCATGTCGTCGCCTCCTTCTCGCGGGCCTGGGCGGCCCACACCTCGACGTCGTGCTCCGCGAGCGCCGCGGCGAGCGCGCCCTCGGGCGCCTCGTCGGTCGCGATCGCGTCGACCTCGTCGAGGCCCGCGAAGCGGTGCAGCGACTCGGCGCCGAACTTCGACCGGTCGGCCACGACGATGACGCGGCGCGCGGCGCGCACGATCGCCCGCTTCACCGCGGCCTCGTCGCCGTCGGGGGTCGACAGCCCGAAGTCGGCCGAGATCCCGTTCACGCCCACGAGCGCGACGTCGGGCCGGATCCCCGCGATCTCGCGGACGGTCTGCGCCCCCACGGCGGCGCCCGTCAGCGCGCGGATCCGGCCGCCGAGGAGCGTCAGCGCGACCGCGCCGGTCTCCGCGAGCGCGGCCGCGTGCTGCACGGCGTGCGTGACGATCTCGGCGCGGCCGCCGGACAGCCGGCGGGCGAGCGGATCCAGGAGCGCGCCGGTCGTCGTGCCGGCGTCGAGGAACACGGATCCGCCGAACCCCTCGGGGATCCGGCTCGCCACGACCTCCGCGAGGCGGCGCTTGGCGTCGCCCGCGACCTGGCGGCGCTCCCCCACGGCCGGCTCGACGAGGCTTGCGCGCTCGGGCGCGATCGCGCCGCCGTGCACGCGCCGCAGCGCGCCGGCCTCCTCGAGCGCCTGCAGGTCGCGGCGCACCGTCTCGGTCGTGATGTCGAATCGCGCGGCGATCTCCCGCACGGAGATGCGGCCGGCGTCGGTCACGGCGCGCGCGATGAGGCCCTGTCGCTCCTCTGGGTACATGCGTCCTCCTTTGGACACCCCCAGATTACAACGCACTCCCACGCAAAACAACACACTCACAGAAACGCGGGCAGGAAAAAGCCCGCGGCGGGCGGACCGCTTGGGTCCCCGCCGCGGGCGAGAGGGCGTCCTATTCGAGGCCGCTGTAGGCGTGCAGGCCCTCGAAGAACATGTTCACGATCGTGAAGTTGAACAGCACGGCGACGAAGCCGACGATTGACAGCCATGCCGACCGCGTGCCCTGCCACCCGCGGGTCGCGCGGGCGTGGATGTACCCGGCGTACAGGACCCAGATGATGAAGGTCCACACTTCCTTCGTGTCGAAGCCCCAGTAGCGGCCCCACGCGTCCTGCGCCCAGATGGATCCGGCGATCAGCGTGAACGTCCAGAAGATGAACCCGATGATCGCGAACCGGTACGCCAGGCCCTCAAGCGCCTCGCCCGAGGGCAGGGTGCGCAAGAGGCTCTTCTTCGTCGCGAGGCTCTCGTCCTCGACCGCCCGGCGCTCGCGCCGGGCCTGGAGGAGCTGGAGGACGCTCAGCGCGAAGCCGAGCGCGAGGAAGGCGGTCGCGAGCGAGGCGACGAAAACGTGGATGATGAGCCACACCGACTTCAGCGGATCCATCAGCGGCGTGATCTCGACGTAGAACATCGAGCTGGCGCCGAGCAGCACCGTCACGAGGCCCGTCATGAACGCCCCGAGGTAGCGCAGGTCCTTCCAGAACAGCACCCCGAGGTAGACGCCCGTCACGAGGAGGGTGCCCATCATCGCGAACTCGTACATGTTCGACCACGGCACCCGGCCCGCGCCGATGCCGCGCATGACCGCGGCCGCGAGGTGCAGGAGGAAGGCGATCCAGGTGAGGGTCGTGCCGATGCGCGCCATCACGGGGTTGTGCGGCGCGGCCGGATCGCCGCCCGTGGGCTCCTCCGCGAGCGCGGATCCGCCCCCAGCCGCGACGAGTTCCGCGCGGCGGTCCTTCATGCGCACCGACGCCTCGGAACGCCGGGCGAGGTCGACGGCGTACGCGATGAACGCGAGCGCGTAGACGGCGATCGCGGTCCAGAGCGAGATGACGGACCAGGTGTCGAGGGCGACGGCGTGATCGGGGAGCATGCAACGATCCTAGGAAACGAGGGCGGGCGTGGGGGCGGGATCCGTGGGCTATCCGGCGCGGAGGTCCCGGCCGTGCTGGTCGGCGAGGGCGTCGACGGCGCGGGCGATGGCGGGGTCCTCGCCGCGCGCGAGGCCGGCGTACTCGATCGTCGCGCCGGATCCGTGGGGCGTGACCTTGACCCAGATGCGGCGGCGCGGGACGAACAGGGCGGTGAGGAGCCCCAGCACCGCGAGGATCGCGAAGGTGAGCACCCAGATCGTCGAGGCGTCGTGATGCACCTGGAGCGAGACGTAGCGCTTGACCGACTCGGTGTAGCCGACCTCGGCGGGGTCGGCGCCGTCCGGCGTCTCGTCGACGAACTCGACCGTTCCCTGCCCGTTCGGCAGGTCCATCGTCTCGCCGGGCGACAGTTCGATGGAGTCGGTTCCCGTCTCGCCGCCCGTGAGTTGCTCCATGCCCGTCGGGTCGAGGGTGTACACGGAGCGCGGCGTGCCGTCGTCGATGCCGAGGTCCCCGACGTAGACGTTGAGGGTGAGGACGGGGTTGACGAGGTCGCCGTAGGCCGAGGAGAACGCGCCCGAGGCGAGCTCGTACTGCGTCGGATAGAAGAAGCCGACGAGGCCCATCTGCTCGTCGAGCCCGTCGGGGATCTTCACGACGCCGAGCGAGGTCATGTTGCTGTCCTGGGGCAGGAAGGGCACCGACTCGTTGTAGATGATCTCGCCGTCGGCGTCGCGCACGACGATGGTCGGGGCGTAGCCGTTGCCGAGCAGGTAGATCGCGTCGCCGTAGACGTGCAGCGGGTGGTTTACCCGCACGGCGTCCTCGCTCTCCTCGCCCGAGGCGTCGCGCACCGTGACGTTGGCGGAGAAGTCCCCGGCCTGGCCGGCGCCGTTTTCCCCCGCGGGCACGTAGGTCACGTCGAACGAGTCGAGCGTCATCGCGTAGGGCGCGAGGGCGTCGTCGGCGACCAGGCGGCCCTTGTTCATGGACGAGTAGTTCAGCAGCGAGTTCACGAAGGTCGTGCCCTCCGTGATCACGCTCTGACCCGTGTAGGCGAACTGGCCGCCCACGCCGACCGCGACGAGGATCCCCACGAGCGAGGCGTGGAAGACGAGGTTTCCCGTCTCGCGCAGGTAGCCGCGCTCGGCGGAGACGGAGAGGGATCCGCCCTGGTCGTAGCGCTCGGTGCGGTACCCCTGGCGCTTCAGCCGCTTCTCGGCGAGCGCGATCGCGCGGGCCGGATCCGCGTGCTCCGCCTCCTCGACGCGGTGGTCCGCGAGGCGGCCCAGGCGCGCGGGGGTGCGCGGCGGGCGGGAGCGGAGGGCGCCGAGGTGGTGCTTCGTGCGGGGCAGGATGCAGCCGATCAGCGACACGAACAGCAGCAGGTAGATCGCAGAGAACCACGCCGAGGAATAGACGTCGAACAGCTGCAGCGCGTCGAGCACGGGGAACAGGTCGGGGTTGTCCGACTCCCACTGCGTGACGCCGTTGGGGTTCGCCATGCGCTGGGGAAAGATCGACCCCGGGATGGCGGCGACCGCGAGCAGCAGGAGCAGGACGAGGGCCGTGCGCATGCTCGTCAGCTGGCGCCACGCCCAGCGCAGCCAACCGACGAACGACAGCTTCGGCTGCGTGACAGGCTGCGGGGACGCGTCGACGTGGTCGTCGGGGCGGCGCGGATCCGCGCTCGAATTCTGCGTGAGGTCAGAGCGGGAGTTCGACACCGCCGATCACCACCTGGAGTCGAGACATGAGCATGGTCCACACGCCGGACACCATCAGCACGCCGAGGAGGATCAGGAGGGATCCGCCGATGACGTTGATGGCGCGCACGTGGCGGCGGAAGAACGTAACGGTGCGGGTCGCCCAGCCGAAGCCGAGCGCCACGAGGAGGAAGGGAATCCCGAGGCCCAGCGAGTACACGAGCCCGAGGATGCCGGCGCGCCACGGGTCGCCCGTGTTCCAGGACAGGCTCATGATCACCGCGAGGGTCGGACCGATGCAGGGCGCCCAGCCGATGCCGAGCGCGAGGCCGAGCAGCGGCGCCCCGACGAGGCCGAGGTCGCCCGAGAGGTTCGGCTTCACCTGTCGCTGCATGACGCGGAAGAGCCCGAGGAAGACGAGGCCCATGACGATGACGACCGCCCCGAGGATCCGCGTGATGAGGTCCTGATAGCGCAGGAAGAAGGCCGCCGCGCCGCCGCTGAAGATGTTGACGGCCATGAACACGACCGTGAAGCCCGCGATGAACAGCAGCACGCCGCCGACGAGGCGTCCCCGCGAGGCGGATCCGGGCTGCCTGTTCGGCGCCACGGCCCCCGAGATGAAGCCGAGGTAGCCGGGGACGAGCGGCAGCACGCACGGCGAGAGGAACGACAGCAGGCCCGCGGCGAGGGCGATCGGGAGGGCCGCCCAGAGGGTCCCCGCCCCGATGATCTGCTCGACGCTCACGCGGTCTCTTCAAGCGTCTCGCGCACGAGCGTCGAGAGGATCGACGCCCCCTCGAGCTTGCCGATGATGCGCGCCGCGACGCGGCCCTCGCGGTCGAGCACGAGCGTCGTCGGCGTCGCCTGGATCGGCGTCGCGGCGGCGAAGGCGAGCTTCACGGATCCCGTGTTCACGTCGATGATGCTCGGGTAGGTCACGCCGTTGTCGGCCGCGAAGGCGCGGGCCGTGTCGGCCTGGTCGTAGGTGTTGACGCCCACGAAGGAGACCTCGTCACCCTGGTACTCCTGCCACACGGCCTCGAGGTCGGGCGCCTCGACGATGCAGGGCCCGCACGCGGCGTACCAGAAGTTCACGACCGTGACCCCGCCCGCGGTGTCCGCGCTCGTGAGCTCCTCGCCGTGCTCGGTCTCGCCCGCCCACTCGACGGGCTCGCCGCGCTCGTCGGGCGCGATCTCGTCGACGCGGAAGTCGCCCGCGATGTAGCCCTTGTTGTCGCCCGAGAGGTACTGCTCAGCGACGGGATCGTTGCTGCAGGCCGCGAGGGAGGCGCCGAGCACGACGGCGACGACCGCCGCGGCGACACGGCGAAGGGGGGCTGCGGGGGGCACGCGGCAATTCTACGTGCCGTAGTAAGAGTTGGCTGTGTGCCCGCTTACGCCCGGCGCGCGCGCCGGACGAGCGCCCACACCGCCCGCCACCCGACGAGGAAAGCGCCCAGCACGACGAGCGTGACGACGAGGAAGGACCACGCGAATCCGCCGCCCGTGGCGACGCGGAGGATCATCCCGCCGCCCGCCGCGAGGATCCACACCACGACCCCCGTCGCGAGCGCCGCCGGCCGGCGCCAGCCCCGCGCGACGAGCCAGCCGAGGACCGCCCCCGCGAGGAACGGCCACGCCGTCTCGGCGAGCGCGGCGAGCGAGAAGGATCCGTGGTGACTACGCATGCCGACGGCGGCGAAGATCACGACGAGGACGAGGTCGGCCGCGAGGGAGGCGGGCCACAGGGCCGGGCGGGGGGAGGTCACCCGGGTAGCGTAGGCCCCATGCCCGCGCCCCGCCTGCACCTCGTCCGACACGGCGAGGTCCACAACCCCGACCGGATCCTGTACGAGCGGATCCCCGGGTACGGCCTGAGCGAGGCGGGCGCGGCCATGGCGCAGGCCGCCGCCGACTACGTCGCGGGGCTCGGGCGCGAGGTGTCGGCCCTCGTCACGTCGCCGCTGCAGCGCGCGCGGGAATCGGGCCGGCCGTTCGCCGAGCGCTTCGACCTCACCCCCACCCTCGACGAGCGCGTCATCGAGCCCTGGAACGCGTTCGCGGGCACGCGCATGAAGCGCGCCGTGCTCCGGCCGCGGTACTGGCGCTACCTCCTCCGCCCCTCCCGGCCGAGCTGGGGCGAGCCGTTCGCCGACATCGCCGAGCGCATGGTGGCGGGGATGCACGCGGCGTGGGACGCGGCGGACGGCGGCGACGTCGTGATCGTCTCCCACCAGGCGCCGATCTGGGTCGCGCACCTCGCGGTCGCGGGCGAAAAGCTCGCGCACTCCCCCACGACCCGCCGCTGCGCGCTCTCGAGCGTGACGAGCTTCGTGCGGGACGGATCCGGCCCCACGGGCTTCGCGGAGGTCGCCTACGCCGAGCCCGCGAGCGCGGGCGTGGACCTCGGCGCGGTCTGAGACTCCCGCGCGGGGCGGGCGCTACCGCGCGGCGCGGCGCAGCGCGACGTGCTCGACGGCGATGAGCGCGAGGACGACCGCGGCGCCGAGAATCGCGAACAGGACGGGGCCGAGCGGATCCGTCGGGGCCAGGAGCGTGCCGTGCCCGTCGGAGCCGCCCGCGCCGCCCTGCCACGGCCAGAGCGCTCGGAGGGATCCGAGCATGAGGCCCGCCATCACGAGCAGCGTGCCGCGGCGGAAGCGGTTCAGGAGCACGGTGATCACCTGCACGACCGTCGCGAGCCCGACGAGGGCGCCCGCGGCGAACACCGCGATGTAGCCCAGCGCGCGCTCGTCGACGGCCTGCAGCGTGGGCGAGTACAGCCCGACGGCGAGGAGGAAGAAGGAGCCCGAGACGCCGGGCACGACGAGCGCGCACACGGCGATCGCGGCCGCGACAAACACGAACCACATTGGCGGGTCGTCGATCGCGCCGTTCGAGGCGAAGCCGACGAGGAAGAACGCGACGACGGCGGGGACGGCCACGAGCGCGACGTCGCCCGCGCGCCGGGCGGCGCCGCCGCGGGCGCGCGGCAGGAGCTGGAAGGGCACGACAAGGCTCGCGGCGACGAGCCCGAAGAACAGCCCGCGGGCGTTCTCGGGGTGCGCGGAGACGAGCTCCTCGACGACGCCCGCCGCGAACAGGACGGCGATCGCCATGCCGACCAGGAGGGGCACGAGGAGCCACCCGTCGATCCCGGCCGCGGCGCGCTTCGCGGAGCGGATCCGGTCGGGGCCGAACACGAGGGCCTTCCCGGCCCGGCCGATCGCGTGCGCGGAAGCCAGGGCGCGCTCGTAGACGCCCGTGACGAGCGCGACCGTGCCGCCGGAGACGCCGGGGACGAGCTCCGCGAGCCCGATGAGAAAGCCCCGCAGGGCGTCGAGCGGGCTTCGGGCCAGGCGGCGGGAGCGGGACACGACAGCAGTCATCGAAACGGGGCCTCTCGCGGGGAACGTGTGCCCCTGCACCCTAGTGCGCGCGCGTGGGAGGATCCCCCTCGCCGCGCGAATGCGGGGGCCAGCCCCCGCCCATGTGGCGAGAATACGCTGGCAGCGTGCCGCGCCAGCCCCTCACCGATGCCATCCGGATCCGCCCCGATCTGCGGGGCGCCGTGACGCTCCGCATGCAGCGCCTGCCGCACGACGCGTGGATCCTGCGATCGGCGAGCATCCTCGTCGCGGGGCTCATCCCGGTCGCGGCGCTCGGCGCGACGAGCCACATCGAGCTCGTCGTCTACGCCCTCGTAGGGTCGATGACGGCGCTGTTCGGGCACGGCCTGCCCTACGCCCAGCGCGCCCGCACACACGCGGGTCTCGTGGCGGCGATCGTCCTCGCCAGCGCCTGCGCGCTCGCGCTGTCGGCGGCGCTCACCTCGACGCTCGCGCTCATCGCCGCCGCGAGCGTGTTCGCCGCCGCGACGAAGGTCGCGGTCGAGGCCTCGCGGGTCGGCCCGCCCGGCGCGATCATCCCGACCTTCCTCTTCTCCGGTTTCCTCTTCGTGGGCGAATCCTGGGCCGAGATCCCCGTGCACGTCGCGCTCATCGCGGGCGCGGGGGCCGTGGCCTGGCTCGTCGTCATGGCGCCCGCGCTGTGGAACCGGCGCGGCCCCGAGCGGCGCACCCTCGCGCGCATGCTCCTCGCGGCGGGCGCGCTGCACGAGGCCCCGCACGACGCGCAGGCGCGGCGGACCCTCGCCGCCGCAATCCACGACGCGTGGGGCGCCGCGACGATGTCGGGCGCGACGGGCGCCGAGCGGCGGACCCTCGAGGCGCACATCGTCGCCGCCGAGCGCGTCCTGACCGACCCCACCGTCCGCGGGTCCGCCGGGAGCGCCCGCGCCGACGCGCGCGCGATTCGCCGCGGGCGCGGCCCCTTCCCGCCCGCGCCGCTGACGGCCGACGAGAGCGCCGAGATCGCCGGCGCCCACGCCGAGCGGGCCGCGCCCCGCGCGTTCGCGGACCGGCACCCGATCCTCGCCGCGTTCCGCCCGGGATCGCCGCACGCGCCGTTCTTCTGGCGGGTGCTCCTCGGATGCGCCGCCGCGGCCATCGTGGCCCACCTCGTGGGCGTCGGCCGCCCGTTCTGGGCGGTCGTCACGGCGGCCTCGCTCATCCAGCCCAACCTGCTGCTGACGTGGCGCCGCGCGCCGCAGCGGACGATCGGCGCGGTGCTCGGCGTGGGCCTGTTCGCGCTCGTCGCCCCCGTCGCGCTGACCGATCCGCTCGTCGCCGCCGTCCTCGTGCTCGTCTTCAACGCGACCGCGGAGTTCCTCATCCCGCGCAGCTACCTCGTCGGCCAGATCGTCGTCACGCCCATGGCGCTCATCATCAGCGAGTTCGGGCGCGCGGCCCCCGTCCCGGAGCTCGTCGTCGACCGGCTGCTGGACACCGTGATCGGATCCGCGCTCGGCCTCGCCGCCGCGCTCGCGATCCGCAACGGCCACGTGCGCCGCCGCACGAAGGAGCTCGCCGACGACCTCGAGCGCGCGTCCGCGGGGGCGCGCTCCGCCGCCGACGGCGCGGACCCCGCCGCGCGCGAGGCGGCGCGCCGCGGGCTGATCTCGGGCCTCGCCCGCCTCCGGCGCTCGTTCCAGCAGTCCGACGGCGAGTGGTGGGCCCACGCGGTCGACGAGGCGCGCGTGATCGACGTCGAGCGCCAGGCCCATCGCGCGCTCGCGGCGCTCGAGGCCCCCGGCGGTCCGCGGTAGGAGGCGGCGCCGGATCCGCGGCTTCAGTCTCCGCGCAGGCGGCGCGGGCCCGGCCGCCTAGGATGGGCGAAACACCGTTTTTTCGAGGAGGATCCTCCGTGCTGCGCACTCACCCGGCCGGCTCCCTGCGAGCCGCGCACATCGGCCAGACCGTCACCCTCGCGGGATGGGTCGATCGGCGCCGCGATCACGGGGGCGTCGCGTTCATCGACCTCCGCGACGCCTCGGGCATCGCGCAGGTCGTCATCCGCGACGAGGAGATCGCGCACCCGCTGCGCAGCGAGTTCGTGCTGCTCGTGACCGGCGAGGTCTCGGCGCGGCCGGACGGCAACGCCAACGACAACCTCCCCACGGGCGAGATCGAGGTCATCGCGACCACGGTCGAGGTGCTGAACGAGTCCGCACCGCTGCCCTTCCAGGTCTCCACCGCGCTCGACGGGCAGGAGACGGTCGGCGAGGAGGCGCGCCTCAAGCACCGCTACCTCGACCTGCGCCGCCCGGCGCCCGCCGCCGCGATGCGCCTGCGCTCGAAGGCCAACCAGGCCGCCCGCGCCGTGCTCGACGGGCACGAGTTCGTCGAGATCGAGACGCCGACGCTCACGCGCTCGACCCCCGAGGGCGCCCGCGACTTCCTCGTGCCGGCGCGCCTCAACCCGGGCTCCTGGTACGCCCTCCCCCAGTCGCCGCAGCTGTTCAAGCAGCTCCTCATGGTCGGCGGCATGGAGCGCTACTACCAGCTCGCCCGCAGCTATCGCGACGAGGACTTCCGCGCCGACCGCCAGCCCGAGTTCACCCAGCTCGACATCGAGATGAGCTTCGTGGACCAGGAGGACGTCATCGCGCTCGGCGAGGAGATCGTCCGCGCGCTGTGGAAGCTGATCGACGTCGAGATCGAGACCCCGATTCGCCGCATGACGTTCGCCGACGCGATGCGCCTGTACGGATCCGACAAGCCCGACCTGCGCTTCGGCAACGCGATCGTCGAGCTCGCCGAGTACTTCTCCGAGACCTCGTTCCGCGTCTTCCAGCAGGAGTACGTCGGATCCGTCGTCATGCCCGGCGGCGCCTCGCTCCCCCGCCGCCAGTTCGACGCGTGGCAGGACTGGGCCAAGTCCCGCGGCGCGAAGGGCCTCGCGTACGTCACGTTCGCGGAGGACGGCACCCTCGGCGGCCCCGTCGCGAAGAACCTCTCCGACGCCGAGCGCGCGGGCCTCGCCGAGATCACGGGCGCCCAGCCGGGCGACGCCGTGTTCTTCGCGGCGGGATTGACGAACGACGCGCGCGCTCTGCTCGGCGCGGCCCGCGTGGAGGTCGCCAAGCGCACCGGCCAGATCCGCGAGGGCGACTGGGCCTTCGTGTGGGTCGTGGACGCGCCGCTGTTCAAGCCGACGGGCGAGGACGACGACGTCGACCTCGGCAACTCTGCCTGGACCGCCGTGCACCACGCGTTCACGTCGCCGAAGCCCGAGTGGCTCGACTCCTTCGAGGAGCACCCGGGCGACGCGCTCGCGTACGCCTACGACATCGTCTGCAACGGCAACGAGATCGGCGGCGGATCCATCCGTATTCACCGCCGCGACGTGCAGGAGCGCGTGTTCGACGTCATGGGAATCGGCGAGGCGGAGGCGCAGGAGAAGTTCGGCTTCCTCCTCGACGCGTTCGCCTTCGGCGCCCCGCCCCACGGCGGCATCGCCTTCGGGTGGGACCGCGTCGTGTCGCTCCTCGCGGGCGCCGACTCGATCCGCGAGGTCATCGCGTTCCCCAAGACCGGCAACGGCTTCGACCCGCTGACGGCCGCCCCGGCCCCGATCACGCCCGAGCAGCGCGCCGAGGCCGGCGTCGACTACGAGCCCGACGAGGACTGAGCCGCAACACGAATCGCCCCTCCCGCGCGCCGCGAGAGGGGCGATGTGTGTATGGGGCGCCGGCCCCGGGTCGCGCGCGCAGGCGCTCTTGCGCGACGCGAATCCCCCGCCCCCGCTGCGAATCGCACAAATGCACCCGGATCCGCGGGACGGGGGTGACCCCTCGACCGTCAGCCGAACAGGCCGCGGCGCTTCTTTTTCTTCTTCGGGAGCTGCTTCTGCATGTGCACGACGCCGAGCCAGCGGCCGAACTTGAACCCGACGCGCCCCATCCGCCCGACCTCCTCGAAGCCGTACTTGCGGTGCAGCGCGATGGATCCCTCCGCGCCCTTGTCGCTGATGACCGCGACGATCTGGCGCAGGCCGAAGTCCTCGCTGGCCGCGATGAGCGCCTCCAACAGCGCCCCGCCGAGGCCCTTGCCCACGGCGGTCGGGCCGAGGTAGATCGAGTTCTCGGCGGTGTAGCGGTACGACGACTTTCCCGACCACGGCGACACGAGCGCGTAGCCGAGGATCTGGCCCGAGGGCGACTCGGCGACGAGGAACGGGAGGCCGAGCTTGCGGATGTGGTCGAACTTCTCCACCCACTGCCGGTGCGTCCAGCGCTTCTCGTCGAACGTGACGACCGAGTTCGTCACGTAGTAGTTGTAGATCTCCCGGATGTCGGGGATGTCCCGCTTCTCCGCGGGGCGGATGGCGTAGGCGAAGGGGCGCTCCACCTCGGGGCGCTTCCGCAGGTGCCGCGGCAGGCGGCGGCGCTTCTGGTATTCCTCCGGGAGCATGGGTGTCAGATTACCCGCCAGTCGACCGGATCCGCGCCCTGCTCGACGAGGTGCGCGTTGGCCCGGGAGAAGGGTCGGGATCCGAAGAAGCCGCGCCGGGCCGACAGCGGCGAGGGGTGCGCCGACTCGATGCGCGGCGTGCATCCGAGACGCGGCGCGAGCCGGCGCGCGTCCGCGCCCCAGAGGATCGCGACGAGGGGGCGATCGCGCGCCACGAGCGCCTCGATCGCGCGCTCGGTGACGTGTTCCCAGCCCTGGCCGCGGTGGGATCCGGGCACCCCGGGCGCGACCGTGAGCACACGGTTGAGGAGCAGGACGCCCTGGGTCGCCCAGCTCGAGAGGTCGCCGTGGGCGGGCCGGGGGATCCCCAGGTCGTCCTCCAGCTCGCGATAGATGTTCGCGAGGCTCCGCGGCACGGGCCGCACGTCGCGCGCGGTCGCGAAGGCGAGCCCGATCGCGTGGCCCGGGGTGGGGTACGGATCCTGCCCCACGATCAGCACCCGTACGTCGTCGAACGGCTCACGAAACGCGCGCAGCACCAGCTTGGGCTCGGGGAGGGCGGGCTCCGCGCCGGCGGCGAGCCGCTCCCCGAGCGCCGCGATCCGCGGCGCGGCCGGGGCCAGCGCGCGCGCCCACCCCGGGTCCATGCGCCCGCCGTCCGCGAGCCCGGCGAGGGTCTCCTCGGTCATCGGCTCAGGCGCTCGCGGGCAGGCCCGCGTCCTCCTCGGCGACCGTGCCGTCGGCGGACCACGGGAAGTTGATCCACAGGTCCGTGTCCTTCCACGCGAAGTCCGGCTGGATGATCGTCGCGGGCTTCGTGTAGATCGTCACGGAGCGCACGTCGGCGCCCTTCTCGCGCAGGAGGTCGACGGCCATCTTCAGCGTGCGCCCCGAGTCGGCGACGTCATCGACGAGCAGCACGCGCCGCCCGTCGAGATAGTTCATGTCGAGCTCGGGCGGGAGCACCTCGGGCGCATCGAGCACGGTGCCGATGCCCGTGTAGAACTCCATGTTGATCGCGCCGCAGTTCTTTGCGCCGAGGCCGTACGCGATGGCGCCGGCCGGCACGAGGCCGCCGCGCGCGATCGCGACGACGACCTCGGGCTCGAACCCGGCCGCGAGGATCGTCCGGGCGAGGTCGCGCGTGGCGCGGCCGAAGCCGTCCCACGTGAGGATCTCGCGCTCGAGGAAGTCGTCTGCCACGGTCATGTCCTTTGTGTGTCGGAGAAAGGGGGCGGATCCGCTACGCGCGCGGAGCGAGCGGGCCGCGGTGCACGAGGTGCTGGGCGGCCTGCGCGACGGGGCGCAGCGTCACGAGGTCGAGGTTGACGTGCCCGGGCGCGGTCAGCGCGTACGCGACGACGTCGGCGACGTCGTCCGCCGTGAGGGGGTTCTCGACGCCCTCGTAGACGCGGTCGGCCGCGTCGGCCGACCCGAGGCGCACGAGCGAGAACTCCTCCGTGTGGACCATGCCGGGCGCGATCTCGATGACGCGGATCGGCTCGCCCGCGAGCTCCTGGCGCAGCGCCGCCACGAGCATCGACTCGGCCGCCTTCGCGGCGTTGTAGCCCGCGCCGCCGGGGTAGGCGGTCTGCGCCGCGGTCGAGGTGAGGAACAGGGTGTCGGCGTGCGTGGGGCCCGCCGCGGCCGTCGCGCGCAGCTGCGGCAGGAGGGCGCGCACGAGGCGCTGGGCCGACAGCGCGTTCATCTCGTACATCCGCAACCAGCCGTCGGGGTCGCCGTCCTCGACCCGGTCGGCGCCGAGCGCGCCGCCCGCGATGTGCACGAGGCTGTGGAGCGGCCGGCCGCCGAGGTACGCGGCGAGCGCGTCGATGTCGGCCTGCTGGGTGAGGTCGGCGGCAAACACGTCGGCGCCCGTCTCCTCGGCCAACGCGGCGAGGCGGTCCGCGCGGCGCGCGACGCCCGTGACCTCCCAGCCGCGCTCCCGCAGGGCGAGGACCGTCGCCCTGCCGATCCCCGAGCTTGCTCCCGTCACCACTGCGCGTCGCGTCATGGATCCAGCGTAATGGGGGCGTGTGACGCCGGGTTTCCGGAACCTTGGCGGCCCTCGGCCGGAGACGTACGCTCGAACCCGCCGGCATCGCCGCCGCCTGACCGACCCGTAGCGAGAGGGATCCCATGACCGACGCCGCCTCGTGGCACTTCGAGACCCAGCAGATCCACGCGGGCGCGCGCCCGGATCCGACCACGGGCGCCCGCGCGACGCCCCTGTACCAGACGACGGCGTACGTGTTCCGCGACTCCGACCACGCCGCGAACCTGTTCGCGCTGACCGAGCCGGGCAACATCTACACCCGCATCATGAACCCCACGCAGGAGGTCGCGGAGCAGCGCATCGCGGCGCTCGAGGGTGGCACGGGCGCCCTGCTCGTCGCGAGCGGCCAGGCGGCCGAGACGTTCGCTGTGCTGAACATCGCGAGCGCGGGCGACCACATCGTCTCGTCGAGCTCGATCTACGGCGGCACCTACAACCTCTTCAAGTACACGCTCGCGAAGCTCGGCATCGAGGTCACGTTCGTCGAGAACCAGGACGACGCCAAGGAATGGCGGCGCGCCGTCCGCCCGAACACGAAGCTGTTCTTCGCCGAGACGGTCGGAAACCCGCAGGTCAACGTCCTCGACATCCGCCTTGTCTCGGACGTCGCGCACGAGAGCGGGCTCCCCCTCATCGTCGACAACACGATCGCGACGCCCTACCTCATCCGCCCGTTCGAGCACGGCGCCGACATCGTCGTGCACTCCGCGACGAAGTTCCTCGCGGGTCACGGCACGGTCGTCGCGGGCGTCGTCGTCGACGGTGGGAGGTTCGCGTGGTCGGAGCACGCGGAGCGCTTCCCCGAGCTCACGGATCCGGATCCCTCGTACCACGGCGTCAGCTACACCGGCGCGCTCGGCAACGGCGTCGCATACATCACGAAGGCGCGCGTGCAGCTGCTGCGCGACCTCGGCGCCGCGATCGCCCCAAACAACGCCTGGCAGCTGATCCAGGGCATCGAGACGCTGTCGCTGCGCATCGAGCGGCACGTCGAGAACGCGCAGAAGATCGCGGAGTGGCTCGAGGCGCACCCCGACGTGGCGACCGTGAACTACTCGGGGCTCGCCTCGTCGCCCTGGTTCGGCGCCGCCCAGCGCTACGCGCCCGCGGGCGTCGGCGCCGTGCTGTCCTTCGAGCTCAAGGGCGGCGTCGACGCGGGCCGCGCGTTCGTCAACGCCCTTGAGCTGTTCAGCCACCTCGCGAACATCGGCGACGTCCGCTCGCTCGTCATCCACCCCGCCTCGACCACGCACTCGCAGCTCACGCCCGAGCAGCAGCTCACGGCCGGCGTCACGCCGGGGCTCGTTCGGCTCTCGATCGGCCTCGAGAACGTCGCCGACCTCACGGCCGACCTCGAGCAGGCCTTCGCCGCCGCGCGCGCCATCTCCGACGCGCGCTGACGCTCGCCCGCCGCGGCGGGCGGGCGCGTGCGGGCGGGCGTGTCCGGCCACCACGGCGGACACGGCAGAATGGATCCGATGGACTGGCAGATCTCCGAGGACACGGTGCCGTCGGCCCCCGTGACGGAGGCCGACACCCGACTCATGGCCGGGCGGCCGCCCGCGACCGGCGCCTGGCAGGACGGCGACCCCGCCGGGGCCCGCCAGTTCGCCTGGCTCGGGTCCTTCACGACGGAGACGGGCGGCGTGCTCCCCCACATGCGCCTCGCCTACGAGACGTGGGGCGAGTTGAACACCGACGCGTCGAACGCGATCCTCGTGCTACACGCGTTCACGGGCGACAGCCACGTGCGCGGATCCGCCGGCCCCGGCCACCCGACCGCCGGCTGGTGGGAGGACATCGTCGGGCCGGGCGCGCCGCTCGACACCGACCGCTACTTCGTCGTCGCCCCCAACATGCTCGGGGGCTGCCAGGGATCCACGGGCCCCGCAAGCATCCACCCGGACGGCGACCACTGGGCGTCCCGCTTCCCCTACGTCACGATCCGCGATCAGGTGGCGGCGCAGGCGGCGCTCGCCGACCGGCTGGGCATCGGGTCCTGGGCCGCGGTCGTCGGCGGATCCATGGGCGGCATGCACGCCCTCGAGTGGGCCGCGACGCACCCGGACCGCGTCGAGCGGCTCGCCGTCATCGCCGCGCCGCCGGCGAACACGGCCGACCAGATCGCGCTGAACTCCACGCAGCTCGAGGCCATCGAAATCGACCCCGGCTTCGCGGGCGGCGAGTACTACGAGGCGGCCGCGGGCGACGGCCCGCACCGCGGGCTCGCGCTCGCGCGGCGCATGGCGATGCTGAACTACCGCGGCATCGTCGAGCTCAACCAGCGCTTCCAGCGCTCGTGGCAGTCCGACGTGAGCCCCCTGGGGCACGGCGGCCGGTTCGCCGTCGAGTCCTACCTCGACTTCCACGGCAACAAGTTCACGCGCCGGTTCGACGCGAACACCTACATCCGGCTCGTCGAGGCGATGGACTCGCACGACGTCGGCCGGGACCGCGGCGGCATCGAGGACGCGCTGGGCCGCGTCACCGCCCGCACCCTCGTGGTCGGCATCGACACCGACCGCCTCTTCCCCCTCGAGGGTCAGCACCGGATCGCGCGCGGGATCGGATCCACGATCCACGGCGACGACGCGATCGTGATCGCGAGCGACTTCGGGCACGACGGGTTCCTCATCGAGACCGACGTCCTCGGCCACCACCTCCGCGCCCTGCTCGCCTGAGAACTGGACACCCGCTGGCCGGCGGAGCCGCGGGAGCCCGGTAGTTTTGTCCCGTGACTTCCTCGACCCTCGCGTCGAGGGGTGCGGCGACGATGGCGCTCCTCTCCATGGCCATCGGCGCATTCGGCATCGGCATGACGGAGTTCGTCTCGATGGGGCTCCTGCCCGACATCGCGAGCGACCTCCTCCCCGCCGCCTATCAGGCGAGCCCGGAAGAGGCCATCGGCCAGGCGGGGATCCTCATTAGCCTGTACGCGCTGGGCGTCGTCCTCGGCGCGCCGACGATCGCGGCTGTGGTCTCGCGGTTCCCCCGCAACCGGGTCATGATCGCGCTCGCCGCCGCGCTCCTCGTCTTCAACGCCCTCACGGTGCTCGCGCCGACGTTCGGGCTGGTCGCGCTGTGCCGCTTCCTCGCGGGCCTGCCGCACGGGGCGTACTTCGGCATGGCCGCGGTCGTGGCGAGCGAACTGCTCGGCCCGACCAAGCGCGGGTGGGGCGTGGCGATGGTCATGTCCGGCCTCACGGTCGCGAACGTCGTGGGTGTTCCCGCCGGCACCTTCCTCGGCCAGGTCTTCGGGTGGCGCGCCGCGTACGTCGTCGTCGCGGTGGTGTTCGCCGTCGCGCTCGTCATGTGCTGGCGCTTCGTCCCGCCGCACCCCGGCGACGTGGGGCGCACGTTCCGCCAGGAGCTCGGGGTGTTCCGGATCCCCCAGGTGTGGCTCACGATCGCGATCGGCGCCATCGGCTTCGGCGCGTTCTTCGCCGTCTACAGCTACGTCTCGACGCTCGTGACCGAGGCGGCGAGCGCCCCCGAGTGGGTCGTACCGATCGCGCTCGTCGCGCTCGGCAGCGGCATGTTCGTCGGCAACTTTCTCGGCGGCCGGCTCGCGGACATCAGCGTGCGCCGCACGCTTCTCGTGAGCCTCGGATCCCTCGCCGCGACCTCCGCCCTCGTCGCCGTGCTCGCGCCCTTCACGATCGCGCTCGTCGCGGCGCTGTTCGTGTTCGGCGTGGCGGGGCAGGTCGTCACCCCCGCGATCCAGCTGCGGCTGCTCGACGTCGCTGCGGAGCACCAGGCGATCGGGGCGGCGCTGAACCACTCCGCGCTCAACATCGGCAACAGCCTCGGCGCGGCGCTCGGCGGCGCCGTCATCGCGGCGGGCTTCGGCTACGTTGCGCCGGCGTGGCTCGGCATCGGCCTCGCGCTCGCGGGCCTCGTCATCGCCGCCGTCGCGTTCGCGGCCGAGCGGCGCGTGCGGATCCCCGCCGCGGCCTGACCGAAGGCGGGCGCTACGCCTCGTCGATCGCCTGCTCGAGGCGCTCGAGCTTGCCGTCGATCTCGCCCGCATAGCCGGGCCGGATGTCGGCCTTCAGCACGAGCGAGACGCGGGATCCGAAGGGCGCCACGGCCTCCGTCGCCCGCCCTACGACGCCCATCACCGTGTCCCAGTCGGGCCCCTCGATCTCCGTGAACATGCTCGAGGTGCGGTTCGGCAGGCCCGACTCGCGCACGACCTTCACGGCCGCGGCGACGGCGTCGTGGACGGAGGCGTCGGCGCGGCCGGTTCCGGACGGGGCGACGGAGAAGGCGACGAGCATGGGACTCCCGGGGCTGGGGTGCGGACGAGGCGGACCACGGCCCACACCCCAAGCGCGACGACGAGGGCGTTGCGCAGGACGAGGACCGCGAGCCCCACGCTATCGCCCCCGAGCACGAGGTGATACGCGATCGGGTAGACGAGTTGCGTGAGGCCGGCGATCGCGAGCGCCAGCGCCGCGGGACCGCGGGCGGCGCGCCGGTCCCACAGGATCCAGAGCACGACCGGCGCGACGAGCCAGGTCTGGAACTGCGGGGATCCGACCTTGTTCGTCGCGATGAGCGCGACGACGAGCGCGAGCGCGAGCGGCGGGAGCACGGCGCGCGCATCCGCGCCCGCGCGGACCCGCCACGCCCCGAGCGCCGCGATCGCGGCGACCGCGATCACCATGAGCGGCGTGAGGGCGGCGGCGACCGCGGCGACGCCGGGTCCATAGACCTGGTAGGTCAGGATCTCCGTGTCGTACGCGACAACGGCTCCCCCCACCCCCAGCGCGAAGGGCGTCGCCGCGATCGCCTCGACCTGCAGGCCGCGCTCCCCCTGAGTCGTGACGAAGCCCGCGAGGTGCGTCCCGCCGCCCGCCAGCAGCACGACCCCGGCCACCGCGGCCGAGACCGCGACGGCGCCGAGCGCGACCGGGCCCCGCGTGCGCAGGGCGACGACGGCGGCCAGGCCGAGGGCCGCGGGCCACACCTTGATCCAGGCGCCCGCGGCGACGAGCGCGCCGGCGACGGCGGGGCGGGATCCGAGCCACACCACCGCGAGGACCGCGAGCGGCACCGTCACCGCGTCGATGCGGAAGAGGCCGACGGGGCCCAGGAGCACGACGAACCCGGCCCAGAACGCGCCCGCGGAGAGGCGGGCCCGCGAGCGCCCGCGGCCGACGAGCAGCGCGAACGCGACGACATCGAGCGCCGTCACGAGCGCGGCCCACGCGGCCGCGTATGACGAGAACCACACGAGCGTATGGGCGAGGAGCATGGGGGCCAGCGCCAGCGGCGGGTAGACCCAGTCCTCGGTGAGGCCGGGGACGTACGCGCCCTCGAGAGCGGCCCGGCTCCACGGCTCGTAGACGAGGTAGGTGTCGCCCATGGGCTGGTTCGGCCACAGCCAGCCGGCCGCGATCGCGAGGGCGTGCGCCGCGACGAACGCGGCCCAGCAAGCGAGAAGGCGCACCCGGCGCCCGTGGGTCACGCGAACGCCTCCGCGAAGGCGGCCGGGAGCGCCTCGGCCACGTCAAGCGCCGCGATCGGCCGGCCGGGTCCCGCCGCGATGCGGCCCGCCGTGCCGTGCAGCCAGGCGGCCGTCGCGGCGATCGGGCCAAGCTCCTCCACGTCCACCTCGCGGGCGCGGTCGCGCGCGGCGGCGCCCGCGAGGATCGCGCCAATCGCGCCCGCGAGCACGTCGCCCGTGCCCGCCGTCGCCAGCCACGGCGTGCCGCTGCGCACGACGGTCCACCAGCCGCCCGGCGTCGCGACGATCGTCTCGGCGCCCTTGAGCAGCACGACCCCTCCGACGCCGACGGCCGTCTCGCGCGCCACGAGCACGCGTTCGCGGAAGCCGCCGTCGAGCCGGTCCTGCAGAGGATCCACGTCGATGTCGTCGACGCCGAGGCCGAGCGGGATCCGCACCTCGCGCAGCTCCCGGTCGTGCGGGGTCACGACGAACGGGCCCACGGCGCGCGGGGCGAGGTCGAGCGCGCCGGCGTCGATGACGACGGGCGCGCCCAGCGCGAACATGCCCAGGATCGTGCGGGTCGAGGCCTCGTCGCGCGTGCGGCCGTCGATCCCGGATCCGACGACGATCGCGTCCGTGCGCCCCGCCTCTGTGACGGTCTCGGGGCGGCGCTGGAGCACGAGCTGGCCGACAGGGTCCGGCCCGAACCAGCGCACCATTCCGACGCCCGCCCGGGTAGCGCCCTCGACCGAGAGGACCGCGGCGCCCGGGAATTCCTCGGATCCGGTCAGCAGCGAGACGACGCCGCGGGAATACTTGTGGTCGCCGTGCGTTGGCACGCGGAGAACGCTCGCGGCATCGGATGCCACCCACTCGTTGTCGCCCCACTCGAATCCGCCCGGCATGCCGCCAGACTATCGGCGTCTCGCGGGGCGGATCCTCCACGTCGAAAGGCCCCCATGAGCCAGCTCTTCACGCCCCTCGAGATCCGCGACGTCACCTTCCGCAACCGGCTCTGGGTCGCGCCGATGTGCCAGTACAGCGCGGTCGACGGGATCGTGAACGACTGGCACCACGTGCACCTCGCGCAGTTCGCCTCCGGCGGCGCCGGGCTCGTGATCGCCGAGGCCACGGCGGTCGTGCCCGAGGGGCGCATCTCCCCCGAGGACGCGGGGCTCTGGAACGCCGCGCAGATCGACGCGTGGCGCCCCGTCACGCGCGCGATCGCGGAGCGCGGATCCGTCGCGGGCGTCCAGCTCGCGCACGCGGGGCGCAAGGCCTCGACGTTCTCGCCGTTCGCGGAGGGATCCGGATCCGTGCCCGCGGCCGAGGGCGGGTGGACGACGGAAGCCCCGTCGGCCGTCGCGTACGACGGGTTCGCGGCGCCCGAGGCGATGTCCGCGGGCCGCGTGGGCGAGGTCATCGAGGCGTTCCGCCAGGCCGCGGGGCGCGCGATCGAGGCGGGGTTCCGGGCGATCGAGATCCACGCCGCGCACGGCTACCTCCTCCACGAGTTCCTCTCGCCGCTCACGAACGACCGCACCGACATCTACGGCGGGACGCTGGAGAACCGCGCGCGCCTGACGCTCGACGTCGTGCGCGCGGTGCGCGAGGAGGTCGGCGAGGGCGTGCCGCTCCTCGTACGCTTCTCGGCGACGGACGCCGCCGACGGCGGGCTCGTGACCGACGACGTCGCGCAGGTGTCCGCGTGGGCGCGTGAGGCCGGCGCCGACTTCATCGACGTCTCCACGAGCGGCCTCGTCGCGCACCAGCAGATCGACGTGTTCCCCGGTTACCAGGTCCCGCACGCGGCCCGGATCCGCGAGGTCGCGGGCGCTCCCGTCGGCGCGGTCGGCATCATCACCTCGGGCGAGCAGGCCGAGCGGATCCTCGCGGAGGGATCCGCCGACGTCATCCTCGCGGGCCGCGAATGGCTGCGCGATCCGCACTTCGGTCTCCGCGCGGCGGCGGAGCTCGGCGAGGACCCCGCTGCGCTGTGGCCCGCGCAGTACCTCCGCGCGCACCGCGCGCCCGCGCTCGCCCGCGCGTAGGCCCCGGTAAGGGCCTGACCGGGTTAGCGGGCGAAGGCCCGGCGCATGAGCTCCGTGTGCTCGACGGCGTGGACCTTGGAGGATCCGGTCGAGGGGGCCGCCGCCGCCGGGCGCGAGACGACCGAGAAGCTCCGGCCGACCGCCTGCTGCACCCACTGCTGGATGAACGGCCAGGCGCCCTGGTTCTCCGGCTCGTCCTGGACCCACACGACCTCGGCGTTCGGGTACTCCCCGAGCACGCGCGTGAGCTCCTCGATGGGCGCCGGGTAGAACTGCTCGAGGCGCACGAGGGCGACCTGCGGGTCGTCCTTCTTCTGCACCTCGGCCGCGAGGTCCCAGTGGATCTTGCCCGCGTGCACGAGGACGCGGGTCACGGCGGCCTTGTCGATCGGCCGGTCGTCGCCGATCACGGGGCGGAACGCGCCCTCGGCGAAGTCGGCCACCTCGCTCGTCGCTCCGCGCAGGCGCAGCATCGCCTTGGGCGTGAAGACCACGAGCGGGCGGCGCGGGCGTGAGTACGCGTGACGGCGCAGCAGGTGGAAGTACGACGCGGGCGTCGAGGGGCGGGCCACCGTCATGTTGTTCTGCCCGCACAGCTGCAGGAAGCGCTCGATGCGCGCGGACGAGTGGTCGGGGCCCTGGCCCTCGTAGCCGTGCGGCAGGAGGAGGACGACGCCCGATTCCTGACCCCACTTCTGGTCGGCCGAGGAGATGAACTCGTCGATGATCGACTGCGCGCCGTTGACGAAGTCGCCGAACTGCGCCTCCCACAGGACGAGCGCCTCGGTGTCCTCGACCGAGTAGCCGTACTCGAAGCCGAGCGCGGCGTATTCGCTGAGGAGCGAGTCGTACACGCTGAAGCGGGCCTGGCCCTCCGCGAGGTTCGCGAGCGGCAGCCACTCCTGGCCGTTGACGCGGTCGTGGAAGACGGCGTGGCGCTGCACGAACGTGCCGCGGCGCGAGTCCTGCCCGACGAGGCGCACGGGCGTCCCCTCGAGGAGGAGGGATCCGAAGGCCAGCAGCTCGCCGAAGCCCCAGTCGATCTTGCCCTCGCGGCTCATCTGCGTGCGCTTGTCCAGCAGCTGCTGGAGCTTCGCGTGCACCGTGAAGCCCTCGGGCTTGTTGCTGTGCGCGTCGCCGATCTGCGCGACGACGCCGGCGCCGACGCCCGTCTCCTCGGGCTCGGTCTCGACCTCGGGGGGCAGCTGCTCGGGCGTGACCACGGGGATCGCGCCGGTCTCGGCCGCGTGCGTCTCGGCGAAGGCGACCTCGAGGCGGTTCTGGAAGTCGGCCTTGGCCGCCTCGTACTCCTCCTCGGTGATGTCGCCGCGCCCGACGAGCGCCTCGGTGTAGAGCCGGCGCACGGAGCGCTTGGCCTCGATCAGGCCGTACATCAGCGGCTGCGTCATCGACGGGTCGTCGCCCTCGTTGTGACCGCGGCGGCGGTAGCAGACGAGGTCGATGACGATGTCGCGCTGGAAGGTCTGGCGATACTCGAACGCGAGCTCCGCCGCGCGCACGACGGCCTCGGGGTCGTCGCCGTTGACGTGCAGCACGGGGGCCGCGATCGTCTTGGCGACGTCGGTCGCGTAGCGCGAGGTGCGGGCGTCCTGCGGGAGCGTCGTGAAGCCCACCTGGTTGTTCACCACGATGTGGACCGTGCCGCCCGTGCGGTAGGCACGGAGGTTCGACATCTGCAGCGTCTCGACGACGACGCCCTGGCCCGCGAACGCCGCGTCGCCGTGCACGAGGATCGGCAGCCACGGGAAGGTGCCCTTCTCGTACCGGTCCTGCTTGGCGCGGACGATGCCCTCGAGCACGCCGTCGACCGTCTCGAGGTGCGACGGGTTGGCCGCGAGATACACGTCGATCTCGTTGCCGTCGGTGCCCGTGAAGGTGCCCTCCGTGCCGATGTGGTACTTCACGTCGCCGGATCCGCGCTTGTTGCCGGGCAGGGCGCCCTCGAACTCGCTGAAGACGTCGCCGTAGGTCTTGCCCGCGATGTTCGTCAGCACGTTGAGGCGACCGCGGTGCGCCATCGCGACGGCCGCGCCGGCGAGGCCCGCCGAGGCCGCGCCGTCGATGACGCGGTCGAGCAGCGGAATGAGCGACTCGCCGCCCTCGAGGGAGAAGCGCTTCTGGCCGACATACTTCGTCTGCAGGAAGGTCTCGAACGCCTCGGCCTGGTTGAGCTTGCCGAGGATCCGGAGCTGCTCGTCGTGGTCGGGCTTCTCGTAGGGCCGCTCGAGCTTGGCCTGGAACCACTCGCGCTGCTCGTGGTCGGCGATGTGCATGTACTCGATGCCGGTCGTGCGGCAGTACGTGTCGCGCAGCACGCCGAGGATGTCGCGCAGCTTCGCCTGGCGCTTGCCGCCGAAGCCGCCCGTGACGAACTCGCGCTCGAGGTCCCAGAAGGTCAGCCCGTGCGACTCGATCTCGAGGTCGTGGTGCTCGCGCTGCGAGTAGGCCAGCGGGTCGATGTCGGCCATGAGGTGGCCGCGGACGCGGTAGGCGTTGATGAGCTCCTGCACGCGCGCGGTCTTGTCGACGCGCTCCGCGATGTCGACCGAGACGTCGGCGTTCCAGCGGATCGGGGCGTACGGGATCCGGAGGGCCGCGAAGATGTCCTCGTAGAAGCCGTTGCCGCCGATGAGGAGCTGGTGCACGACCTTCAGGAACTCGCCGGATCCCGCGCCCTGGATGACGCGGTGGTCGTAGGTCGAGGTGAGCGTGATCGTCTTGCCGATCGCGAGCTCGTTGAGGGTCTTCTGGCTCGCGCCCGAGAACTCGGCCGGATAGTCGAGGGCGCCGGCGCCGATGATGCAGCCCTGGCCCTTCATGAGGCGCGGGACGGAGTGGACCGTGCCGATGCCGCCCGGGTTCGTGAGCGACACGGTCGTGCCGGCGAAGTCGTTCGCGGTGAGCTTGTTCGCCCGCGCGCGCTTGACGAGGTCCTCGTACGCCGAGAGGTACTCGCTGAAGGTCAGCGACTCGGCGTTCTTGATGCTCGGCACCATGAGCGCGCGGGTGCCGTCGGGCTTCGGCAGGTCGATCGCGATGCCGAGGTTCACGTGCGCCGGGGCGACCACGCTCGGCTTGCCGTCGATCTCGGCGTAGTAGACGTTCTGGCTCGGGAAGGCCTTGAGCGCCTGGATGAGCGCCCACCCGATGATGTGCGTGAACGAGACCTTGCCGCCGCGGGTGCGCGACATGTGGTTGTTGATGACGATGCGGTTGTCGATCATCAGCTTCGCCGGCACCGTCCGCACCGACGTCGCCGTGGGCACGGAGATCGACTGGTCCATGTTCTTGGCCAGCGTTTTCGTCATGCCCTTCATGACGGTGACCTTGTCCTCCGCCGGCTCCGCGTCGCCCGCCGACTTCTTCGCCTCGGGCTCCGCGGGGATCGGCGCGGCCGCCGCGGGCTTCGCCGTCGTCTTGGCGACGGGCGGGGCGGCGGGGGCCGCCTGCGGCTTCGGCGCCGGGGTAGGCTGCGGCTTGGCGGGGGCCGCCGATGCCGGGGCTGCGCCGCCCTGCTCCTCAGCGAGCCTCTCCATCACCGGCCACCACTCCCTGTCGACGGTGTCCTTGTTCACCTTGTACTGACGAAAGAGCTCGTTGATCAGCCACTGATTGGCCCCGAACTCCTCGTCGCTCGACGTTCCGGTACCCGTCACCTGACTCGACACGGTCAGATCGCCCACTTTCATCGAAGAATGATGGTCGTCGCACGCCGCGATTAACGCGTGCGTCCCTCCCGCCAGCCTATCCCACGCACCCTGGTGCATACCCCTCGGATCCCTCCCGGATCCCGGTGTTCCGGATCCGCCGGGAGAGCCCGATTCCCGGGCGGAGGCCCCGGGCGGTGGACTAGGATGACGACATCATGGACGACCCTCCCAGTAGCCGACCCGCGCCCCGATATCCGCGCCACGACGCGCCCTCCCCCGATCGATCGGGCGGTGACCTGCGGCCGTGATGGATTGGATCATGCTGGGCGTGGGCCTCGTCCTCATCGTCGGCACCGGCGTCTTCGTCGCCAGCGAATTCTCTCTCGTCAATCTCGATCGCGCGGATCTCGAGGCGCGCCAGGCCCGGGGAGAGACCCGCCTGGCCCTCACGATCCAGGCGCTGCGCCACACCTCGACGCACCTCTCGTCGGCGCAGCTCGGCATCACCCTCACGACCCTCCTCACGGGGTACACGATGGAGCCCGCGATGTCGCGGCTGCTCGAGCCGCTGCTCGCGGGGTGGCTCCCGGAGGCGGCCGTGTCGGCCATCGCCACCGTCGTCGGCATGGCCGTCGCGACGATCCTGTCGATGATCCTCGGCGAGCTCATCCCGAAGAACTTCGCGCTCGCGCTCCCGCTCGCGACCGCGAAGGTCGTCGCCCCCCTGCAGATCGCGTTCACGACCGTGTTCCGCCCGGCCGTGTCGGCGCTGAACGGCAGCGCGAACGGCATCCTGCGCGCGATCGGCATCGAGCCCCAGGAAGAGCTCTCGGGCGCGCGCACGGCCGAGGAGCTCTCGAGCCTCGTGCGGCGCTCCGCCACGGCGGGCGTGCTCGAGAAGGACACCGCGACGCTGCTCGATCGCACCCTGACGTTCTCCCGCCTGTCGGCCGCCGACGTCATGACCCCGCGCCCCCGCATGCACGCGGTCGCCGTGGGCGAGGTCGCCGACGACGTCGTGCGCCTCGCGCGCGAGACGGGCCACTCGCGCTTCCCCGTCTTCGACGACGACCTCGACGACATCGTCGGCGTCGTGCACATCAAGGCGGCCGTGAGCGTGCCGCGCGAGCGCCGCCTCGACGTGCCCGTCGGCGCGCTGCGCACGGAGCCCCTGCGCGTGCCCGAGACGGTGCACCTCGACCAGCTCCTCGCGGATCTGCGCGGCAGCGGGTACCAGATGGCCATCGTCGTCGACGAGTACGGCGGCACCGCCGGCGTCGTCACCCTCGAGGACCTCGTCGAGGAGATCGTCGGCGAGGTCGCCGACGAGCACGACCGCCGCCGCGCCGGCGTCGTGCGCCACCGCGACGGCATCACCCTCCCGGCGCAGCTGCGCCCCGACGAGGCGCACGAGCGCGCGGGCGTCGAGGTGCCCGAGTCGGACGACTACGACACGATCGGCGGGTTCATCATGAGCACGCTCGAGCGGATCCCCGCCGTCGGCGACACCGTCACGGTGGAGGGCGGATCCCTCGTCGTGCAGCGCATGGACGGGAGGCGCGTCGACCGCGTGCGCTTCACGCCCGACCCGTCGCCGCTCGCGACGGAAGAGCCCGCCCGCGGCGAGGGGAGCCTCACATGAGCGACTGGGCAGGAATCGCCTGGCTCGTCGTGCTGCTGATTGGCAACGCGTTCTTCGTCGGCGCCGAGTTCGCGGTCATCTCCGCGCGGCGCTCGCAGATCGAGCCGCGCGCAGAGAAGGGGTCGCGCGCCGCAAAGACCGCGCTGTACGCGATGGAGCACGCGACGGCGATGCTCGCGACGAGCCAGCTCGGCATCACGATCTGCTCGCTGCTCATCCTCAACGTCTCCGAGCCCGCGCTGCACCACCTGCTCGAGGGCCCCCTCGGCCTCACGGGGCTCCCGGAGGCCGCGATCGGCACGGTCGCCTTCATCATCGCGCTCGTGCTCGTGTCGTACCTCCACGTCGTCTTCGGCGAGATGGTCGCGAAGAACCTCGCGTTCTCCGTTCCGGACCGCGCCGTCCTGATCCTCGCGCCGCCGCTCGTGTGGGTCTCGCGGGTGTTCCGCCCCGTGATCTGGGCGCTCAACGGCATCGCGAACGCGGCGCTGCGCGCCGTGGGCGTCGAGCCGAAGAACGAGGCCGCCTCCACCTTCACGCTCGACGAGGTGGCGACGATCGTGAGCCAGTCGCACCGCGAGGGCGTGCTGGACGACGCGTCCGGCACGATCGCCGCGGCGGTCGAGTTCACGGACAAGACCGCGGGCGACGTCGCGGTCCCCCTCTCCCGCATCGTGACGCTGCCGGAGGGCACGACGCCCGCCGACATCGAGAAGGCCGTCCAGACCCACGGGTACTCGCGCTACGTCATCGCGGATGCGGGCGGCGAGCCCGTCGGGTACGTGCACCTCAAGGACGTCCTGCGGGCCGCGAGCCCCGAGGCCGACGCGAAGGTCACAGAGCCCGTGCCGCCCAAGCGGATCCACCACCTCGTGCCCGTGCACACCTCGACCGACCTCGAGGACGCGCTCGCGCTCATGCGCCAGCAGGGCCGGCACCTCGCGCGCGTGCGTGACTCGGAGGGGCGGACCGTGTCGGTGCTGTTCCTCGAGGACGTGATCGAGGAGCTGATCGGCGAGGTGCACGACGCGACCGAGCGCTCGCGCCGGCGCTGACGCCTCAGTCGGAGGAGCGCCCCGGCCCGCCCAGCAGGTCGCGGGCCGTGGGCGCCCCCGTCGGAACGTGCACGCGCTCGATCGCGTCCCCCGCGGCGAGGCGCCCCTTCTCGAGCACGCGGAAATACGTGCCGAGGCGCCGCTCGGAGGCGAAGCGCTTGACCCAGCCCTCCTTCTCCAGGCCCATGCGGCGCGCGAAGGTCATGCAGGGGTTGCGGGGGCGGGTCGCCTTGAGCAGCACGGATCCGATGCGCCACCTTTCGCCGACCACGGCGCGCGAGACGTCCATGCCCTGCGTGCGGAGGTTCTCGCCGAACAGGGTCCCGAACGGGATCTCGCGGCCGAGCGCCTCCTCCCACCACTCGGCGTCCTCCTGCGCGTACGCGTAGACGGCCTGCTCCTCGCCGCCGTGGTGCGCGCGGTCGGCCTGGACGTCGCCGTAGACGCCGAGCGGCCCGACGCGGACGGGGCCCGCGACGGGGCGCTTGTCAATCGCCGTGGTGCCGACGGTCCCGGCGTCCGGGAGCAGCTGGTGAACGGCGCAGACGGCCAGGAGCGTGCCCATGGTAAGAGTCAATACCAGATCGACAGGTGCGGCGCGCGCCGCGCGGACAGCGCGTCCGAGAGCGCGCGGATCTTCGCCGGATCGCCCGTCACGCGCCCCGCGGCTTGCAGCGTCTCGAGGCGGACGCCGCCGAGGTACGCGGCCGACAGCGCGCCGACGTCGAGCGTGACCTCCGCCGCCTGGCCCTCGGCGAGCGGCTCGCTCCGCGCCCCCTCCGCGCCGAGCCGCGCGACGGTCCACGCGCCGTCCGCGAGGCCCAGCGGATCCGTCACCGCCAGGCGCACGCCGAAGGCGCCCGAGAGCTCGCGCGCGGCGAGCGCGCGGGGCACGTCGAGGATCCGGAGCCAGCCGTGATCGTGCGCGCGGCTCGTGACGGCGCGGCGATCGCGCACGAGCCAGCCGAGCGCGTCGTCGACGGGCTGGAGCGGCGCCTCGACCGTGCCCACGAGGTCGTAGCTCAGCGCGAAGCGCCAGAGCGCGGCGTGGGCGTCGGGCGTGGCCGCCACGAGGTGCTCGATCTTGAGCGTGTGGTTGTGATACTCCGCCGTCTCGAGGACACGGAAGGCGAGGGCCCCGACGAGGGCGCCCGTCGCGTCGAGCGCCCGCACGCCGCGCACCTGGCGGGGCTTGTCGACGTCGGGGGTGAGCCCCGCCTTCTGCTCCCAGCGGCGCGGCCAGGCGCCGACATCCCCGGCGCGCGCGGCGCGCGTGCGCTCGTGGAGCTCCCCCAGGTCGCGGGCCAGCTCGGACCGCTCGACGAACTCGAGGCGGGCGGACGGATCCACCCCTCCCCAGCCCGCGCGGCGGGCGTCCACGCGCACGTGCGCGGCGGGCGCGGCGGGCGCGAATCCGTAGCGGCCGTAGATGGTCGCCTCGGTCGCCGTGAGCCCCGCGATCGCGAGCCCCGCGTCCTTCGCGGCGCGGAGGTCGCCCTCGAGCATGCCGCGCGCGATGCCGCGGCGCCGATGCGTCGCGGCCACGGTCACGCCGCTGATGGCCCACATGTCGATCTCGCCGCCCGGCACGCTGAGCGGGGTCACCCAGGCGCACTCGGTCGCGACGGGGTACGGCTGCGGGCTCGCCGCGTCGTACACGCCGATCACGCGCCGCTCGGCGTGGGTGCGCAGGTCGTCGGCGACCTCGGCCTCGGTCGGCTCGTCGCCGAGGAACCCGCGGTACTCGGCGCGCAGGTGGTCGGCGAGGTCGTCGGCCTCCACGACCCGGTAGTCGAGGCCGCGCGCGGCGAGCGCGTCGCGGGAGGTCGGGTCGGCGGGCACGGTGCGGGCGTCGAGAGCGGTCACCCGACCACCCTACGCACCCGCGCGTCGCGTCAGTGCGGGCGCGACTGCACGTCGAGGAGCGACGCGATGACCTGCGCCTTCAGCTCCTCCGGTGCCGCCTCGTCGATGCACGCGCGCTGGACCGCCACCGTCAGGGTGCGCTGCACGGTCGCCTCGTCCTGACAGCCGGGGCAGTTCTCGATGTGCTCCCGGATCTCGCTGTGCTGGGTGCGGCAGCACTCCAGCTCGCCGCGCACGAACGCCTCGAGGTCCGCGCGGGCCTTCTCGCAGCCGCAGTCGCTCACTTCTTCACTCCTGTCTGGGCGGCCGCGATCCCTCGCTCGGCCGCGTAGTCCCTCAGCTTGTCGCGCAGGAGCCGGCGGCCGCGATGCAGCCGGCTCATGACGGTTCCGATGGGGGTTTTCATGATGTCGGCGATCTCCTGGTAGGCGAAGCCCTCGACGTCGGCGAGGTACACCGCCATCCGGAAATCATCGGGAATCTCCTGCAGCGCGTCCTTCACGGCGGACGCGGGCATGTGATCGATGGCCTCGGCCTCGGCGGATCGCCGGCTCGTCGCGGTGGTGGATTCCGCCCCGCCGAGCTGCCAGTCCTCCAGGTCGTCGATCGCGCCCTGGTAGGGCTCCCGCTGCTTCTTGCGGTAGCCGTTGATATAGGTGTTCGTGAGGATCCGGTAAAGCCACGCCTTGAGATTCGTGCCCTGTTCGAAGCGCGACCACGAGGCGTAGGCCTTGACGAACGTGTCCTGCACCAGATCGGCCGCGTCCGGCGGGTTGCGGGTCATCCGCATCGCCGCGCCGTAGAGCTGGTCCATGAAGGGCAACGCCTGGTCCGCGAACTGCGCGCGCGCGTCCGCGGGGGCCGGGGTCGTCTCGGGGGCGTCCATGGCGTCCCAGCGTACGCCGGGATCCGCGATATCCCCTGTTCGCGGCCGTTCAGCCGTGATACACGCCGAAGCGGTCATCCGTCACCTCGTCTCGTTTCCTCACTAGGGTGGAACGCGATGACCACGCGAGGGTATTCCCCCACGTCCACCGCCCCGGCCGACGCGCCGCGCGGGCGATTTGACGCGCCGACGGCGCCCGGCCCCCTGGACGCGACCGTCACGGTGCCCGGGTCCAAGTCGCTGACGAACCGCGAGCTGATCCTCGCGGCCCTCGCCGACGGCCCGAGCCGCATCGAGGCGCCGCTGCACTCGGCCGATTCGTACCGCATGGGCGACGCGCTGCGCGCCCTCGGTGTCACGATCGAGCGGGTCCCGGGATCCAGCCCCTTCGGCGAGGACGTCGAGGTCACGCCGCCGCGCGCCCTGACGGGCGGGTGCGAGGTCGACAGCGGCCAGGCCGGCACGGTCATGCGCTTCGTCGCGCCGCTCCTCGGCCTCGCCGAGGGCGACGTGCGGATGACCGCCGACGCCACCGCGCTTCACCGCCCCATGGGCGCCATGATCAAGGCGCTGCGCGACCTCGGCATCGACATCGACGACGGCGGATCCTGGAGCCTCCCGTTCACGGTGCACGGCCACGGGCACATCCGCGGCGGCGAGCTCGAGATTGACGCGTCCGAGTCGAGCCAGTTCGTCTCCGGCCTGCTGCTCGCGGCCCCGCGCTTCGACGTCGGCCTCCACCTCAAGCACACGGGCCGCACCCTACCGAGCCTGCCGCACATCGAGATGACGCTCGAGACGCTCGCCCACCGCGGCGTGCACGTCGAGCGCCCCTCGGCCCACGAGTGGATCGTGCCGGCGAGCCCCCCGCGCGGCAAGACCATCCACATCGAGCCCGACCTGTCGAACGCCGCGCCGTTCCTCGCAGCCGCGATGGTGGCGGGCGGGTCTGTGACGATCCCGGCCTGGCCCGCGCACTCGACGCAGCCCGGCAGCCAGCTCACCGAGATCCTCTCGCTCCTCGGCGCGCGCGTGACGCGCCGCGGCGGCGCCGTCACGGTCACGGGCGGCAAGACCATCCACGGCGTCGACCTCGACCTGTCGGCCGTCAGCGAGCTGACGCCGACGCTCGTGGGGCTCGCCGCCTTCGCCGACGGGCCCTCGACGTTCACGGGCATCGGCCACATCCGGCGCCACGAGACCGACCGGATCGCGGCGCTCGCCGACAACCTCGCCGCGCTCGGCGGGCACGCGGAGGAGCTGCCGGACGGGATCCGGGTGCACCCCGCCCCGCTCACGGGCGGCACCTGGCGCACGTTCCACGATCATCGCATGGCGACGACCGGCGCGCTCGTGGGGCTCGCCGTCCCCGGCGTCGTCATCGACGACATCGGCACGACGGCCAAGACCATGCCGCAGTTCGCGGGCCTCTGGCAGCACATGCTCGCGGCCGACTGACGGGGGCGCGCGTGAGCTGGTGGGAGGCCGACGACGACGACGACGAGGACGACGTCTTCGACGAGGCCGACGTGCGCGTGCGCCCGAACCCCAAGGCCAACCGCCCCCGCACGAAGCGGCGCCCCGCGCACGAGGACGCCGTGATCGGCCGCGTCCTCGGCGTCGATCGCGGGCGCTACCGCGTACTGATCGACGAGGACGGGCCCGAGGAGCGCGAGACGACCGCCGCGCGCGCCCGCGAGCTGCGCAAGACGGCGATCGTGACGGGCGACCGCGCGCGCGTGGTCGGCGACACCTCGGGGGACGACGGCACGCTCGGCCGGATCGTCGGGATCGAGGAGCGCACGAGCCTCCTCCGGCGCTCCGCCGACGACACCGACCAGGTCGAGCGGGTGATCGTCGCGAACGCCGACCAGATGCTCGTCGTCGTCGCGGCGGCGGATCCGCCGCCGCGCCCCCGGCTCGTCGACCGCTACCTCGTCGCCGCGTTGGACGCGGGGATCCGCCCCCTCATGGTCGTGACGAAGACCGACCTCGCGGATCCGGGCGAGTTCCTCACGCACTTCGACGGGCTCGACGACCTGCGCGTGTTCCGCTCGGCCCAGGGCGCCGCTCCCACGGCGGAGATCGGCCGCGCGCTGGCGGGGCACTCGACCGTGTTCGTGGGGCACTCGGGCGTCGGCAAGTCCACGCTCGTCAACGCGCTCGTGCCCGACGCGGGGCGCGCAACGGGCCACGTCAACACCGTCACGGGCCGCGGCCGGCACACCTCGTCGTCCACCGTGTCGCTGCGCTACCGCGGCGCGGCCGGATCCGGCTGGGTGATCGACACCCCGGGCGTGCGCTCGTTCGGGCTCGGCCACGTCGACCCCGCGAACGTCCTCGGCGCCTACCCCGACCTCGCGGAGGCCGCGGAGAACTGCCCGCGCGGCTGCACCCATCTGCCGGGCGCGCCGGAGTGCGCGATCCAGGCCGCCGCCGACGCGGGAGCCATCGGCTCGTCGCGCGTCGACTCGCTGCAGCGCCTCCTAGAGACCTTCGCGGCGCGCGAGGACTACTGACCCGCGCGCCCTACGGCGCCGCGAGGAACTCCGCGCCCGCGCGGCGGAACTCGCGCGCGCCCGGCGTGTTGAAGTGGTGCCGCCCGGGGATCTCGAGGAACGTCCCCGTCGGGACGGCCGCCGCGAGGCGCCGCGAATCCTCGAGCACGCGGTCCTCGGATCCCGTCGCGAACAGGACGGGCTGCGTCGGCGGGTCCCCGAGGTCCGGATCCGCGTCGCCGAAGCGCATGCCGCCCGCGAGCGCGACGAGCGCGTTCAGGTCGTTGCCGGCGACCCGCTCGGCGAGCGCGACGTAGTTGCGCGTGACCGGATCCGTCACCTCCGCGCCGCTCGCGGCGAACTCCCGCGCCTGCGTCAGGTCGAGGCGGCCGAGCGGACGCCCGTCCGGGATCCCGCCGAGGACGGCGCGCTCGATGCGCTCGGGGAGCGCGGCGGCCGCGTGCCAGCCCACGCGCGCGCCCAGCGAATACCCGAGGTAGCGGACGGGGTCGATCATGTGCGTGTCGATGACGGCCTCGATGTCCGCGACCAGCGCGTCCATCGTGTAGTCCGTCGGCTCGTGGGGCTTCTCGCTCTGGCCGTGGCCGCGCTGGTCGATGCCGACCACCCGCAACCCCTGGCGGAGCAGCTCGCGCACCCACCCCGTCTGCACCCAGTTGTCGCGGCAGCTGGAGGCGAACCCGTGCACGGCGAGCACGGTGGGCGCCTGTTCGTCGCCCCACGCGTAGGTCGCGATGCGGAATCCCTCCCGCGACATCACGAACTGCGGGTCGGGCATCTCGGTCACGAGGGGGATCGCCATGCGTTCCATCATGCCGCCGCGGATACCCTGGAGGCATGACCGACATCCGCCTGGCCGCCGGCGACCCCGCGCCCGATTTCACGCTCCCCGACCAGGACGGCCGGCCCGTCTCCCTCGCGAGCTTCCGGGGCCGCCGCGTCGTGGCCTTCTTCTACCCCGCCGCCATGACCCCCGGGTGCACGACCGAGGCGTGCGACTTCCGCGACGCGCTGGAGCCCCTCCGCGCGGCCGGGTACGACATCGTGGGCATCTCGCGCGACGAGCCGGAGAAGCTGCGCCGCTTCGCGGACCGCGACGGCCTGACGTACCCCCTCCTCAGCGACCCTGACGCCGCCGTGCACCGCGCCTACGGCGCCTGGGGCGAGAAGATGAACTACGGCAAGAAGATCGAGGGCGTGATCCGCTCGACCTTCGCGATCGACGAGGAGGGCCGCGTCGCCCTCGCGGCCTACAACGTCAAGGCCACGGGCCACGTCGGGCGGATCCGCCGGGACCTCGGCATCGCCTGATCCGCCCGGGCGCTTCTGCCGCCCCCCGCGGTGAGTCGATCGCGTCCATGGTGAGCGCGATCGACGTCCGCGGCGCGGTAGGGCGCCCGGCCCTCAGCCGCGGCGGGGCAGCACGACGGGGGCGCCCGTGGCCGGGTCCGGCAGGATCCGCGCGGCGGCGCCGTAGACCGCCTCGATCCGCTCGGCCGTGAGCACCGCTCGCGGCGCGCCCCGCGCGACGAGGCGCCCCCGGCCGAGCATCGCGATCTCGTCGGCGTAGGCCGCCGCGAGCGAGAGGTCGTGCAGCACCGCGACGACGGCGCGGCCGCGCGACGCGAGCCCGCGGGCAAGGGAGAGGACCTGCTCCTGATGGGCGATGTCGAGGGCGGCGGTCGGCTCGTCGAGGAGCACGATGCCCGTGTCCTGCGCGATCACGCGCGCGAGCGAGACCCGCGCCTTCTCGCCGCCCGAGAGGGAGGGGAAGGCGCGGTCCGCCAGGTGGGCCGTGTCGGTGGCGGCCACGGCCGCGGCGATCGCACGGTCGCCCGCCGCCTCGCGGTCCGTGCCGCGCCAGGGCGCGCGACCCATCTCGACGACCTGCCGCGCCGTGAAGGAGAACGCGACCGGGTTGGCCTGGAGGAGCACGGCGCGGCGGCGCGCGAGGTGAGCATGCCGATCGGCAGGTCGGACGCCGGCACCAGCGCCCGTGCCAGGAGGTCGGCGATCACGAGGAGGGCGGATCCGCCGATCGCCGAGGCGACGAGCAGCAGGCGGTGCGCGGGGCCCAGCAGCATCCGTACGACGTGCGGACGACGGGCCGACCAACGCGATGATGCCGACGAAGGCGACCGCGACGCCCGTCATGAGCGCGACGAGGACGACGGATCCGACGCGCAGGCGCTCCACGCGCACGCCGACGTGCGCCGCGGTGCGGTCGCGCAGCGCCAGCAGGTCGTACTGCGGCCCGAGGCGCAGCGCGACGGCGGCGGCGCCGCCGAGCACCGCGACGACGAGCACCTCGCCCCAGCGCGCGCCGGCGAGGGATCCGAGCTGCCAGAAGGTGATCTGCTCGCGGCTCTGCGTGTCGCCGACGAACATCATGAGCGCGAGCCCCGCCCCGATCCCCCTGTCCGCCCTGATCCGCGAACGCTCGGCCGGCGCGCACTCGACGAGCGAGGGCGCGGGCTTCATGGCGTCGCTGCTGCGCGGCGAGCGCTCGCGCGAGGACTACATCGCCCTCGTCGCGCAGCACCACGCGATCTACTCCGCGCTGGAGGGCGGCGCGCGGCGCATGCGCCGCGACCCCGTCGCCGCGCGGTTCCTCTCCGAGCGCCTCACGCGCCTGCCCGCTCTCGAGGCCGACCTGGAGTTCCTCCTCGGGCCGGCCTGGCGCGACGAGATCGCCCCGCTCCCGGCGACCGCGCGCTACGTGCGGAGGATCGAGGAGGTCGCGGCCACGTGGCCCGGCGGCTTCGTCGCGCACCACTACACGCGCTACCTCGGCGATCTCTCGGGCGGGCTGCACATCGGCCGCGTCGTCGCGCGCCAGTTCGGCTTCGACACGAACGGCATCGGGTTCTACATCTTCGGCGACATCGCCGACCCGGCCGCCTTCAAGGACCACTACCGCGCCGAGCTCGACGCGGCCCCATGGGACGACGCGGAGCGCGTGCGGGTCGTCGCCGAGGTGCTCGACGCCTACCGATTCAACACCGAGGTGTTCGTCGAGCTCGCCGCCGACCGCGACCAGGATTTCTCAGCGGCATAGCCGGGACACACGAAGGCCCGGATCCGGGAGCGGATCCGGGCCTTCGGCCTGTCTCAACACAGGAACGAAAAATCCCCGCCGAGCGGGGATTTTTTCGTGGACCCAGGGGGATTCGAACCCCCGACCTTCTCATTGCGAACGAGACGCGCTACCAACTGCGCCATGGGCCCGTGCAACCAGATAGACATTACCAGACGCCCCGGCGCGCGGAAAATCGGCGCTACCCGACGGCGCGTCGCGCCAGGAGCTCGCGCACGTGCTGCTCGATCTCGGCGTCGTCCACGACGCCCACGCCGGCGAAGCGATCCGCCTCGGCAGCGCGGATCGGGGCGGGGCGGCCGCGCTCGGCGATGCGCTCGCGCGCCGCCTCCTGCTCGGCCGAGCGCCGGGCCTCCTCGCGCGCCGCGCGCGCGATGACCTCGTCGGACGCGCGGGATCCGGCGGTCGCCGTGAGGGGCGCGGGGAGGCGCCGGGGCGTCCACCCGCGGTCCTCCGGGTCGATGAGCTCGGACACCGTGCGCCGGCGCGGGCGCGCGACGGCCTCGGCCACGTGCGCGCGGGCGCGGCGCGCGACCCCCGCCATGCGGCGCAGGGTCACGAGCCCGGCGACGAGCGCCGCGAGACCGATGCCGGCGACGAGCACCTGGCCGGTCGTCGCGAACAGCCAGGCGCCGACGCCCGCGGCCGCGAGCCCGAGCACCGACAGGGTCGTGGCCGCGAGCCGCAGCTGCCGCCGGGCGCGCGCCTGGCGCACCCGCGGGTCCGCCCGCAGCTCGGCGAGCCGGCGCCGCTCGTCCTCGACGGCAATCGCGCGCCGCATCCGCTCGGCCTCGAGCTCGCGCTTCTTGGCCTCGACCTGGGCGCGATCGTTCTCCTCGCGGACCCGGTCCTCCTCCGCCTGCAACCGGCGCACGAGGCGGTGCTGCTTGGTCGCCTCGCGGCGGGAGAGCTCGACCCGCAGCTCCTCGGGCGCCTCGCTCGTGTGGGCGAGGACGCGGAGGGCCTGGTTCAACCGCACGGCGTTCTTCTCGGCGGCGTTGTAGCGCACGCTGGCCTGCCACGACGGGAGCAGGTAGGCGAGCCACAACAGCGCGACGACGAGCGCGATCGCTCCGCCTCCGAGAATCTGCCCGCCCATGCGCTCCACGGTAGGGGAACACCCGGCCCGGCCCCGCGAGCCGTCGGCGTGTCGCGCCCGGACCGGGCGTTTTGGCCTACCGCAGCTGCCGCAGGTTCGTGCGCGCGAGGTCGACGAGCTCGTCGCCGCGGCCCGAGAGGACCGTGCGGATCGCGTAGAGCGCGAAGCCCTTCGCCTGCTCCGCCGTGATCGTCGGCGGCATCGACAGCTCCTGTCGTTCCGTGACGACGTCGAGGACGGCGGGCCCGTCGTGCGCGAGGAACTCGCGCACCGCGTCCTCAAGGTCCGCGGAGTCCGTCACGCGGATCCCGCGGATCCCCATCGCCTCCGCGATCTTCGCGAAGTCGGGGTTGTCCAGGCCCGTGGCGTAGTTCACGAACCCGGCGGCCTTCATCTCGAGCTCGACGAAATTCAGCGACGCGTTGTCGAAGACGACTGTCTTGACCGGCAGGTCGTTCTGCGTCAGCGTGATGAGCTCGCCAAGCAGCATCGAGAGGCCGCCGTCGCCCGCCATCGCGATGACCTGGCGCGACCGATCGACCGCCTGCACGCCGATCGCCTGCGAGAGGGCGTTCGCCATGGATCCGTGGGTGAAGGATCCGATAAGCCGGCGCCGACCGTTCATCGTGAGATACCGCGCGGCCCAGACGACCGGCGAGCCCACGTCGGGGAGGAACACCGCGTCGTCCGACGCCGCCTCGTCGAGCAGGCGCGCAAGGTACTGCGGGTGGATCGTGCGCTTCGACGGGGTCGCGAGGTCGTCGAGCCCCTTGCGGGAGCGCCGGTAGTGCTTCCGGGCCGCGTCGAGGTGGCCGGAATCGGCGGCGGCGTCGAGGCGCGGCAGCAGTTCGGCGATCGTCTCCGCGACGCCGCCGACAAGCGGGATGTCCACCCGCGTGCGCCGCCCGATCTGCCCGCCCCGGACGTCCACCTGGATGATCGTCGCGTCCTCAGGGAAGAACTGGGGGTAGGGGAAATCCGTGCCGAGCATGACGAGCGTGTCGCACTCGCGCATGGCGTGGTAGCCCGAGGAGAAGCCGATCAGGCCCGTCATGCCCACGTCGAACGGGTTGTCGTACTCGACGACCTCCTTGCCGCGCAGCGCGTGCACGACGGGCGCCTGGAGACGCTCGGCGAAGGAGACGAGCTCCTCGTGCGCCCCCGCGACGCCGGCGCCGGCGAGGATCGTGACCTTTTTCCCCGCGTTCAGCGCCTCGGCCGCCCGGCCGATCTCGGCCTCCGCGGGGATCACCCGCGGCTCCTGGCCCCGGATCTCCTCCGCGGCCGCCTCGATCTCCGCGAGCCCCACGTCCCCCGGGACGACGAGCACGGCGACGCCGCGCTGCGAGACGGCCTCGCGCATCGCGATCCGCAACAGGCGCGGCATCTGCTCGGGCGTCGCGACGTGCTCGGCGTACACGCTGCACTCGCGGAACAGCTCCTGCGGGTGCGTCTCCTGGAAGTAGCCCGTGCCGATCTCGTCGCTCGGGATGTGGGCGGCGATGGCGAGCACGGGAACCCGTGATCGCTGCGCGTCGAAGAGCCCGTTGATGAGGTGGAGGTTGCCCGGCCCGCAGCTGCCCGCGCAGACGGCGAGCTCGCCCGTGACGGCGGCCTCCGCGCTCGCGGCGAACGCGGCCGCCTCCTCGTGGCGCACGTGCACCCACTCGATCTCGCCGTTCGTGCGCAGGGCGTCGGTGAACCCGTTCAGCGAGTCCCCCGGGATGCCGTAGACCCGCCTCACCCCGCTGGCGGCAAGCGTCTCGACAATGTTCGCGGCCACAGTGACCATAATCGGCCCCCTCCCGATCGGTGATGCCCCCGACCTTACGCCCAGAGTCGGGACCCGGGGGCGGGTTGGATCATCAGCCGGCCACGAAGGAGGCGGACCAGCCGTCGCCGGCGCGGGTGTACCGCGCGCGGCGGCTGGGGGCCGCATCCGACCCCTCCCAGAACGTCACCTCGTGTGGCACGAGCGCGTATCCGGTCCACGATTCCGGCTGCGGCGGGTCGGGCGTCTCCGCGTCGATCCGCGCGTACACGCGCTCCCGCGTCGCGCGGTCCTCCGCCGCGAGCGCGTCGGTGTTGATGCCCGCGAGGAGCTGGAGGTAGCGACTGCGGCGCGCGAACGCGAGCGCCTCGTCTCCCGGGTCCGTGCGTTCCACGCGGCCGCGGAGCACGACCTGGCGCGCGAGCTCTGGCCACCGAACGACGACGGCGGCGACGGGGCGCGCGGCGAGCTGCCGGGCCTTCCGACTGGATCCCTCCGTGTGGAAGGTGACCCCGGCCCCACGGCGACCCGACACGAGGACGGTCCGGGCGTCCGGCACCCCCTCATCGTCGACGGTCGAGAGCGTGCACACGGGGCGTTCCGGGTCGTCGTCGGCGGGCAGCCACGCGGCGAGCAGGTCGGCCGGATCCGCGGGGACCCGTCCATCCTGCACAGGCCGATCGAGCCCCTCCGGCGGCACGTTGCCGGCGGCGCCCGGCGTGCGCGGTGCGCTCATCGGGCGAACTCGAATCGCGCGATCTCGCCGAGGGCCTGCGCGACGAACGCTGTGCCGGCCTCCGCGAGCTGCTCGCCGTATGCCGCGGTGGCGCCGGTGGCGTCGCCGATCACGCCGCTCGGGCCGAAGTCGTCCGAGGTCCACCCGAAGCTCACGGGGTAGCCATTGAACCCGATCGTCTCGAACTCGGCGATGTGCTCCGGGACATTCCGGACCGCGCGCGACATGTCCACGAGCTCCGGCCGGAGCGCGAGCATGAGGCTCGTCTCGGAGTGCCCCGCGTGGATCCCCATGCCGTGCTCGTCCGGCCCTCCCTCAGCCTGCCCGCCCGCCCGCTGGGTTCCGGATCCCAGTGAGAAGGTCTTCAGCCCGAACCGGCGCCGGATTTCGCGGTTGACGACCTGCAGGAGCGCGGAGTTGCCGCCGTGCCCATTCAGGAAAACGAGCGTGCGCGCGGGGGTCGCCGCCACGGACCGGCCCACGTCGACGAGCGTGTTCCAGATCGTCGAGGCCTCCATCCAGATCGTGCCCGGCGCCCAGTGGTGCTCGTCGCTCTTGCTCGCCGCGATGGGCGGCAACAGCCACGCGTCGACGCCGGCCGCGACGGCGCGATCCACCGCGCGCCGCCCGATCTCCTCCGGGATGATGAGGTCGGTGTTGAGCGGCAGGTGCGCGCCGTGCTGCTCGAGCGCGCCAATCGGCTGGACGACCACCGACGCGTCGGACAGCGCCTCGAGCGCGGCCGGCTGCGGCAGATCGGTGAGGACGCGGGTCATCGGATGGATCCCTTCTGCGGGCCCCGGTAGTCGGGGTTGAGCTTGCCGGGGTTGAGCAGGCCTCGCGGATCCGTTGACCGCGCGAGCTCGACCGTGCGCGGCATCTCGAAGTCGACATTCCACTGGTGGCAGTTGTGGACGCCGACGCCGATGGCCTCGAGGCGCGCGATTGCGGCAAGGACCTCCTCGGGGCCCCTGTACTCCGCCGCCAGCATGCCGATCGGCACCGTGTGGCCGGCCTCGATGTGCAGGAGTCCCCCGCCGATCGTGTCGTGCACAAGGGCGATGTCGTCGGCAAGGATGTCGCCGCCGACCTCGAGGTGGTAGTAGTGCCCCGGCCGCGACTTCTGGAGCCATTCGATCGGGTGGTTATAGCTGAGCGTCGAGAGCTTCGCGCCCTCCGCGGCCCCCGTCCGCACGTCTTCGACGCGGCCGCCGGCGCCCTCGATGAGCGCCGTCGCGGTGGCCACCGTGTCCGGGTGCAGGATGGCGCGCAGGCTCGAACGCCCGCGCGGGATGGCCGGATCTTGCGGCAGCGCGGCCGAGACCTCCCGCGTGTCGGCGGAGACGAGGCGCGGGAGCGGCTCGAGCCGGCCGAGCTCGCGGAGCACGGACAGCGGCCCCGCGAACGTCTCGAAGGACGCGTAGAGCGCGCGCCAGTCGACCGCGGGCTCGAGGCGCACGCTCGCGCGGGCGATGATGCCCGCCGTGCCGTAGTTGTGCACGTAGCGCTGGGCCTCCTCCCCCACGACGTGGTGCAGGCCCGATCCGTCCGCGTGGACGACCTCGAGGGCCACCACGAATCCCATGTGATTCGCGCCGTGCGCGATCGTTCCCGTGCCGCCGGATCCGCCCGCGAGAAACCCGCCGACCGACGAGTTCATCGTCGACGGGTACATCCACAGCTGCTGCCCGGTCTCGCGCGCGGCCTGCTCCAGCTGCGCCATGGGCGCGCCCGCATCGGCCGTGATGACGCCGTCGGCGACCTCGACGATCGCCCGGGCCCGCGACGTGTCGAGCACGAGTCCGCCGTGCGAGGGGATGGCCTGACCGTAGTTACCCGTCCCCTTCCCACGGGGCGTGACGGGGACCCCGCGGGAGACCGCCGCGTCGACGACGCGCGCGATGTCCTCGGCCGTGGTCGGGAACGCGACGATCTCCGCGACGCCGAGGGGCAGCATCTCGCTGATGACGGGAGACATACGCGCGCCGTCGACCGAGGCCCGCTCGAGCATGCGCCGGTCTGTCGTGACGCCCCGCGGGCCGAGGAGCTCGACGAGCGCGTCGTAGAGCTCCGCTATCGAGGCGCGTTCGGCGGTGGCGACGCTCATTCGGGCAGGCCGATCGAGGTGTCGAGGAACTCGTTCGTGTAGATGTCCTCGGCGGCGAGGTCGGGGTCGACATCTGCGGCGATCTCCTGGAAGAGCTCCATGCCCGTCCCGAAGAACTCGCTCACGCGCTCCGCGTCGAAGTCGCCGATGTACCCGTTGTCGCCGTTCGAGACGATGCCCTCCTCGATGAGCGTCTCCACCGCGTAGTCAGCCACGCCCTGGGAGTAGGTCCAGCCGTTGTTGTATTCGGCGACGAGCTCGAGGATGAGATCGACCGTGTCGGACGGATCCGCGAAGAAGTCGACCTCCGCCTGCTGCAGGATCGGCACGAGCTCCTCGAGGCAGGGCGAGAGCTCCTCAAGCTTGTCGGCGCGCACCGAGAGGGCGGATCCGTAGATGTCCCAGCCCGCGTCCGCGATCAGCGCATACTCGACCGGCTTGTTCCACGCCTCGACCTCGTTGGCGTAGATGTAGGGCTCGGCGGAGGCGAAGCCCTGCTGCGCGGAGAGGCCGTCATCCGCCACGAAAGACGCGGGCGTGCCGTCGTAGCCGCCATCCACAATCGACTCGGGCACGATCCCCGCGGCCAGGAGGTATTCCATGTACGCGGCGCCGCCGAAGTAGCGCCAGGCGCCGCCCGACTCCTCGAGCGCGGCGGCGAGGTCCTCGATCGTCTCGACGTCCGGGTAGGTCTCCGGATCCCACATCACCATCTGCGGGTTGACGTCCATCTGCGCCATAACGCCAACGACGGGGGTGATGGCCGAGCTCGAGATCGCGGCGTCCGAGTGCACGTAGCCGAGGGTGATCGCGTCGTCCTGGAACATGATCGAGTTGACGGTCGAGTACCCGATGGCGGGTCCGCCGGCGCGCACCTCGAAGTTCACACCCGTGTACTCACCGTCGACGACGAGCGGCGAGGAGACGGACTTGTTGTCGGCGTCGATCGTGTAGTCGTCGCCGATGAGCTGGAAGAGGTGGCCGTGCTCGGCCTGGGGGTTCCAGTCGGTCTGCACGACGATGTCGGCGGGGCAGACGGCCGACAGGTCGAGGGATCCGACCTCGAGATCGGCCGCGGCGTCGTCCGCGGTCGTGCCGCCCGAGCAGGCGGTGAGGGCGAGGGTCGCGACGCCGAGCGTCGATGCGGCGGCGAGCGCGCGCCGGCGGGTGATGAGGGTCATTGTCTCGCTTCCTGGAGGGGTGGGAGGGGTCAGGCCTTAGTGGCGTCGTACCAGCGGCCGACGACGAGGCGGGAGAGCAGGCCGAAGCCCACGAAGATGGCGACGCCGAGGAGGGCGGCGACGACGACCGACGCGTACAGCTCGGCCGCGAGCAGGCGCGACGTATACGCGCTCATGAGGGATCCGAGTCCGGGCGTCCCGCGGCGGAAGAAGTAGTCGCCCACGATGGCGCCCACGATCGACAGGCCCGCGGAGGTGCGCAGCCCCACGAAGATCGACGGCAGCGCGGCGGGGAGTTGCAGTTTTCGCAGAGTGGTCCAGCGCCCGGCGCGCTGCAGCTGGAACAGCTCCTTCTGCGACTTGTCCACCGACTGGAGCCCGAACAGTGTGTTCGAGACCATGGGGAACAACGAGATGAGGACGCAGACGATGATGCGACCGGGCAGGCCGTACCCGAACCAGAAGCCGATGAGCGGGACGAGCGCGAGGATCGGGATGCATTGCAGAATCACGGCGTAGGGGTACAGCGAGCGCTCCGCCCACTTCGCTTGCAGCATCACGACCGCCCACCCGATGCCGAGGACGACGGCGATCGCGAGACCGATGAAGGCGACGAGGGTCGTCTGACCGAGCGCCTCGAGGATCTCCGGTCCCGTGATCGGGTCGAACAGTCCGTCCGTGAAGATTCGGTACGGGGCGGGCAGGAGGAAGCTCCGGTCGCCGAGCATGACGCTCGCGACCGACCAGGCCACGAGGATGATGCCGAACACGACCAACGGCGGCCAGGCGGTGTGCAGCCAGGCGGGCGCGGGTGTCCGCCTGGCGGGCGTCGCGACGGGAGCGGGTGCGGCGGGCGCCGCGGTCAGCTGCGTCATGCGTGGGCCTCCTTGAGGGCGTGCGAGACGCGCCCGACGAGCGCGCCGAATTCGCTCGAGAAGCGGATCTCGGGGTCTCGGGGCATGTCAAAGGGAACGTCGACGACGTCGACGATGCGGCCGGGTCGGCCGGACATCACGACGACGCGGGTCGAGAGATATACGGCCTCGGCGACCGAGTGGGTAATGAAGAGGCCGCCAAACCCCCGCTGAGCGAAGAGCCGGAGGAGCTCGTCGTTCAGGCGCTGGCGGGTGATCTCGTCGAGCGCGCCGAACGGCTCGTCGAAGAGGAACAGGTCGGGGTTCAGCGTCAGCGAGCGCGCGAGCGAGGCGCGCATCCGCATCCCGCCGGAGAGCTGACGCGGCATCGACCCCTCGAAGCCCGCCAGGCCCACGAGGTCGATCGCCTCCTGCCCCGCGGCGGCACGTTGGGCGGGGGTTTGCCCGTTCAGCTCCGCGAGCAGCTCGACGTTCTTCCGGACGTTGCGCCAGGGCAGCAGCGTGGCGTCCTGGAACACGAAGCCCACGCGGTCGGTGTGCGTGTTGCAGTCCCCCGCCGTGTGGCTCTCGAGCCCGGCGGCGATACGCAGCAGCGTCGACTTGCCGCACCCGGAGGGACCGACGACGGTGACGAACTCGCCACGCCGGACCGTGATGTCGACGTGCTCGAGTGCGACGGTGCCGTCGTCGTAGGTCATTCCGACGTCGCGGAAGTCGACCAGGGCGTCGGCTGTCTCGCGCGGTTTGTCGATCGTCGCAGTGCTCATCGGGCCTCCTCCTGTGCGCGCGGGGCCATCCAGCGCGTCGAGTCGATACGCGCGACCACGCGGCCGCGCGAGAAGACGATCCGCTCGGCGGGCGCAAACGCCACGGCGTCGGCGAGCGAGTCGGCGCGCACCGCGAGGAGCTCCGCGCGACGGCCGGGCACGGGGCCCGCCGCGGGCAGCCCCATGACCTCGCGCGCCGCATCCGTCACCGCGTCCCAGGCCTCGTCGATCGAGACGTGGGTCGTCGCGACGAGGAGCATGGCGGTCTCGAAGGCGTCGGCTCGCCCGACCGGGTTGAACGGATCCCGCATGTTGTCGCCGCCGGCCGCGGTCGTCACCCCGGCCCGCCGGAGCCGCCCCACCGGGGCGACGCCGCGTGGCGTGGCAACGGGGTCGTCCCAGCCCTGAAGGTAGAGGTTTGTGAGGGGATTGGCGACCACTCCGATGCCGGCGGCCGCGACCTCCGCGAGCAACGGATCCAGCTCGTCGGCCGTCATCATCGACAGGCGCACGCAGTGGCTCGCCGTCCGCGTGACGGTCCAGTCCGCGGTGCGGCGCGACATCAATCGGAGGGTGTCGCCGTGGCGCAGCGCCTCGTCGGCGTGTATGTCGACCCCGACGCCGTGGCGCTCCGCGACGTCCAGGAGGCGCGCGAGGTCCGCGTCCTCGTCGGTCGCGAGATGCGGCGCCCCGCCCACCAGGTCGGCGCCCTCGGCGAGCGCCGCCTCGACGCGGGCCGGGTCGATGTCGCGAGCGGCGAGCGCCACGATCTCGATGTCGACGATGCCCGCGAACTGCGCGCGGGCGGCGGCCACGGCGCGCACGCCGCGCGCGGGGTCGCCCTCGGAGGGCACGTCAACGTGGGTGCGCAGGGCCGTCGTGCCGTTCGCGACGTAGCGCTCGATGGCGCGCACCGCCCGGCCGCGGATCTCGTCCTCGGTCGTGCCGCGGATGAAGTCGGTCCAGGACGCGATCGCCGTTTCGAGGTCGCCCGACACGGGGCGGATCGCGTCCCACGACAGCGCCTTATCGAGATGCGTGTGGGGGTCGGCCGGCGCGGCCAGCAACAGGAAGCCGCCCAGGTCGAGGTCGCCATCCACGAGGGGGGCGCCCGCGACCGCGTCGGTCACGGCGTCGACGGTCTCGCCGTCCAGGACAACGTCGACGACGCGCCCGTCGGCCAGGGTGGCGCCGCGGAGGCGGCGGGGGGAGGAAACGTCCATGTGGTACACCTTGTGAGGAAGAAATGTTGATGTGATCAACATCGCCGACGCTAGACGCGACATGTTTCCCCGGCGTTTCGGCTTTTTGTCTTTCCGTGCATCACCCTGGAGGCCCCATGAGCGACACCTCCGGCGCCCGCCTCGGCGCCGCGATCCGCGCCCGTCGCCGCGCCCTCGACCTCACGATCGTTCAGCTCGCGGAGCGCGCCGACCTGTCCCACCCCTTCGTCAGTCAGCTCGAGCGGGGGCGGGCGAACCCCAGCCTGGAATCGCTCTCGCGGCTTGCCCGCGCCCTCGGCACGAGCCAGGTCGAGCTCATGAGCGGGACGTCGCTCGACGCTCCCGAGGCGGCCGTCGGGTCGTTCGGCGGCGCCGACGCGCGCGTCCTCACCTCCGGCGACACGCGCTTCACGGTCATCGACGTCACCGGTACCGTCACCGACCTGGGCGAGTTCTACACCCACCCCGAGGACGAGTTCGTCGCAGTCATCGCCGGCGAGGCCCTCATCGACGCGGGCCCCAGCGGCCCCCAGCGCGTGCCGACGGGCGGGTCTCTCTACTACCGCGGCGGGACCCCGCACCGATGGGCCAGCGCCGACGGCGCGCCCTACCGCCTCATGGTCGTGAAGGAGCGCGGACCGCGCGGCGGCGCCGGAGAGGAGAGGAGCGCATGAGCTTCTTCAGCGACGTCGAGCGCGAGCTGGTCGTGCGCCGCCGCGTTGAGGAGACCCCCGGCATCGTCTCCCTCACGCTGGCCGCCGCCAACGGTCGCCCGCTGCCGGCGTGGGAGCCCGGCGCGCACATCGACCTCGTGCTCGAAGACGGTCTGGAGCGGCAGTATTCGCTGAGCGCGGACCCCGAGGATCGGGATATTTGGCGCGTCGCGATCCTCCGCGAGGACGCGGGGCGCGGTGGTTCCCGCGCGGCGCACGCGCTCGCCGAGGGAGCCGTCGTGCGCGCGCGCGGGCCGCGCTCGAACTTCGCGTTCGACGCGCCAGGGTCGGGCGAGCGCGCGGTATTCGTCGCGGGCGGCATCGGGATCACGCCCATCCTGCCGATGGTGCGCTCGGCGGACCGCGCCGGCGCCGAGTGGACGTTGCACTACAGCGTCCGCACGCGCGCCGCCGTTCCCTTCGCGGCCGAGATCGCCGCGCTCGGCGACCGCGTCCGCCTACATGTGAGCGCCGAGGGCGACCGGGCCGACCCGGCCGCGATCGTCGCGGAAGCCGGCTCCGCGCCCATCTGGGCGTGCGGACCGGATCCGCTCCTCGCGGCGCTCGCCGCCGCCGGCCCCGCGCGCCTGCACGTCGAGCCGTTCGCCGTGGCGCCCGCGGAGCCGGAACGCGCCGCCGAGGCCTTCGAGGTCGAGCTCATGTCCACGGGCGAGGTGATCGACGTCCCCGCCGACCGGTCGATCCTCGAGACCCTCGAGGATCGCGGCGTGTTCACGGTCTCGTCCTGCCGCGAGGGCACGTGTGGCACGTGCGAGACCGTCGTCGTCGAGGGGGAGGTAGACCACCGCGACCGCGTCCTCAGCGCGGCCGAGCGGGAAACGAGCCCCGTCATGATGATCTGCGTCTCGCGCGCGGCGTGCCCGCGGCTCGTCCTCGACGTGTGAAGCCTCAGCGCCCGACACGCTCGGCGAGGCGCCGGACGAGCTCCTCCTCGTCGGCCCCGACGAGGCGGTAGTCGCGCACGACGACCCGGCCCGCCACGATGACGTGGCGGGGCCGGCGGCCCGGGCTGAGCCACACGAGCCCGGCGACCGGATCCGCGGTCCCGGCATCCGCCGCGCCCGACACATCCCAGACGCACACGTCCGCCGCTGCGCCGGGAGCGATGCGGCCGAGCTCCGGTCGACCCAGCCCGTCCGCGGACGCCGCGGTGGCCGCCTCGAGAACGTCGCGCGCGGCGAGCGGCGGGCCCACGAGACCCGAGACCTGCATCGCCAGGCGCGCGTCGGCAAGCAGGTGGCCGGCGTCATTGCTCCCGCCGCCCGACGTCCCGAGCCCCACCCGGATCCCCGCCGCGAGCAGCCGGGCGACGGGCGCGATCCCCCATCCCATGGGCACGTCGCAGCCGGGCGCGTGCGTCGCGGTGACGCCGCGGTCGGCGAGCAGGGCGATCTCGCCGTCGGTCACGTCGCACAGGTGCGCGACCGTGACGTCGGGTGCCAACCAGCCCCATTCCTCGAGCAGCTCAAGCGGGCGTCGGCCGTACCGCGCGAGCGCGATCTCGGTGTCGACCTGCTCGTTCGCCTGCGTGCGCCGTCGCAACCCGCGCTCCCGTGCGACGTCCGCGAGCGCGGCGAAGGTCTCCGGCCGATCGCTGTGCACCCCCGCGGGGCCTACGGCGACCTGCACGAGCCCGTCGGGGGTCACGCCTCCCCGTCCGGGGGCCAGCGCCGCCGCGATGGCGTCGGCACCGGTGGCAGCGACGTCCGGCCCGTCGCCGGCGGTCCCGCGCACGAAGACCAACCTCGCCCCCAGCCGCGCGCGGGCCCGCGCCACGCCCTCGGCGACATCGACCGCGTGCTCGCCGCCGCCCGTCCGCCAGTTCAGGTGATGGTCTGCGACCGTCGTCACGCCCGAGAGGAGCGCCTCGGCGAGTCCCACGAGCGCCGTGGACTCCGTGAGAGAGCCGTCAATGCCCGCCTCGGAATACGCCGCAGCCATGGCCGGCAGCCAGTCCCGCATCGCGACCCCGCGCGTGCCGGGAAGCGTGCGAAAGCCGCTCTGCAGGAGATGGTGATGCGCGTTGACCAGCCCCGGGGTAACGACGCAGCCCGAGACATCGATCACCTCCCCCGTCGCATCCCCCGTGTCGGCGAACCGATCGCCGCGGATGTGGATGTCGCCGGCGTGCTCGGCCCCCGGCGTCCAGACGGCGCGCGCCCCGCGCAGCGTGATACTCATGCCGCTAGAGGTATCAGAGCCGCGTTGCGGGCAGATCACGCGAGGTGCGGGCGGTCCCGTTCCGGAACGCGCGCGGCCTCCTCGGGGGCGCGCCCCTCGACGAAGCGCCGCAGGACGCCCTCGGGGGCGTCCTCCCGCGTGAGCGCGAAGGCGTAGTGGTCGCGCCAGTCGCCGTTGATGTGGATATAGCGCCGCCGGTACCCCTCGTACCGGAACCCGAGCTTCTCGACGACGCGAATGCTCGGCGCGTTTTCCGGGCGGATGCAGATCTCCATCCGGTGCAGCCCGAGCATCTGGAAGCAGGCGTCGGTCGCGAGCGCGACCGCCGTCGGCGTGATCCCGCGCCCGGCGAAGCGCTGCGACACCCAGTAGCCGATCGTGGCCGACGAGAGGGATCCGCGGGCGATGCCCCACACGTTCAGCTGCCCCGCGACGGATCGCTGATGCTCCATCACGAACGGGACGCCCGCGCCGTCGCGATGCTGCTGCAGGAGCCGGCGGATGCCCGCGCGCATGTCCATCGACACCGCGCCGTCGGGGTTCGTCGCCTCCCACGGCACGAGCCACGAACGGTTGGTCGCGAGCTCGTACTCGAGAACCCGCGCGTCCCGGGGACGGACGAGCCGGATGGACACGTCGCCGTGCGAGCGATCGAGCGTGTCCATCCGGCTCTCCTTGGTGCGTGTGGGCGGACGCCCGGTGTGGCTAGAGCGTAGCCGCGAACTCCTTGAACCACGGGCGCAGCTCGGGCCCGAGGTCCTCGCGGTCGGCCGCGAGGCGCATGATCGCCTTGATGTAGTCGAGCTTGTCGCCCGTGTCGTAGCGGCGGCCGCGGAAGATGACGCCGTAGACGTCGACGTTCTCGTCGTCGGCGGCGACCTCCTTCAGCGCGTCCGTCAGCTGAATCTCGTTGCCCTTGCCCGGCTCGGTGTGCTCGAGCACGTCGAAGATCTCGGGCGTGAGGAGGTAGCGGCCGATGATCGCGAGGTTCGACGGGGCGTCCTCCTTCGCGGGCTTCTCGACGAGGTCGAGGATCTTCACGACGTCGGGGTCATCGGTCTTCTCGACCGAGGCGCACCCATAAAGGTGGATCTGCTCGGGGTCGACCTCCATGAGGGCGACGACCATGGCCTTCTTCTGCTCGTTGACCTGGATCATCTTCGGGAGCAGGGGGTCGCGCTCGTCGATCAGGTCGTCGCCGAGCATGACGGCGAACGGGCTGTCGCCCACGTGCTGCTTGGCGCGGTAGACGGCGTGGCCGAGGCCCTTCGGCTCGCCCTGGCGCAGGAGGTGCACGTCGGCGAGGTCGCTCGACTTGCGGACGTTGCCGAGCTTGCTGTCGTCGCCCTTGGCGGTCAGCTTCTCCTCGAGCTCGGGGACCGAGTCGAAGTGGTTGGCGATGGCGTTCTTGTTGCGCCCGATGATCATGAGCACGTCGCGGATGCCCGCGGCGACGGCCTCTTCGACGACGTACTGGATGGCCGGCTTGTCGACGACCGGGAGCATCTCCTTCGGCGTCGCCTTCGTGGCGGGGAGGAAGCGGGTGCCGAGACCCGCGACCGGCATGACAGCTTTGATCTTGGCAGGTTCCATGGCTTCACCTTACCGACGCCACCGGCATCGCCGCGTTCGCCGCCCCGCGGATCCGCGTAGCCTGATGCCGTGGACGCGGGGGACGTGAGAACGAAGCGGGACATCCGCCGCCGGATTCGCGACGCTCGTCGGGCACTGTCGGCCGGCGCCGTCGCCGACGCCGACCGCCGGATCGCGACCCGCGCGCTCGCCCTCGCAGGCGGCCTCGGCGCGCGGACGGTCGCCTGTTATCTCGCCGCTCCGCAGGAACCCCCGACGTCCGCCTTCCTCGCGGCGGCTCGCGCGCGCGGGATCCGCGTGATCCTCCCCCTCAGCCGCCCGGGCGGCCGGCTCGCGTGGGCGGACGACGACGGGACGAGCCGCACCGGCCCCCTGGGCGTCCCGGAGCCCGCCGGCCCCGCGCTCGGCGGGGATCCGCTCGCGGAGGCGCACCTCGTCCTCGCGCCGGCCGCCGCCGTCGACGCGCGCGGAACGCGCCTCGGGTGGGGCCTCGGCTACTACGACCGCGCCCTCGCGGCCCTCGCGGCCCTCGCGGCCCCGCCGCCGGTCTACGCCGTGATTTATGATGTCGAGGTGGTCGACGCCCTCCCGCGCGAGTCGCACGATGTGCCGATGTCGGGGGCGCTCACGCCGGCCCGCACCCTGTCGTTCGATCGCTGAGCCCGCCCGCACGGCCCGGCGATCCCCTTTCGGAGGTCCCCCGAGATGCCCACCTACGCCTACGCCTGCAAGGACTGCGGCCACGCCTTCGACGCCGTCCAGTCCTTCAGCGACGCCTCGCTCACCGAGTGCCCCGCGTGCGGCGGGGCGCTGCGCAAGCAGTACGGATCCATCGGCGTCACCTTCAACGGATCCGGCTTCTATCGCACCGACGCGCGCGCGAGCACCGGCGCGGCCGAGGGGAAATCGGCCGCGGCACCGGCATCATCGTCTCAGGCGGCATCGACGAGCGGCAGCTCGGGGGCGGTCGCCGCCAGCGCCTGAGACGGGCGCTGGATCCACACGGCGGGGCGCACGATGCGCGCCCCAGAAGGGCGGGCACGATCGTGTTCCAGGGCTTCAAAGACTTCATCATGCGCGGCAACGTCGTCGAATTGGCGGTCGCGGTCGTCATCGGCGCCGCGTTCACGGCGATCGTCACGGCGTTCGTCGACTACATCGTCAACCCCCTCCTCGGCGCGTTCGTGCCGACGGGCGACCTGTCCAGTTGGGTCATCGAGATCCCCGGCATCTTCGCCACGGCGTCGATCGGGATCGGTGGGATCGTCCAGGCCATCATCAACTTCCTCGCCATCGCCGCGGTGGTCTACTTCGTCCTCGTGATGCCCATGAACAAGCTGGCCGAGCGCCGCAAGAAGGGCGAGCCCGAGGTCGTGAACCCGCCGAGCCAGGAGGAGCTGCTCACCGAGATCCGCGACCTGCTCGCGGCGCAGAAGCAGTCCTGACCCCGGCGCGCGAAAGCGGGCGCCGGATCCGATCCGGCGCCCGCTGTGTCGCGTCTCACTCGTAGTGCGGCGGGACGTCGCGGCGCAGGCGGTCGTCGTTGGCGCCCGGCGTCCCCGTGGGCGGCGCGGGCCGCTCATCCTTGGCCCGCAGCGTCGCCTCGGCCTCCGAGTCCGTCAGCGTGTCCGGCACGGGCGTGAGCCGCGCCCGGCGCGCCCCCCGCACCCGCTCCACGCGCTGCCGCGGGTCCTTCTCCGTCACGGTGCTCAATCGATGATCGGGGCGGTGTCGGCGTCCACGCGCTCGACCTCGGCGCGGATCCCCAGCACGGCCGCGACGCGCTCCGCGACAGCGCGCGGGTCGCTATACAGGTCGAACGCGTGCACGCGGACGTAGTGCCAGCCGAGCCGGCGCAGGACCTGCGGGCGCAGGCGCAGCGATTCGCGCAGGGACTCGCCGCGCGTCTCCGGGTCGGACTCCACGATGACGGCCTTGCCGCCCGCCTGCGCGACGAGCGGGAGCAGCCCGCGATAGTCCATCTCGACGGCGGCGCCCATGCGGCGCAGCTCGCGGGCGAGCACCCGTGTCAGCGGATCCGCGTCGTCCTCGCGCCGCGGCTCCCGCGCGCGCTCCTCGTAGGAACGCAGCAGGTCCATGAGCAGGGCGGCGCCGGTGGAGAACCGGCCGTCGTCGATGTCCGGCGGGCGCACGCACGTGACGATCACCATGGAGCGGCGCGCGCGCGTCATGCCCACCGTGAGGAGGCGCTCGCCGTCCGGACCGGACAGGTCGCCGAGGTCGCTCAGCACGCGCCCGTGACGCGTCACGCCGTAGCCGAGCGAGAAGATCACGCGGTCCCGGCTCTCGGCGACCGACTCCTCGAGCGTGAGGACCGCGAGCGGCTCGGCCGTCTCGCGCCCAACGAAGTCCGCGACGTCGCCGCGGCCCGCGAACGCGGCGGTCACCGCGGCGCGCACGCGGTCGGCGTGTCGGCGGCTCGCGGTCACCACCATGAGCGACTCGCGCGGGCGGTTGACGGCGTGCTCGACGACGAGCGTGACGACGCGCTGGACCTCGGGATCCGGGCTCTCGACCGCGCCCGTGCGCGGGTCGGGCGCGCCCTGGCCGCCCTCGATGTAGTCGACCGTGAGGCTGCCGCGGCCGAGGTAGGACCCCGCCCACGGCAGCGAGGAGATCTCCCCGCCGTAGAACGCGTCGTTGACGAGATGCGCGAGATCCTCCCCGCCCGAGCGGTAGCTGCGCGTCAGCGTCTCGACGGGCAGGACCTCGGCGATCCGCTCGAACGCGCTGCGCTCGGCGCGCGCCGGATCCTCGCGCTCGGGCTCGACGGCGGCGGCGGTGGAGACCGCGAACGGCGTGGGGCGTTGCGTGACGGGATCGCCGAAGACGACGACCTGGTTCGCGCGGCGGATCGCCGGGGCCGCCTCCGCGAGGGAGATCGCCGCGGAGTCGACGAGGAGGACGGCGTCGAAGCGCTCGGTGTCGGGAAGCTGCGGGACGTCGTACGGCGACGCGAGCCAGACCGGCGCGAGCGTGCGCATGAGCTGCGGCGCGTCCTCGTGGACCTGCCGTGCCGTCACCTCGCCGCGCATGAGCGCGCGCCGCAGGCGATCGGACTCGTCCGGCTCGTCCACGATGCCGATCTTCCACTGGGCGGCCAGCTGCCAGGCCAGAAGCGGGCCCGAGGCGGCGGCGTGCGCCTCGTCGACGAGTCGATAGTCCTTCTCCAGGCGATCGACGACGCTCGTCGAGGCCCCGAGCAGCGCCTTGTCGCTCTGCAGCAGGTGCTCCAGGGCCGACTGCCACCAGGTGAACTCGAGCTCCTCGCCGACGCGCGCCTCGTCCACGTGGCGCACGGACAGCTCGGTGAGCAGCGGCGAGAGGCCGAGCTCGTCGAGCGTCGCGCGCAGCTCGGCGCGCTCGACGATGTTCTCGAAGACGTCGGACTCGGCGGCGAGCCCCGCGAGCGTGCGGATCAGCCGCTCCACCGGCAGCGCGGCCAGCCGCGTGCCGCGGCCCAGCGCCTGGTCGAGCTCTCCCAGGTCCGCCTCGACGCGTTGCCACTCGACCTGCGCGTCGGCGAGCCCGAGCGGCACTTCGGGGACGCTCGCGCCCTCGGACAGGTGCTGCCACTGCGCGCGCTGGTGCTGGATCCGCGTCAGGGCGTCGTGCATGTCGGCGACGTGCACGCCCGGGCGCACGAGCTCGCGCGAGAGCCGCTTGAGGCGGCGCCGCTGCGCGCCGGACATCGACTGGGCGTCGCGGCGCGTCCCGTGCGCCTTGATCATGTCGGCGAGCGGGCGCTCGAAGGCCATCGGCTGGAACCGATCGAGCGAGTCGCGGATCCCGTGCAGCAGGCGCAGGTACTCCCCCAGCTCGTCGAGGGTCGCAAAGGGGCGCATGCGCGTCTGGGAGATGAGCTCGTACCCGCGCTCCAGCAGCTGCGGCACGTCGGTGCGGTGCAGGCGCCCCGCGAGGGCGTGCGCCGCGCGTGCGGCCTCCGTGGTCTCGAAGCTCACGCCGTACCAGGGCGAGTCGTCGGGTCCTGTCCGGAACTCGCCGAGGCGCGCGGCGAGCGCCAGCGTGCGCGCGGCGCTCGAGCGATCGTCGGCGAGCTTCTCGAGCGCGCGGATCCCCAGGCGCGCGGACGACGAAGGCGGCACCGGCAGCGAGGCGAGCCGAGTGAGCTCGCGCGTGATGTCGAGGACCGACACCCCGAGGCGATCGCGCGGGCGCGTCAGCGCGCCGCGGTAGTCGCGGAGCACCGTGCGCAGCCGCACGAGCGCGTCGTCGACGTCCGTCACGCGCGGCTGCGTCGCCTTCTCGTTGCGACCGATCGCCCGGATGAGGTCCGTGCGCAGCGCCGTGGGCGTCACCGCGAGCGACTCCAGGTGGATACCGCGGAGGCGGTGCGCGACGCCCTCGAGCGTTGCGCGGCGCGCGCTCACGACGAGCACGCGCTTGCCGGCGCGGACGAACTCGCCCATCGCGTTGATGACCGTCTGCATCCCGCCCGTGCCGGGGAGCGTGTGCACGGCGAGGGAGTGCCCCGCGCGGATCCGAGCCAGGACCGCCTCCTGCTCGGCATCGGCGTCGAGGAGCAGCGTGTCGGACGCGGGGGCGCGGTCGTCGGGGCCCGACGCGATCGGCGCGGGGCGCGGCGCCTGCACGGCGCGCAGGTCCTCCTCGTGCCCGCCGAGCGCGTTGAGGAGCGGATGGTCGGCCGAGGCGAGGTCTCGCACGACGGGACCCGAGACGTCGGCGAAGGTCGACACGAACAGCCGCGGCTTGACCGAGAAGGTGTCCACGTGGGCGGTGAGGGCGCGCAACCGGTCGATGACGGGCTGCGGCTGGAAGAGGCCGTCGTCGTAGGCGAGCGAGGCGAGCGCCGCCCCGTCGAGGTCGATGCCGAAGTGGTCCCGCGCGGCGCGGAGCAACTCGGGGTTGACGCGGAAGTGGCCGCGGAGCTTGAGCTCGAAGTCGGCGTGGTGGCGGCGCAGCGCGAGCGGCCGGAGCAGCACGGGCGCCGTGAAGCGCTCGGACCCCACGCGCCAGGACGCGAGCCCGACGGCGAGGCGCACGGCGTCGATGCCGCGCGCCGTGCGTAGCTCGACGTTCTTCGCCGCGATCCGCTCGGCCGCCAGACGGGCCGTGCGCAGGGCGACCTCGTCGCGGAACAGGTTCGACAGGAGCGTCGAGCGACCCGTGATGAACTGCGGCAGGCTCCCGGGGTGCGCGGTCGTGATCTCGATGAACGACTCGGGCACCTCGCGATATTGGAGGAGCGTCGAGCGCCCCCCGAGGCGCGACGCGGCGTCGCGCAGGCGCTCGCGCTCGACGTCGGCGGCGTGGCCGACGGGCACGCCGGGCTCGGCCACCTGGAGATCGCTCGGGTTCACGCCGTCCTCCGTCCCGGACAGCGCCGCTGAGCCTTTGATACGCCACACAGGCGCAAGGGTACGCACGCGGCGCCCATTTCTCGCCCCGGATCGCCGTGCGCGCCGCAATCCGCCGCGCCGGATGTCGGGATCCGACCTCCCGCTCGTCCCCAGGGCGCGGATCCGCCCCGTTCTCCCCGGATCCGGCTCCCCGTCCGCGCGGCGGCGGCGCGGGCCGGAGAGGATGGGGGCATGACCGACACCACCCTCCCCCGCGGGCTCGTCCAGGGCGCCGACGGGCTCGTGCGCCCCGCCTGGGCCGCGGCGAGCGACCTGCTGCGCGCCTACTACGACGACGAGTGGGGCCTGCCCGTCACCGACGAACGCGGCGTGTTCGAACGCCTCAGCCTCGAGGCGTTTCAGTCCGGCCTGTCCTGGGCGACAGTCCTGCGCAAGCGCCCCGCGTTTCGCGACGCGTTCGCGGGCTTCGACCCCGCGCGCGTGGCCGCGTTCGGCGACGCCGATCTCTCCCGCCTTCTGGCGGACGCGGGCATCATTCGGAACCGCGCGAAGATCCTCGCAACGATCGACAACGCCCGGGCGACCCTGCGCCTGCGCGAGGACGGCACCGACCTCGGAGAGCTCGTGTGGTCGTTCCGCCCGGCGGCCACGCCCGCGCCGCGGACCCCCGACGAGGTGCCGTCGACGTCCGACGAATCGATCGCCCTCTCGCGCGAGCTCAAGCGCCGCGGGTTCCGGTGGGTCGGACCCACGACGATGTTCGCGCTCATGGAGGCGATCGGCATCGTCGACACGCACCTCGTCGGCAGCCACCGCCGCGGCTCCAGCGGGATCTGGCCGACCACGTAGGGCGCGCGACGCGATGGCCGCGCGCCCCGCCTGCCGCTGTCCTAGTGCTCGACGGCCTTTTCGGCCCCGTGGCCCGTGAGCGAGCGCACCTCCATCTCCGCCGCCACCTTCGGATCCTCGGATCCGCGCCCGATGAAGGATCCGACGAATCCCAGCAGGAACCCGACGGGGATCGACACGATGCCCGGGTTCGTCAGCGGGAACACGGCGATGTCGATGCCCGGGAAGACGCTCGTGTCGGATCCGGAGAACACGGGCGAGAGCACGATCAGGATGACGGCGGCCGCGAGGCCGCCGTACATGCTGAGGACCGCGCCCATCGTCGTGAACCCGCGCCAGAACAGCGAGAAGAGGATCGTCGGCAGGTTCGCCGAGGCGGCCACCGCGAACGCAAGCGCCACGAGGAACGCGACGTTCTGGCCCTGGACGCCGATGCCGCCGACGATCGCGAGCGCGCCGACGACGAGCGTCGTCATCCGCGCGACGCGCACCTCGCCGTCGCCCGTGACCTTCCCCTTCTTCCACACGTTCGCGTAGATGTCGTGGGCGAACGAGGCCGACGCGGTGATCGTCAGCCCGGCCACGACGGCGAGGATGGTCGCGAACGCCACGGCGGAGATGAACCCCATGAGGAGCGGCCCGCCGAGCGCGTTCGCGAGCAGCGGCGCCGCCGAGTTCACCCCGCCGGGCGCGGCCTCGATCTGCTCGGGGCCCACGAGGGCGCCCGCGCCATAGCCGAGTACGAGCGTCAGCAGGTAGAACAGCCCGATCAGCCAGATCGCCCAGACAACGGAACGGCGGGCCTCCTTCGCCGTGGGCACGGTGTAGAAGCGCATGAGCACGTGCGGCAGGCCGGCGGTGCCCAGCACGAGCGCGAGGCCGAGCGAGAGGAAGTCGAGCGGGTTGGCGTACTTCAGCCCGGGGCTGAGGATCGCCTCCCCCTGCGGCGAGGCTGCGACGGCCGACTCGAGCAGCGCGTTGATGCTGAAGCCGTTGAGCGCGAGCACCCAGATCGACATGACGATGCCGCCGCCGATGAGGAGGAAGGCCTTGACAATCTGGACCCAGGTCGTGCCCTTCATGCCGCCGATGAGCACGTAGAGCACCATGATCACGCCCACGACAGCGATGACGATCGACTGCCCGATCGCGCCGTCGATGCCCATCAGTAGGGACACGAGCCCGCCCGCACCGGCCATCTGCGCGAGGAGGTAGAAGAAGCACACGGCCAGGGTCGTGACCGCGGCCGCCATGCGCACGGGTGCCTGTCGGAGGCGGAACGACAGCACGTCGGCCATCGTGAACTTGCCCGTGTTGCGCATCAGCTCCGCGACGAGCAGGAGCGCCACGAGCCATGCGACGAGGAAGCCGATGGAGTAGAGAAACCCGTCGTAGCCGTTGACCGCGATCGCTCCCACGATACCCAGGAACGAGGCGGCCGAGAGGTAGTCGCCCGAGATGGCGAAGCCGTTCTGCGGCCCCGTGAACGATCGCCCGCCCGCGTAGTAGTCGGCGGCCGAGGCGTTGTTGCGGCTCGCGCGGATGACGATGAACATCGTCACGGCCACGAACGCCGCGAAGATCGACATGTTGAGGATCGGGTTGTTCTCGATCTCGGTAACGACGTTCGCCGCCGTCTCCAGCGCGCCGCTCATCGGCCGGCCTCCTCGCGCTCGAGCTGTTCGCGAATCCGCTGTGCCACCGGGTCGAGCCGGCGATTCGCGAAGGCGACGTAGCCCATCGTGATGGCGAACGTCGTCACGAACTGGCCGAGCCCGAGGAGAAGGCCGACCGTGACGTCACCCCAGACGCGCTGCCCCATGAACTCGGGAGCCCACCCGGCGAGTAGCACGTACGCGAAGTACCACACGAGAAAAAGCGCGGCCATGGGAAACACGAACGACCGGTGCGTCCGCTTCAGTCCGCGGAACGTCTCCGACTTTTCCACCGCGATGTAGTCCACGACCCGAGCGGGTGTCGTGGCAGTATCCTTGTCCGTCATGTGGCCTCCTTGCCGCATGTCGCTGGGCGACGCACCGTTGCGCCGCCTCGGGAACCCGGGATCCCTCGTGGGGCCCCGAGCTGTCCACGACGCTACGAACTCGGCCCGCGGGCCGTCACCCCCGAAAGGCGGTAGGCACCATGTCGGCGACGCCCCCAGACCCGAGCGCTCAGCAGCTTCTCGCCCGCGCCGTCGAGGAGTTCGCGGCCGTCACGCGGTTCCCCCTCGCCTTTGGCGGCCTCGCGGACGAGGACCGGGTCACGCGCGTGACCCGCATCGTGGGAAACCGCACGGACGCGCTCGCGGGGCTCGCCGTCGCGCCCGACCGCGGGCTGGGCGGGCGGGCGGTCGCCGAGGCGCGCCCGCGCATGACGGGCGACTACGCCACCGCCAGGCAGATCACGCACGACTACGACGGCTTCATCCTCGGCGAGGGGATCGGCACGCTCATCGCGGTGCCCGTCGTCGTCGCGGGACGCCCGCGCGGCCTCCTGTACGGCGGGGCGTGGGGCTCCTCCACCGTGGGCGGCGTCGCCGCGGCTCCCGCGGTCGGCGTCGCGGAGCGCCTCGCCGCGGCGCTCGCGGATCGGCCGAGCGCACCCGAGGACACGCGCGACGCGCCCGGCCCCCTCCCCGCGGCGCAGCGAGAGGAGCTGCGCGCGACCTACGCGGAGCTCCGCCTCATCGCCGCCGAGGTCGACGACGCGGGCCTCCGCGGCCGCCTCGCGGCCGTCGAACGGCGGTTGGCGGCGCTCTCCGCGGACGCCCCGCCGCGGGCCTCCGAGATCCGGCTGGCGCCGCGCGAGGTGGACGTGCTCGCGTGCGCCGCGCTCGGCGCGACGAACGCCGAGATCGCCGAGCGCCTGGGCCTGCGCGAGGCGACCGTCAAGGCGTACCTTGCATCCGCGATGTCCCGCCTCGACGCCTCGACACGCCACGCCGCGGTCGCGGCGGCCCGACGCCACGGGCTGCTGCCGTAGGGCGGGGATTCGGTGCTCACTGCTGGACTGAAACCGAACGAATTGCTTCGGTTCGAGCGGCTGGAAACCGTGTGGGATCAGGCAAGGCGGGTGAATCGCCCCGCGGTCGAAGACCCCGCAAACCTCGACGAGGACACGGAAGCAACGCGCATCCACGCCACCCCTCCCGCCGTCCTGCACCTGACGTTCAGCACACAACGCGCCGTCACAGTCCCCGCCCGCGTCGTCATCGGCCGCGAACCCCGCGCCGTCGACGGGCGCCACCCGATCACGGTCCACAGTCCCGGCCGTCAGCTCTCCCGCACCCACGCAGCCATCGACGTCGACGAGCGCTCGCGGATCATCGTCACCGACCTCAACGCCCCCAATGGCATCGAGGTGCTGACCACTCCCCCACGCGTACTCACTCCCGGCGAGCCCACCATGATCCCTGCCGGCACAAAGCTCCTCTTGGGTGACGTTGAGTGCATTGTCACCCTTGCATCACCGTGAGGACGATCCCCGGAGGAGGTCCTCCGGGTTTAGCCATCGTCACCCTGCGACGCGGACTCCTCGCTGCGACGCATCATCCGTGGGAACCGCGATATCACCAGAACTGACAAAGCAACCGAGAGGACCAGTGGAATGAGGAACAGGTACCACGGAGCAAAGCCCGTGACGGCGGCGACGGCGCACAGGACGGCCAAGGCGAGTACTAGCAGCGCGAACACGGTGTATGCCACGAAGGCAAACGGGTGAGTGTACGGATTGTCTTTCATCAACATGCCTCTACCGTCGAATGGATACTCAGTATGGTGCCGACCACAGACGCGTTAAAGCCCACGACGGACGCGACTCCGAGCGCGATGGAGGAGCCTGACCCGGTTTCCCGGACGGTTTCTCTTTGTTGATCATGCCGCGGTTGCGGCGGGGATGTGAAGTCGTTCGAACTCCACGGGGCTGAGGTTGCCGAGCGCGGTGTGCCGGCGGGTGGGGTTGTAGAACGCCTCGATCCACTCGAACATCGCCGATGACAACTCGGCTCGTGAGGTCCAGGCGGAGCGGTCGAGGAGCTCGCGTTGCATGGTCGACCAGAACGACCCAATGAGCGCATTATCGACGCTGGATGCGACGCGTCCCATCGATCCGAGGAGCCCGGCTTGGCGGAGCCTGTGCCCGAAAAGCCAGGACGTGTATTGCGCTCCTCGGTCCGCGTGGACCACGGTTCCAGGTTCGGGCCGTCGTCGCCAGCGGGCCATCTCTAGCGCGTCGGCGACGATCTCCGCGGTGATCCGGTCCGAGATCGACCACCCCACGATCCGCCGCGAGTACGCGTCGATCACGGCGGCGCAGTAGACCCATCCGTCTTTCGCGCGGTGCTGCGTGATGTCGCAGAACCACAGCCGGTTGGGCGCGTCGGCACGGAACTGCCGCTTCACGAGGTCCTCGTGCGTGGCCGTGTCTGGCTTCCACCCGCGCCGCTTTCGACGGTGCGAGACGCCCACGAGCCCATCGATCCGCATCAGCCGGGCGACGCGTTTGCGGCCGACGTGAGCGCCCCGAGCCCGAGCCGCAGTTCGGCAAGCACCCGCGGAGCACCATACGTCTCCCGCGAGTCGGCGTGGATCTGACGGATCGTGGTCGTCAGCTCCGCATCCGCGACAGCACGCGGTGAGGGTGGCCGACTGCTCCACTCGTAGAAGCCGGAGGTCGAGATGTTCAGGAACCGGCAGGCCACCGCGACGGGAACACCGTCGGCGGCGAACTCCTGGACCAGCCGGAACCCTATTTTGGGAGCACGTTCTCCCTCGCGAAGTACGCCGACGCGCGCTTGAGGATCTCGATCTCCAATCTCCAGCACCCGGTTCCGGCGACGCAGCTCGACGATCTCCTTATGCTCATCGGTCGTGACCCCGGCCTTGCGGCCGGGGTCGACCGCGTCACGGTTCATCCAGTTCCGAAGGCACGACTCACTGATCCCGAGGTCACGCGCGGTCTGCGCGACCGGGTTGCCCTGGGCAACGAGATCGAGGGCTCGACGCCGGAACTCCGGCGGGTGGGCAGCAGGCATCTCACGGACTCCTTCCGAGACGATCATCGCCTCAAAGTTGGTGTCCGGAAAAGCGGGTCAGGCTCCAAGCGCCTTCACGACGAGAGCGAGAAGCTGCTCGCAGCCCACTTCGCCGACGCCATCGACCTGGACACCCTCAAACGACACCAAGACCGCATCCGGGCAGGACTCACCGACATCAACCGCCGTCTAACCCGCGAGCGCGAGGGCAGCGAAGGCACCCGACGTCACCTCACCGCCGCGCTGCGCCTCCTGATCGACTGCGCCACAATGTACGCGCGAGCCGACAACCACGGCAAACGCCTCGCGAACCAGGCACTCACCGGCGGCATCGACATCGGAGAAGACGGCGAGGCCACGATCCGCCTCACCCCACCGCCCGCCGCAATCACCGCACCCAAGACAACTTTCGATGTCTCAGGTTCTAGTACGTCTGAAAAAGTGCCCCTGACAGGACTCGAACCTGCGACGCACGGTTTAGGAAACCGACGCTCTATCCACTGAGCTACAGGGGCATGCGCCAACGCGCCCTCCCAGTCTATCTGGGAGGGCGCGTGGGCTTGTCGCGTCAGTGCGCGGCGTCGTAGGCCTGCAGGACCGCCTCGGGGACGCGCCCGCGGTCGCTGACCGTGTGCCCGTTCGCCCGCGCCCACTCGCGGACGGCCGCGAGGTCGCGACCGCTTCCGCCGCTCGAGCGCGCACCGCGAGCCTTCGGGGCCGCCGTGGCCCCCGAGATACGCCGCGCCGAAGACACGAACGGCTCGAATGCGTCGCGCACGGCCTGCGCGTTTTCCGCGCTCACGTCAATCTCGTAGCTCTTGCCGTCGAGGGAGAAAAGAATCGTCTCGCCCTCGCCCGGCTCCAGCACGGTTCCGTCGATGTCGTCGACCAACTGATGAACAATCTTTCTCGCCATAACGACACCATAACCCGTGTGCACGTGAAATTGCTTATCGAATGCGATATTTCAATCGCTGCCTAAGCGGCCATTTCCAAATAGCGCTCCCACGAGGGGTCCGCTTTTTCGGATCCGCGCACCGCCCAGCTGTTTCCGCGCGGAATCGCGGGGACGTGGCGCAATTTCCAGCCCATTTCCTGCGGCGTCCGGTCGCTCTTGACGTTGTTGCACGTCACGCAGGCCGCAACGAGGTTCTCCCAGGAGTCCGCGCCACCCCGCGAGCGCGGGAGGACGTGGTCGATCGTGTTGGCGGCGCGACCGCAGTACCCGCAGCGATAGCCGTCGCGGCGCAGAACTCCGCGACGGGTGACGGGAATGCGACGCGCGTGCGGAATTCTGACATATCTATTCAGAACGATCACGGCGGGGCGATCGTGCGGGCCGGAAACGCTCCACACGGGAGCGTTCTCCATCCGCTCTATCACATTCGCCTTGTCGTTCATCACGAGCACGAGCGCGCGCTTGAACGAGACCACAGCGAGCGGCTCGAATCCGGCATTCAACACGAGGGTGCGCATATGCGACCTTTCTTCCCTTCCCGGATGGCTTCCGGGAGTTGCGGATTGTCGTCGCGCGGGCCGGAGGGCACGAAAAAAGGCGCTGTCGCAATGACAGCGCCTCGATGGCACACCGCGGCGGCGCCGCGGCTCGTGTGCGCACAATGCCTCAGGACATAGCGTCCGAGCGCATCCGTGGTTCGGATGCGTGGGCGTTGGTCCATGGGCCTTCCTCTCCCTCGTCGTCGCGACGACGCGATTAGGATAGCCCAGCGGACACGCCCGGGAGACGAATGCCGAATGAATTTCGTGCAACATGCGATCGAGCCCGCACCGTGTCGTCGGTGCGGGCTCGATCGCGAGCTGCCTGATTAGATCGGCAGGTAGTTCATCGGATCGACGATCACGCCGTTGATCCGCAGCTCGATGTGGAGGTGGTTCGCCGTCGAGCGGCCGGTCGAGCCGACGTACCCGATGATCTGCCCGGCCTCCACGGCCTGGCCCGCCGCGACCTGGCGCGTGCCGTACGTCATGTGGCCGTAGAGGGTCTGCGTGCCGTCGTTGTGATCGATCGCAACCGTCACGCCCCAGCCGCCGTAGCCCTCGCTTGAGACGGTCACTGTGCCGGACTTGACGGCGTAGATCGGCGTCATGGCCGGAGCGACCATGTCGGTGCCGTCGTGGCCGGAGCTCACGGAGCGGCTGACGTAGTACGAGCCCGCCGGCAGCGGGTTCACGGCGCCGTCGACGACGGTCGGCGCGGGCGCCTCGGCGCTCGCCACGGTCCCGGTCGTCTCGGCGGCCTCCGTCGTCTCGGCGGCCTCCGTCGTCTCGGCGGCAGCCGCCGCCTCCGCGGCGGCCTCCTCCGCGGCAGCCTGCTCGGCCTCGGCGCGTTCGAGGGCGTCGCGCTCGGCCTCGATCTTTTCGATCTCCTCGGAGGAGGTCGCGGCGTAGGTCGTCGCCGTGAGGTCGGTCGACGCGGCGTCCTCGCTCACCTCGAGCGACTGGGCGTCGCCCTCGGCGGCCTCGCGCACGCTCGCCGTCTCCGAGGACGCGTCCTGCTGCGTCGCCGCATACGCGGGGATCGCGACGCCGGCGATGAGCGCGCACACCGCGGCCAGCGTTCCCGCGGCACGCAGGGGCGTGAAGCGGCGCGACGCCTGATGAGCCTCCGCGCGGCGGGCCGCGCGCTCGGTCTCACGCATGTCCTTGCGGGCGGCGGCGAGCATCTTGCGGCTCGTGAGGGGCTGCGCAGCGGGTACCTGCGCGTCGTCGGGGGCGAGCTCGTCGCGCGCCGTCATGTCGTCTGCCAAGATCGGGTTCCTCCATCGCCTCGCGCGTCGGGAACGCGGTGATTCGCCAGCACTGGTTGGGGGCACAGTGTCTCTCTGCGGGAGGGGCGAACCACACGAGGCGATTTCCCACAGAGCCCCCGGCGCGGGCGCCGGGTATCACCAAATGGTAACGAAAGATAACGGCAAAGTCACGCCCGGGCCAGAATCCGCTGACGGCCGCGCGTCAGTCGGCGACGAGAAAGACGTGCGAGGCGACGTCGATCGGGAGCTCGAGGCCGTTCTCGGCGCCGTCCATCCGGACGAGCACATACCCCTCGTTGTACTCGAACGCCCCGGTACCTCCCGGGACCACCCCGGCCTCCCGCAGCTGGCTCAGCAGCTCGGGATCCACCTGCGCGGGCTCGGCGAGCCGGCGCACCGTCCCGCGGATCGGCTCCCCCGCGAGGTCCAGCTTCTTGACGACACCGATGACGCCCTCGTCGAAGGTGGCCGACGTCGCGACGTCGCCGAGCTCACCCAGCCCGGGGATGGGGTTGCCGTAGGGGGACTCGTCGGGGTGGCCGAGCAGCTCGACCAGCCGGCGCTCGACGAGCTCGCTCATGACGTGCTCCCAGCGACAGGCCTCCTCGTGCACATAGGCCCAATCGAGCCCGATCACGTCGCTGAGCAGGCGCTCCGCCAGCCGGTGCTTGCGCATGACCTCGATCGCCTTCCGGCGTCCGTCCACGGTCAGCACGAGGCGGCGGTCCTCGCCCACGCGGATGAGCCCGTCGCGCTCCATGCGCCCGACGGTCTGCGACACGGTCGGACCCGAGTGCCCGAGCCGCTCCGAGATGCGCGCCCGCAGGGGCACGATCCCCTCCTCCTCGAGCTCGAGGACGGTGCGGAGATACATCTCGGTGGTGTCGATCAGATCAGTCATCGCGGCGCTTTCGTTGCGAAATGGGGTAAGGAGATCCTAACCCGCGCGGCGGGCCGTGGCGCGGCGCGCCGAGCCGCCTCAGCCGTGCGCGAGCACGTAGTCGATGCTGCGGGTCAGCTGGCGCACGTCGTCCGGCTCGATCGAGACGAAGGTCGCCACGCGCAGCTGGTTGCGCCCCAGTTTGCGGTAGGGCTCCGTGTCGACGATGCCGTTCGCCCGCAGGGTCTTCGCGAGCGCCGCGGCGTCAACCGACTCGTCGAAGTCGATCGTGACGACCACGCTCGAGCGGTCGGCCAGGTTCTGCACGAACGGCGTCGCGACCGGGGATGCCTCCGCCCAGTCGTAGAGCACCGAGGACGACTCCCGCGTGCGCGCCGCGGCCCACTCGAGCCCACCGTTGCCGAGGATCCACTCCAGCTGGCTGTCGAGGAGGTGGAGCGTCGACAGCGCCGGCGTGTTGTACGTCTGGTTCTTGCGCGAGTTGTCGAGCGCCGTCGTGAGGTCGAGGGAGGCGGGGATGTATCGCCCCGACGCCTGAATCGCGGCGATGCGCTCGATCGCGGCGGGCGAGACGGCGGCGATCCACAGCCCGCCGTCCGACCCAAGGTTCTTCTGCGGCGCGAAGTAATAGACGTCGAACTCCCGCGCGTCGACGTCGAGGCCGCCGGCCGCGCTCGTCGCGTCGATCACGGTGAGCGCGCCGTCGTCTCCTGCGACGCGGGCCACGCGCGCCTGCGCGCCGGTGGACGTCTCGTTCTGCGGCCACGCGTACACGTCGATCCCAGGGACCGCCACGGGCTGCGCCACCGTGCCCGGCGTCGCCTGTCGCACGTCCGGGGTCTCGAGCCACGGCGCGGCGGCCGCGGCCGCGAACTTGCCGCCGAACTCGCCGAAGGTGAGGTTCTGGCTGCGGGTCTGGATCAGGCCGAACGCCGCGGCGTCCCAGAAGGCCGTGGATCCACCGTTGCCGAGGATGACCTCGTAGCCGTCCGGCAGGCGCAGCATCGCGGCGAGGCGCTCGCGCACGCTCCCGACCAGGTTCTTCACCGGCGCCTGGCGATGCGACGTGCCGAGGAGGGATCCGCCCGCCGCCGCGAGCGCCTGCACCTGCGCGTCGCGCACCTTCGACGGGCCGCACCCGAAGCGGCCGTCGGCGGGAAGGAGGTCAGCGGGGATCTGGAGCGTCATGGGCCCATCCTAGGCCCCGGCCCCGTCACTCCGAGTCGTCCTCCGCGCCGTCCGGCGACTCGCCCTCCGCGCCCGCGTCCAGCTCGTCGATGTCGACGCCGTCCACGTCTCCGGCGTGCAGGAACGACGCCTCGTCGTCGTCCTCCGCGTCGTCGTCCGAGCCGTCCTCACCCTCGTCGCCGTCGGGAGAGGCGCCCTCAGCGTCGTCCATGTCCTCGCCCGCGGCACGGGCGGCCGCCTGCGCGGCCTTGTACTCCTCGAGGCGCTGAGACCACGGCACCCACTCGGGCGCGACGAGCGCGTCGTCGCCCGGCAGCAACTCGGCCTCGAGCACGGTCGGATCCGCGCCGTCGACGGCTGCGACGGAGACCGTCCAGAACCACCCCGGGTAGCCCGGCATGCTCGCCGCGAACCGCAGCGACACCGTGCCGTCTTCGTGCACCTCGTGGCCCGCGGCCGCGCCGACGGTCTCGGCGGGGGTGATCTCCGCCAGCGCGGCGAGAGCGAGGGGGCCCGCGCCGGTCAGGCGCTCGTCGGGCTCACGCGTCGATGTCATCGGCAACCTTTCGCAGGACGGCCGCGATCTTGCGGGCGTGCGCGTTCGAGGGGTAGCGCCCGCGGCGGAGGTCTCCGCCCATGTCGTCGAGGAGGCGCACGAGATCCTCGACGATGACGGCCATGTCGTCGGGCTTCTTGCGCTGCGCGCGCACGGCGCTCGGCGGGGCATCGAGCACCCGGACCGAGAGCGCGGAGGGGCCGCGCCGACCATCGGCGATGCCGAACTCGATGCGCGTCCCGCTCACGAGGGACGCCCCGGCGGGGAGCGCGCTGGCGTGCAGGAAAACGTCCTGTCCGTCGTCGGACGAGATGAAGCCGAAGCCCTTGTCCTCGTCGTAGAACCTGACCTTGCCGGTGGGCATGGGAACCTCGCTGAAGCTGCCGGAAACGAAGAACGAGGGATCCGCTCGGTCCCCCGACCGTTCAGATTACCGTGCGCGCCACGGCGGGGGTCCGTGGACTACTGTGGGAGGGATGAGCAATAACGCCGATGGCGCCCCTCCCGTGCGCCGCATCGACCGGGTCCTGGCCGCCATGTCGCTGGGAATCCTCGTGCTGTCGATCGGCTGTTTCGTCGCGGTGATGATCGCCGGCGCGGTCGGCGGCGTGGACTACGCGTCGGGCGTCTGGCCGACCGTGTTCGTCGTGCAGATGGTCGGCCCGGTCATCTCGTTCCTCCTGCTGCTCGCGCTGCTCATCATGAGCTTCATCCGTCGGGGCCGGGCGAACCGGCAGTGAACGCGGAGGACGGCGCCGCGGCGCGACTGATCGCCGAACGGCTCCGCGCCGCCGACGACCGGGAGCTCGAGGCACTGTTCGCCGAGCGTCACGTCCTCGCCGCCTCGGGCGCGTGGCGCGACTTCTTCGACGCGGCCGAGTGGCTCCTCCTCCCCGAGCACGTCGCGAACGCGCTCTCGGTCCTCCCCCGCGACGCCGTGTGGCGCCTGGCCTCGGGCGAGCCGCTGACCACCCTCGCGCTCACCGACGAGGCGGGGCTCGCGCTTCCCGCCGTCGCCCGCGCTCTCGGCGGCACGAGCCCGACGCCGACGCCCGGCCAGGAGCCGCCGGCCGCGACGGGCGCCGCCGCCGAACATGCCGCGGAGCGCGCGTTCACGACGATCACGGCGCTCGCGGACATCCTCCTGCGCGCCCTCGGCGCCCCGCTCGCGCGAGTCGGGACCGGCGCCCTCAGCGCGACCGAGCGCCGGCGCCTCGTCGACGAACAGATCGTTGCCGCGCCGGGCGAGGCAGACGCCCTCGTGCGCCTCGCGGGCGCCACGGGCCTCCTGCGGGGCCACGATCGCGTGTTTGGCGTCACCGCCGCCGGCGCGGCGTGGATCGAACACTCGACGCCCGAGCGATGGGCGGTGCTGGCCGCGCGGCTGCGCGATGCGCTTCCGGACGGGCTGCGCCGGGGCGAGGGGTGGATCGATCCCGCGCTGTGGCCGGACGCCTATCCGCTCGACGACGCCTGGCCCGATAAGGCGCGCGGCTGGCTCGAGTTCGCCCGCCTGGTCGGCGTCGTCGCCGACGGCGACCCGCCCACCGAGCCGGCCTGGGCGGCGCCGCTGCGGCGCGGCGGCGCGCCCGACACGGCGGCGCTCGCGGAGTTCCTCCCGCACGAGGTCGACCGCGTGTACCTGCAGAACGACCTCACGGCGATCAGCCCCGGCCCGCTCGCCCCCGCGCTCGACGTGCGGCTGCGGCGCATGGCCCGGCGCGAGTCGCACGCTCAGGCCTCCTCGTATCGCTTCTCCGAGCCGTCGCTGACCGAGGCCCTGGGCACGGGCGAGACGGCCGCCTCCATGCGCGCCTTCCTCGAGGAGATCTCCCTCACCGGCGTCCCCCAGCCGCTCGCTTATCTGCTCGACCGCATCGCCGACCGCCACGGCCTCGTCCGCGTGTCGTCCGATCCCGAGCGCGGCCACACGGTCGTCACGAGCACGGATCCGCACCTGTTGCGCACGCTCGGCGTCGACCAGTCGCTCCAGAGCCTCGGCCTCGTGCACGAGGGCGAGCGCCTGCGGACCGCCGCCGCCGCCGACACCGTGTTCTGGGCGCTCGCCGACGCCCGCTATCCGGCCGTGCGCGTGGACGCCGCGGGCGATCCGCTCCCGCGCGATCGGCGGCGGGTTCTTCCCGACCCGGCTCGGCCCGCCGACGCCGCCGCGCTGATCGAGCGCCTCCGCGAGGGGCACGCGGCCGACGGCGACGCCGCGTGGCTCGAGCGCGAGCTCGAGGCGGCCGTGAAGGACCGCGCGACGCTCGCGGTCGAGGTGAACATGCCCGACGGCAGCGTGCGCGAGATGCGCCTCGACGCGACAGGGCTCGGCGGGGGCCGCCTCCGGGGGCGCGACGCGGGCGCCGACGTCGAGCGCACCCTCCCCGTCTCGCTCATCCGGTCCGCGCGCCGCGTCTGAACGCGGGCCCGGGTTCGCCTCGCGCGGATAGACTCGTGGGCTATGGCTGATGGCCCCCTGATCGTCCAGAGCGACCGCACGGTCCTTCTCGAGGTCGCGCACCCCGACGCGGAGGCGGCGCGGCACGAGCTCGCCGTGTTCGCCGAGCTGGAGCGCGCCCCCGAGCACATCCACACCTACCGGATCACGCGCCTTGGGCTGTGGAACGCCCGCGCCGCCGGCCACACGGCGGAGGGCATGCTCGAGACCCTCGATCGCTTCACGCGCTTCCCCGTCCCGCCCTCGGTCGCGACCGACTTGCGCGAGACGGTCGGGCGGTACGGGCGCCTGACGATCGAGCGCGGCGAGGAGGGCGAGCTCCTGCTCCGCTCGACCGACCGCGCGGTGCTCGCCGAGGTCTCCCGCAACAAGCGGATCCAGAACCTCCTCATCGGGCACCCCGATCCCGACACGCACGTGATCGACGCGTGGGCGCGCGGCCAGATCAAGCAGGAGCTCCTGAAGATCGGCTGGCCCGCCGAGGACCTCGCCGGGTACACCCCGGGGACGCCCCACGAGATCGCGCTCGCGGAGGACGGGTGGAGCCTGCGCCCCTACCAGGAGCAGGCCGTCGACACGTTCTCGGCGGACGGATCCGGCGTCGTCGTACTGCCCTGCGGCGCGGGCAAGACGCTCGTCGGCGCGGGCGCCATGGCGGCGACGAAGACGACCACGCTCATCCTCGTGACGAACACGGTTTCCGCGCGCCAGTGGCGCGACGAACTGCTCGCCCGCACGACGCTGACCGAGGACGAGATCGGCGAGTACTCGGGGCAGGTCAAGGAGATCAAGCCCGTCACGATCGCGACCTACCAGATCCTCACGTCAAAGCGGAAGGGGCAGTACGCGCACCTCGACGTGCTCGACGCGCTCGACTGGGGGCTCATCCTCTACGACGAGGTGCACCTCCTGCCCGCGCCCGTGTTCAAGCTCACGGCCGATCTGCAGGCCCGCCGCCGCCTCGGCCTGACGGCGACCCTCGTGCGCGAGGACGGGCGGGAGGGGGACGTCTTCAGCCTCATCGGCCCGAAGCGCTTCGACGCGCCGTGGAAGGAGATCGAGCAGCAGGGATATATCTCCCCCGCCGCCTGCTACGAGGTGCGCATCGACCTGCCCGCCTCCGAGCGCCTCGAATACGCCGCCGCGGCCGACGACCAGCGGTACCGCATCGCGGCGACCGCCCCCGCGAAGATCGACGCGGCGCGCGAGATCATCGCGCGGCACGGCGACGAGCAGATCCTCGTCATCGGGCAGTACCTCGACCAGCTGCAGGAGCTCTCGGACGCCCTCGGCGCGCCGCAGATCACGGGCGCCACGCCGGTGGACGAGCGCGAGGAGCTGTTTCAGGCATTCCGCGAGGGCACGGAGCGGATCCTCGTGGTCTCGAAGGTCGCGAACTTTTCCGTCGACCTCCCCGAGGCCTCCGTCGCCATCCAGGTCTCGGGCTCGTTCGGGTCCCGGCAGGAGGAGGCCCAGCGCCTCGGGCGGCTGCTTCGCCCCAAGCGCAGCGACCACACGGCCAGCTTCTACACGCTCATCGCCCGGGACACCGTCGACCAGGAGTTTGCGCAGAATCGCCAGCGCTTCCTCGCGGAGCAGGGATACAGCTACACGATCCTCGACACGGAGGACATCGCCGCCTGATCGCGGGGTCGCGTGAGGGGCGGTTCGGCGCGCAAAAGCGCCACCGACGGCGCATTGTCGACATAATGGGGGTATGACCGCACCGCGCATCCTCGTAGTCGACGACGAGCCGAACATCCGGGACCTGCTCTCCCAGAGCCTGCGTTTCGCCGGATTCCAGGTCAGGACTGTGATCAACGGCGCCCAGACGATCTCGGCCGTGCTGGAGGAAGAGCCCGATCTCATCGTGCTCGACGTGATGCTGCCCGACATGAACGGGTTCAGCGTCACGAAGCGCCTGCGCGACGCCGGCTACACGGCCCCCATCATCTTCCTGACCGCCAAGGACGAGACCGACGACAAGATCAAGGGCCTCAACGTCGGCGGCGACGACTACGTCACCAAGCCGTTTAGCCTCGACGAGATCGTCGCGCGGATCCAGGCCGTGCTCCGGCGCACGATGCAGTCGGACGAGGAGGAGTCGGTCATCCGCTCCGGCGAGCTCACGATGGACCAGGACACGCACGACGTCTACGTGGGCGACACGGCGATCGACCTCAGCCCGACCGAGTTCAAGCTCCTGCGCTACCTCATGCTGAACCCGAACCGCGTGCTCTCGAAGGCCCAGATCCTCGACCACGTGTGGGAGTACGACTTCAACGGCGACGCGGGCATCGTCGAGAGCTACATCTCGTACCTGCGCCGCAAGATCGACCCGCACGCCTCGGAGTCGCTCATCCAGACCAAGCGCGGCTTCGGCTACATGCTCAAGGTCGACAAGCCCTAACCCCCGCCCCGAGGAAAGGCGCGCGCCCTGGCCACCCGCTCCGACGCGATCACACGCTGGTGGCGCCGCACGAGCCTGCGCGCCAAGATCACCGGCGTGACCGTGGGCGTGCTCGCGGCCGGCCTGCTGTCGGCGGGCATCGGATCCACCCCGGTCCTGCAGTCCATGCTGTCCGGATACGTCGGCACCTCCGCGCTGCAGCTCTCGGGAACCGACGTCTACGAGACGGTCTTCGACGTCGTCCAGGACGCGGAGGGGATCCCGACCCTCCTGCCGAAGGACCCGGAGCCGCGCACCGAATACATCATCGCCATCTACGACGCCGAGGGCGCCCTCGTGGGCGTCTCCGGCGGCGAGAACGGGCCGGGAGCGGATCCGCTGTTCCCCACCGAGCTGACGGTGCAGGACGCGTTCCTCAACCAGGACGCGATCTTCAGCCTGGACACGCTCACGGGCGCGGGGTATCGCGCGTCGGTCGCCCCCGTCCAGGTCACGGTCGGCGGCACGAGCGCGCTGTACGCCCAGCTCGTGGCGCTCCCGCTGTCCGAGGTCGACGCCTTCATGAGCACCTACGTCGGGGTCTTCACGATCATGACGATCCTCACGCTCCTCGTGGGCGCGCTCGTCACCCGCTGGCTCGTGACGCTCGCGTTCCGGCGCCTCGGCCAGGTCGAATCGACGGCGATGACGATCGCGGACGGCGACTTCGCGCAGCGCATGACCGACATCGAGCCGAGCACGGAGGTCGGTCGCCTCAAGCTGGCCATCAACACAATGCTCGATCGCCTCGACGAGTCGTTCGCCGAGCGGGACGCGACCGTCGACAAGATGCGCCGCTTCATCGGCGACGCGAGCCACGAGCTCCGCACGCCGCTCGTGAGCGTCCGGGGCTACGCGGAGCTCTTCCGGATGGGCGCGATTCAGACGCACGAGGACACCGCGAAGGCCATGGAGCGCATCGAGAAGGAGGCGAAGCGGATGAGCTCGCTCGTCGAGGACCTCCTGTCGCTCGCCCGGCTCGACGAGCGGCGCGAGTTCGAGATCGGCGACGTCGACCTCCGGCAGATCGCGCGCGACGCGGCGCTCGACCTGCGCGCCGCGGATCCGGCGCGCCAGATCGCCGTGAACGACACGACGTTCGAGGCCCTCACGGGCCCCATCACGATCCTGTCGGAGGGCGCCCGCGACGCGCTCGAGCCGCCGGTTCCCCGCCGCGACGCCCCCGGCGAGGACGCGCCGCCCGCTCCCCCGGCCGCGGGCGTGCGCGGCGCGTTCAGCGCGGGCTCGGCGGCGTTCTCGCGCGCGCAGCGCGCGTTGCTGCGGCGCCGCGGCGAGCGCGCGGCGCGCGGCGAGACCCCCCGCGCCATCGCGCCACTCGACTTCTCCGACCCTGACCCGGGCAAGCCCGTCGAGGTGCCCCCGATCGTGCGCGGATCCGAGGAAAAGATCCAGCAGGTCGTCGCGAACCTGCTGGGCAACGCGCGCCGATACAGCCCCGCGGACTCGCCAATCGAGCTCACGGTCGGCGTCGACGTCGATACCTGTATGGGCTGGATCTCGGTCGTGGACCACGGCGAGGGCATCCCGCCGGAGATCCGCGCCAAGATCTTCGAGCGCTTCTGGCGCGCGGACACCTCGCGCACACGCGAGACGGGCGGCAGCGGCCTCGGCCTCGCGATCGTCGCGTCGATCGTCGAGCGGCTCGGCGGCTCGGTGTCGGTCTTCGACACCCCGGGCGGCGGCGCGACCTTCCAGGTCGCCTTCCCGCTCGTGTAGGACCCGAGCGCGTTCACACCCCGCTCGGCGCGCGGGTTATCTGAGCGCGGCGGCCCCTGGGCCGAAGGTGGCGGGGCGCGGATCCCTACCGTCGAGGAACGAGACGAGAAAGGATCCGACATGACCCAGTTTCAGGTCGACAGCGACGCGCTCCTCCAGGCACAGGCGGAGGCGCAGGCCTCCTCGGAGCGGCTGCGGGCGGAGGTCGCGCTCCTCATGGGGCGCATCCACCAGCTCGAGGCGACGTGGCAGGGCGGTGCGTCGCAGGCGTTCCAGGGCCTCGCCGCCGAATGGCAGGCGGTGCAGGCGCGCGTCGAGGAGGGGCTGCAGCACCTGGCCCAGCGGCTCCAGGCCGCGGGCACCGGCTACCAGCAGGCCGAGGCCGACATCGCCGGAATGTTCCGCTGACGGACGACGAGAGGCGGCCCTCCTCCCGTGGGAGAAGGGCCGCCTCGTGACGCCGCCGGAGCGGGAGAAGGACTTAGAAGTCCATGCCGCCCGCGTCGGGGCCGCCCGCGGCCGGCGCGGCCGGCTCGGGCTTCTCGGCGACGACGGCCTCGGTCGTGAGGAACAGGCCAGCGATCGACGCCGCGTTCTGCAGAGCCGAACGCGTCACCTTGGCGGGGTCGATGATGCCGGCGGCCAGCATGTCGACGTACTCGCCCGTGGCGGCGTTGAGGCCCTGGCCGGTCGGGAGCTCCGCGACCTTGGCGGCCACGACACCGGGCTCGAGGCCCGCGTTCAGCGCGATCTGCTTGAGCGGCGCCTCAATGCCGACGCGCACGATCTTCGCGCCGGTCGCCTCGTCGCCCACGAGCTCGAGCTTCGCGAACGCGGTCGAGGCGGCCTGCAGGAGCGCGACGCCACCACCGGGGACGATGCCCTCCTCGACGGCCGCCTTCGCGTTGCGAACGGCGTCCTCGATGCGGTGCTTGCGCTCCTTGAGCTCGACCTCCGTCGCGGCACCCGCCTTGATGACGGCGACGCCGCCCGCGAGCTTCGCGAGGCGCTCCTGGAGCTTCTCGCGGTCGTAGTCGCTGTCCGTCGCGTCGATCTCGCGGCGGATCTGCGTCACACGACCCTCGATCGCCGACGCCTCACCGGCGCCCTCGACAATCGTCGTCTCGTCCTTCGTGACGATGACCTTGCGCGCACGGCCGAGCAGCTCGAGGTCGGTGTTCTCGAGCTTGAGGCCGACCTCCTCCGTGATGACCTGGCCGCCCGTGAGGATGGCGATGTCCTGGAGCTGCGCCTTGCGGCGGTCGCCGAAGCCCGGCGCCTTGACGGCGACGGCCTTGAAGATGCCGCGGATCTTGTTGAGCACGAGCGTCGCGAGCGCCTCGCCCTCGACGTCCTCGGCGATGATGACGAGCTCCTTGCCCGCCTGCATGACCTTCTCGACGACGGGCAGGAGATCCTTGATGTTCGAGATCTTCTGGTTCGCGATGAGGATGTACGGGTCCTCGAAGACGGCCTCCTGGCGCTCCGGGTCCGTGACGAAGTACGGGTTCAGGTAGCCCTTGTCGAAGCGCATACCCTCCGTGAGCTCGAGCTCGGTGCCGAAGGCCTGAGCCTCCTCGACCGTGACGACGCCCTCCTTGCCGACCTTGTCGATCGCCTCGGCGATGAGCTGGCCGATCTCGGGGTCGGCGGCGGAGATCGAGGCGGTCGCGCCGATCTCCTCCTTCGACTCGATCTCCTTGGCGTTCGCGAGCAGCTCGGCGGTGATGGCCGCGACGGCCTTCTCGATGCCGCGCTTCAGGCTGATGGGGTCAGCGCCGGCCGCGACGTTGCGGAGGCCCTCACGAACGAGCGCCTGCGCGAGGACCGTGGCCGTCGTCGTGCCGTCGCCGGCGACGTCGTCGGTCTTCTTCGCGACCTCCTTGACGAGCTCCGCGCCGATCTTCTCGTACGGGTCGTCGAGCTCGATCTCCTTGGCGATCGACACACCGTCGTTCGTGATCGTGGGGGCACCCCACTTCTTCTCCAGCACGACGTTGCGGCCGCGCGGGCCGAGCGTCACCTTGACGGCGTCGGCCAGCTGGTTGAGGCCGCGCTCGAGGCCACGGCGGGCCTCCTCGTCGAAAGCGATCATCTTTGCCATGTGTTGTCGTCCCTCCCGGACGTAGGCGTGTGGTCTTTAGCACTCAGTCGCACTGAGTGCTAAGAGCATTCTGGCACTCGACCAGGGAGAGTGCAAACCTCTTCGCGCGGACGCCGCACGAACGCCGCCGGCGCCTCGCGTGGGTTCACGCGAGGCGCCGGCGGCGCGACGATGAGGGGGAGTCTCAGACGACCCGGACGGTCTCGGCCTGCGGCCCCTTCTGGCCGGAGCCGACGGTGAATTCCACGGCCTGCCCCTCCTCGAGAACGCGGAAGCCGCTCATCTCGATGTTGGAGTAGTGCACGAAGACATCCTTCCCGTCGGCGTCGACGGTGATGAATCCGTATCCCTTCTCGGCGTTGAACCACTTCACGGTGCCCTGCGTCATGCTCACTCCTGGTGCTGCGAACCTCCCGGCGTGGCGCCGGGGATGGGAGCGATGCTATCCGCGCGGATCCGCGGTTTCCGGCCGATCGGCGAAGGATTGACGGCGCTGACGCGAGGTGTTTACTCTTCCGAAACACGGTCGAGGCCGACGACGATCGTGAGGCCGCCGTCGCTCATCGCCGCGAACTCGTCGTTCTCCTGCACGACGTCGATCTCGAGCGCGTCGGCCAGGCCCTGCGCGGCCGCCTGATCCTCCGCGTCTGCGTAATAGACCGTCGTGTGCTGGAAGTCGTTGACGTCGGAGTTCAGGGGGACGATGTCGCTCTCGTCCCACCCCGCGTCGCGCACCGCCTCCTGCACCGCGGCGGACGCCTCGGCGTCCGCCGTTCCGTTGAGGACGAGGACCGTGTACGAGGTGTCGATCTCCGACGGGGAGGGCGTCGCCACCGCCGTCTGGCTCGACGACGGGAGGCGGATCGAGTCGGTGCTCGACAGCGCGAGGAAGGCCAGGATCCCCGCCCCGGTCAGCACCGCCACAACGAGGAGCCACCACAGGAGCACGACGACCCACCGGAAGCGGGGGCGCGGCGCGCGGTGGGCGCCGACCCGCGCGGGGTCCTCGTCGACGTCGTCGAAGCGGTCCTGCGGGAAGTCGGTCTGCGGCACGCGGGTCATGGTAGCGGGCCCGTCAATGGAGCAGCCGCGCGCGGCGCGCTGCGCGGGCGTCGCGCAGGCGGCGCAGCCGGCCGATCAGCAGCGGCGCGTGCGCCTGGGCGCGGGGGTCGTCCGTCAGGCGCGCGAGGACCTGGTAGTAGCGCGCGGGCTCCATCCCGAAGCGCGCGCGGAGGGCCTCCTCCTTGGCGCCGTCGTGCTGCGGCCACTCCGCCTCGAAGGCGAGGATGGCGCGCGAGCGCTCGTCGAGCCCGCCCTGCTCCGCCCCGGGACGTGGGGCGCCGAGGTGCACGTCAGACATGTCTCGAGGGTATGCGCCCTCCCCCGCGCGTCCGCCCAGACACGCGGTCAGGCGGGCGCGATCCACCCACCGAGCGGATCCGTCGCGGCGATCGGGGCGCCGTCGAGGGCGAGCACGAACCCGGGCCACGCCTCCGCGTCGATCGGCGCCGTCCACGCGTCGTGGAGGCGCGGGTGATCGATCGTGATCCACCGGGCGTCCAGGTCGCGGATCTGGGAGATCAGGCGCTCGCGCGCGGGACGGGGCAGGTGCGGAAGCACGCCCGGCGTCGTGACGACGAGCGTCGCGTCCGCGGGCGCCCTGGCGGCCAGCGACGCGAGTACACCCTCCTCTGCCGCGTCCGCGGCGAGGATCTCGGGCGGATTCGCCGCCGCGATGTCGAGCGCGCCCGCGATCCGCCGCGCGCGCTCGTCCTCGCCCGGCCAGACGAGGCCCTCGATCCACGCGCGGTCCTCCCCGCGACGCGCGTCGCGGGGCTGCGGGTCGATGCCCGCCCGCCAGACGATCTCGGGGATCCGCTCGGGTGCGGCGAGGCCCCCGCGCAGCTCGGAGGTCAGCACGACGGGACCGGATCCGAGGAGCCGCGCGCCGCCGCCCGGCTCGACGAATCGGTAGGCGTAGCGGTCCGGAAACAGGCAGAGACCGGCCGACGCGCCGACCTCGAGGAGCGCGACGCGCCCCGGGATGCGCGCGAGCGCGAACGCGAGCGGCGCGCACCGGAGCGGCTCGTTGGTCTGGGTCGTGCGCGCGGCGCACTCGGCCACGATGCGGTCGGCGTGGGCGCGCACGAACGCGGCCCACGCGTCGTAATCGGCGGGCGCCCCGAGCATGCGCGTCACGGCGAACACGACGGGCGGCTGCCGGTGGGGCGCGGGAAGCGGTGCGAGGATCGCCGCCGTCTCCGGATCCGCCGCGAGCCCCGCGGCCCACTCCGCGTACCGGGCGCTGCGCCCGGGCGCCTCCTCCCGCGCGAAGCGGTCGTAGCGCTGGAGGACGTCGGCGAGGGCGGGATCCATCCGCCCATTCTCGCCCGCGTCACGGCACGTCACGGGCCGCGCCCGCCCCGCGCGGCGCGTCGTATCCTGGGGGCATGGCATACGAGGTCGAGAAGTCCGAGGACGAGTGGCGCGCCGAGCTAAGCCCAGAGCAGTACGCGGTGCTGCGCGAGTCGGGCACGGAGCGCGCCTGGACGGGCGAGCTCCTGGACGAGGAGCGCGCGGGCCTCTACACGTGCGCGGGGTGCGGCGCCGAGCTGTTCCAGAGCGGCACGAAGTTCGACTCGCACTGCGGGTGGCCGAGCTTCTACGAGTCGGTGCGCCCCGACGCGGTGCAGCTGCTCGAGGACAACAGCCTCGGCATGCAGCGCACCGAGGTGCGGTGCGCCGCATGCGGCTCGCACCTCGGGCACGTCTTCCCCGACGGCTTCGGCACGCCGACGGGCGACCGCTACTGCATGAACTCGCTGTCGCTCACCTTCACCCCCGAGTCCTGAACCCCCGCCTCGGCGCGATCGCCACGGCGACGCCCGCCGCGGCCAGGACGATCATGGCCGCCTGGCGCACCGGGTCCGGGTCCGCCTCGGGCGGCCAGACGAGGTCGAACACGACCGACGACGCGAGCATGCCGACGACCGACCCGAGGGTCATGACGAGCACGCCGGTCCGCGGCGTGAGCGCCGCCGAGATGAAGATGTAGGTCACCCCGAGCACGCCGCCCGCGTACACGGCGGGCGCGGTGGGGAACTGTTCGGGCCACCCGCGGACGGCGACCGAGAACCCGGCGACGACGGCGAGGAGCGCCGTTCCGCCGGCGAAGTTGACGGCCGTCGCGGCGAGCGCGGATCCGGCCCGCTGCCGCAGCCTCCCGTTCGTCGCGGTCTGCCAGGAGACGCCGACGCCGACGAGGAACGGCAGCGCGAGCATCCAGGCCGGGACGGATCCGACCGCGCCGCCGAGCGAGACGACGACGGCCGCGACGACGAGCGCGGCGCCCACGAGGCGGCCCGGGGTCACGGGAGTAACGCCCGCGGGGCTGTACCCCGTGCGGTCGAGGACGAGCCCGCCGACGGTCTGCCCCGCGATCATGCCGACGGAGAACAGCGCCACGCCGATCGCGCCGACCGTCAGGCCCTGCGTCGCGACGCTGAAGGCCCCGGCCGCGCCGCCGCACAGGAGCCACCAGTCGAGGCGCCCCGCGCGCCGCTCGGCGACGATGCGCTTCAGGCCCGCGCGCCCCGACGGCAGCGCGAGCCCGAGCACGACGAGGACCGCGAGGCCCGAGCCGAAGGAGATGGCCGCGGCGAGGAACCCGTCGGCGAGGACGGCGCCCAGCTCGCCATTGAGGCGCGCCTGCAGGGCCGTGAGCGCGCCGACGGCGACGGCGCCCACGACGCCGACGACGAGCGCGACGATGCGCGCGGACCCCGAGCGTTCCATGACCTCTCGAGGCTACAGGCGGCTGCTCAGATCACGTGGATCCCGCACTCCACCTTCGCCGTGCCCGCCCAGCGACCGGACCGCGGATCCGCGCCCTCGGCGACCGGCTGCGTGCACGGCTCGCAGCCGATCGACGGGTATCCCGCCCCGAGAAGGAGGTTCATGGGCACGCCGTGCTGCGCCGCATAGCCGTACAGCTCGTCGCTCGTCCACGCCACGAACGGGTTGACCTTCACGAGCCCGTTCTTGTGGTCGAAGGTCACGAGCGGGGCCATCGTGCGCGTCGCGGACTCCTCGCGGCGCACGCCCGAGATCCACACCTCGTATCCGCGCAGCGAGTCGCGCAGCGGCTCGACCTTGCGCATGGCGCAGCAGTACTCGGGGTTCGAGGCGAACAGGTCGCGCCCGTAGGCGGCGTCCTGCTCCGCGACCGAGAGGCTCGCGGTGACGTCGACGACGCGGATGTCGAGCTGGCGCTGGGCCTCGTCGCGCGTCGCGAGCGTCTCGACAAAGTGGTAGCCGGTGTCGAGGAACAGCACGTCGACACCCGGGATCCGCTGCGAGACGAAGCGGGGCAGCACGGTGTTGGCCATCGAGGAGGCGACCGCGACGGCGCCCGGTTCGAAGGTCCGGGCGACCCACGCGATCGCCGCCGCCGCGTCGACCTCGCGATCCGTCCCGCTCCCGAGCTCCACGACGGCCTCGCGCGCGAGGACCTCGAGCTCGTCGGCGGTACGCCGCGTGGCCCGCGGCGCGAGGCTCACGCTCATGTGAGCACCTCGTCGTCGACCCGGTGCGCCCACTGCGCGAAGGACTCGCCGCCCTCGCGGCCGTCGGCGTAGCGGCGCGCGACGCGCTCGACGTAGTCGGAGATGCCGTCCGCCGTGACCTTCAACCCGCGCACCGTGCGGCCGAGACCCGCCTCCTCGCGGTCGGGCGAGGCGAGGCCGCCGCCCAGGTGCACCTGGAAGCCCGGGACCTGGTTGCCCGCGTCGTCCGTGATGATCTGGCCCTTCAGGCCGATGTCGGCCGTCTGGATCCGCGCGCACGAGTTGGGGCAGCCGTTGACGTGCAGCGACAGGGGCGCCGGCAGATCGGTGTCGGCGAAGCGCTCCTCCAGATCGCGCACGGCGCGCTCGGCGGTGTCCTTGGTGTCGACGATCGCGAGCTTGCAATACTCGATGCCGGTGCACGCGATCGTGCCGCGGCGGATGAGGCTCGGGCGCGCGCTGAGCACGAGCCCGTCGAGGCCCGCGATGAGCGACTCCGTCCGGTCCGCCGGAATGTCGAGGATCACGAGCTTCTGGTGCGGCGTCGTGCGCAGGCGCGCGGATCCGTGCTCCTCGATCAGGTCGGCGAGCGCCGTCAGCCGCTCCCCCGACACGCGCCCGACGATCGGCGTCGCGCCGACATAGACCCGGCCGTCCTTCTGCGGGTGCACGCCGACGTGGTCGCCGGGCCCCGTCGGCCGCACGGGCGCGGGCCCGTCGGCCAGGCGGTACCCGAGGTATTCGGTCTCGAGCACCTCGCGGAACTTCGTCACACCCCAGTCGGCGAGGAGGAACTTCAGGCGCGCCTTGTTGCGCAGGCGACGGTAGCCGTAGTCGCGGAAGATGCGCACGACGCCGTGCCAGACGTCGGCCACCTGGTCGGGCGCCGCCCAGGCTCCGAGCCGCTCGCCGAGGCGCGGCACGGTGGCGAGCGCGCCGCCGACCCACACGTCGTATCCGACGCCGTACTCGGGGTGGGTCACGGCGACGAACGCGACGTCGTTGATCTCGTGCACGACGTCCTGGCTCGGGTGGCCCGTGATCGCCGTCTTGAACTTCCGGGGCAGGTTCGCGAGGTCCGGATCCCCGATGAAGCGCTCCGTGATCTCGTCGATCTGGGGCGTCGGGTCGATCAGCTCCTCCGAGGAGATGCCCGCAACGGGGGACCCGAGCACGACGCGCGGCACGTCGCCGCACGCCTCGGTGGTCCCCAGCCCGACCGCCTCGAGGCGCCGCCAGATCTCGGGCACGTCCTCGACGCGGATCCAGTGCAGCTGGATGTTCTGCCGGTCGGTGAGGTCCGCGGATCCGCGCGCGAACTCCGTGGAGATCGTGCCGATCACGCGCAGCTGCTCGGTCGTGAGCTGGCCGCCGTCGATCCGGACGCGGAGCATGAAGTATTCGTCCTCGAGCTCGTGCGGCTCGAGGGTCGCGGTGCGCCCGCCGTCGATGCCGGGCTTGCGCTGCGTGTACAGCCCCCACCACCGGAAGCGGCCGTGCAGGTCGGTCGGGTCGATCGACGCGAACCCGCCCTTCGCATAGGCGTTCTCGATGCGCGCGCGGACGTTGAGCCCGCTGTCGTCCTGTTTGAACTGCTCGTTGGCGTTCAGCGGCTCCGTGCCGTCGATCTTCCACTGCCCGTGCGGCTTGCTCGCGCCCCGCTGCGCGCGCGTGCGCGCCCCGCGCCCCGACGCCGCCTGGTTCGTGTCCTCGCTCATCGCCATCCCGTCCTTCGCCCGCCCATGGAACGAGCCTAAGGAGCGCCGCCGCGCCAGGCGCGGCGCGTGACCCTCTGTGACGAAATGCGGCGTCGCGGGCGCCGCGGTGTGACGGTGCCGGCTGCCAGGTTCGAACTGACGACCCCCTGTTTACAAGACAGGTGCTCTACCAACTGAGCTAAGCCGGCGGGGCCCCGAGCGGGGCGGGATCCACCCTACTCGGCGTCGGCCGAATCGCCCGTGTCGCCGTAGTACAGCTCGCTCTGCACGGTGAGGAGGAACTGGCTGAATTCCGCGGCGTCGTCGAACGCGCCCTCGTACTCCATGCCGTCGACCAGCACCATCGCGTCGCCGGTCAGCGCGACCCCGTCGGTGCCGGGAAGCTCGCCATCGAGCGCGCGGGCCGTCGCCTCAGACACCCACGGGGTGTAGGTGTGGTCGGCGATGCAGCCGCCCAGGCCCTCGGCGCCGGATTCCTCGGCCAGGTCCGCGAGCTCCTCGTCGGTGTAGCCGTCCGTGTCGGGCTCCGGCTGATTCGTGAGCAGCGCCGTGTTGAATGCGCGGAACGTCTGCGGCGCGTCCGAGACGACGCACAAAGCGGCGCCGGCGGCGCGCGCCGAGTACTGCGTGCCGTTCGACTGCCCCGACAGCAGGGAGAGCGGGTGGTAGGCCACCGTCACGACGCCCTCGTCGACCAGCTCGAAGATCGCCGGCGCGAGGTTCTGCTCGATGTCGCCCGCGTCCGGCGAGAGGTAGTCGACGTAGATCTCGATGTCGATCGGGTCCGCGACGGTCTCCGGCCGCTCCTCCTCGGGGAGGAGAGAGATCATGTCGACGGCGTCGCCCGTGACGTTGTTGGGGGTCACGACGGGGCGGTCAATCTCCGGCGAGACCTCGCGCCAGATCCACCAGGCGGCGGCGCCGACGGCGACGATCACGACGAGCGCGATCACGGCCCAGCGGATTAGCCGCCGGCGGCGGATCCGCGCCTTCACGGCCGTCGCCTTCTCGCGCAGCGCCTCGCGGCGCGCGCCAGGCGCGGAGTTCTCGGGGAGTTCGGGCGTCTCATTCGTCATGATCTGGTGGGTCTCCTCGGTCCGCCAGGTGCGGACGACAACCCCGAAAGCATAGTGACGACCGCTGGGAAAGGGCCAGGTACGCGGGATATCCGGATCCGCGCTGGCGCGCCACGTGACTCCCATGCAATACTCAGGCCAGGCCCAATGACGGGCCCGCGGTACGCTCCGGCGCCCCGCTTCCATTCACAACGGATCGTCCGGCACGTACCTGCCGGTGAAGGAGAAACAGTCATGGCCACTGTGACGTTCGACAACGCCACCCGCGTCTACCCGGGCGGCGTCCGCCCCGCGGTCGACAAGCTCAACCTCGAGATCGGCGACGGCGAGTTCCTCGTCCTCGTGGGCCCCTCCGGTTGCGGAAAGTCCACCTCGCTCCGCATGCTCGCGGGCCTCGAGGAGGTCAACGACGGCGCCATCCGCATCGGCGATCGCGACGTGACCGACGTGCCGCCGAAGGACCGCGACATCGCGATGGTCTTCCAGAACTACGCCCTCTACCCGCACATGACGGTGGCCGACAACATGGGCTTCGCGCTCAAGATCGCGGGCGTCAGCAAGGAGGAGCGGGCCAAGCGCGTGCAGGACGCCGCGAAGCTCCTCGACCTCGAGCCCTACCTCGACCGCAAGCCGAAGGCCCTGTCGGGCGGTCAGCGCCAGCGCGTCGCGATGGGCCGCGCGATCGTGCGCGAGCCGCAGGTGTTCCTCATGGACGAGCCGCTGTCGAACCTCGACGCCAAGCTCCGCGTCCAGACCCGCACGCAGATCGCGTCGCTGCAGCGCCGCCTGGGCGTCACGACGGTCTACGTCACGCACGACCAGACCGAGGCGCTCACGATGGGCGACCGGATCGCGGTCCTCAAGGACGGCGTCCTGCAGCAGGTCGGCACGCCGCGCGACCTCTACGAGAGCCCCCAGAACGACTTCGTCGCCGGGTTCATCGGCTCGCCCGCCATGAACCTCTTCCCCGCCGACATCGCCGAGGGCGGCGTCACGGTGGGCACCCAGGTCGTGGGCGTCGAGCGCCAGGCGCTCGGCCGCGCGCACGGCTCGAAGGTCCGCATCGGCGTGCGCCCCGAGGACTTCGTCGTCGCGGGCCCGGGCCAGCCGGGCCTCAGCGTCAAGGTGGACCTCGTCGAGGAGCTCGGCGCCGACGGGTACCTCTACGGCCACACCGAGATCGAGGGTGAGAACGTCGAGCTCGTCGCGCGCGTCGACGGCCGCGACCACCCGATGGCCGGCGACACCGTCACGCTCTCGCCGACGCCCGGCCGCGTGCACGTCTTCGACGCGGAGACGGGCGAGCGCCTGATCGACAAGGCCATCGCCTCCGCGTAACACCCGCGGGACACGACGAGGGGGACGGCGCCAGGCGCCGTCCCCCTCGTCGTGTCTGCGCCGGGTCAGCCCTGGGCGGCGCGCAGAGTCGCCACCTGATACAGCGCGACGCTGGCGGCGATCCCCGCGTTCAGCGACTCGGCCGCGTCCGAGATCGGGATCGATACGATCTGGTCGCACGTCTCGGCCACGAGCCGCGACAGGCCGTCGCCCTCGCTGCCGATGACGAGCACGAGCGGCCGGTCGGACAGCTCGACCGCCGGCATCTGAACGTCGCCGCCGCCGTCAAGGCCCAGCACGAACACGCCCTGCTTCTTGAGCTCCTTCAGCGTCGACGTGAGGTTCGAGGCCATGGCAACCGGCACGCGCGCCGCGGCGCCCGCGCTCGTCTTCCACGCCGCCGAGTTCACGCCCGCCGAGCGGCGTTGCGGAATGATGACGCCCTGGCCGCCGAACGCCGCCGTGGAGCGGATGATCGCGCCGAGGTTGCGCGGATCCGTGATGCCGTCGAGCGCGACGAACAGCGGCGTGGATCCCTGCTCGAGGGTCTGCTCGAGCAGGTCCTGCGGGTGCGCGTACTCGTACGGCGGCACCTTCAGCGCGACGCCCTGGTGCACGCCGTCGAAGCCCGCCATGCGGTCGAGCTCGGGTCGCGTGACCTCGAGCACCGCGAGCTCGCGCTTGCGGGCGAGCGCCAGCATCTCCTTGACGCGGTCGTCCATCTCGACGCGCTGCGCGACGTAGAGGGCGGCCGCTGGGATCCGCGTGCGCAGCGCCTCGAGCACGCTGTTGCGGCCCGTCACATACTCGTTGTCGTCGTTCGGGCGGCGGCGCGGGGCCGACGAGCGCTGCTGCGGCCGCTTGGCGGCCGAGCGCTCCGCGAGCTCCCGGCGCTTGTGCGCCTTGTGGTAGACGCGGTCCTCCGCCTTGGGCGTGGGACCGCGGCCCTCGAGCTTCTTGCGCCCCTGGCCGCCCGACCCCTTGGTCGCGCCCTTCTTGCCTTTGCCGCCCGCGCCGGGCCTGCCTGGCTTAGCCATCGATGCTCCAAACCGTTCCATCGGAAGTGTCTTCGAGGGTGACCCCCGCGGCCGCGAAGTGATCGCGGATCCGGTCGGCCGTCGCCCAGTCCTTGTCGGCGCGCGCCTCGGCGCGCTGCGCGATGAGTGCCTCGACGAGGGTGGCGAGCGCGTGCCCCTCGGCCCCGCCCGCGGGAGCCGCGCTCCCCGGCTCGTCGAACCCGAGGATCTCCATCATGCCCGACACGCCTGAGAAGGCGCCACGGGCCGCGTCCAGATCACCGCCGTCGAGCGCCGTGTTTCCGGCGCGCACCGTCTCGTGCAGGACCGCGAGCGCCTGCGGCACGCCCAGGTCGTCGTCGAGCGCGTCGGCGAACGCGCCGGGGATCTCGGGGTCGGTCGTCCCCAGCGCGCGCTCCGCGCGGGCGCGGAACCCGTCGATCCGCTCGAGCGCCGCGGCCGCCTCCTCGAACGCCTTGTCCGAGACGTCGAGGCTCGAGCGGTAGTGCGCGGCGGCCAGCGCGTAGCGCACGACGCGCGGCGCGCGATCGCGCAGCACGTCGGCCGCGAGCGTGAAGTTGCCGAGGGACTTCGACATCTTCTGGCCGCCGACGGTGACGAGGCCGTTGTGCACCCAGTAGCGCGCGAACGCGTCGCCCGCCGCGCCGGACTGCGCGAGCTCGTTCTCGTGGTGCGGGAAGCGCAGGTCGAGGCCGCCGCCGTGAATGTCGAACTCCCCGCCGAAGTACCGGCGCGACATCGCGGAGCACTCGATGTGCCACCCGGGCCGCCCCGGTCCCCACGGCGAGTCCCAGCGCGCGCTGTCGGGCTCGCCCTCCTTCGCCGCCTTCCAGAGCGCGAAGTCGTGCGGATCCCGCTTGCCCCGCGGATCCGCCTCGCCGTCGTCCGCCATCGCGTCGACGTCCTGCCGCGTGAGCGCGCCGTAGGACGGCCAGGAGCGCACGTCGAAGTAGACGTCTCCCCCGGCCGCGTACGCATGACCGCGGTCGATGAGCAGGGCGATGAGCTCCTGCATCTGCGGAATCGAGGCGGTCGCGCGCGGCTCGTAGGTCGGGGGCAGGATCGACACGGCGTCGTACGCCGCCTGGAACTCGCGCTCGACCCGGTAGGCGAGCGCCCACCACGGCTCGTCGGCCGTCGCGTTCTGGAGGACCTTATCGTCGATGTCGGTCACGTTGCGCACGACGGTGACGCGGCCGAACCGGTGGGCGAGCCACCGCCGGAGCAGGTCGAACGCCAGCGCGGCCCGCACGTGCCCCACGTGCGGACCCGACTGCACCGTCGGGCCGCAGACGTACATCGTGACGTTCCCGTCGTCGAGGGGAACGAAGTCGCGAGGCGCCTGCGCGCGCGTGTCATAGAGCCGGACTGCCACCCGCCCAGCCTATCCGCGCGCGCCGGCGCCGTCAGGCGCGCGCCACGAGCGCGACGGCGATCGCCTGGACCCCCTCGCCCCGCCCCGTGAAGCCCAGCCCGTCGGTCGTGGTCGCGGACACGGACACGGGCGCGCCGAGCGCGTCGGTCAGCGCGCGCTCCGCCTCGCCGCGGCGCGGCGTGAACTTCGGCCGGAGAGCCTGGACCTGCACCGCGACGTTCTCGACGCGCCAGCCCGCGCGCGACAGGATCCGCGCGGTCTCCGCGAGGAAGGCGTCGGCGTGCGCGCCCGCGAACTCGGGCCGGTCGGTGCCGAAGTGCGTGCCGATGTCCCCCAGCCCCGTGGCACCCAGCACCGCGTCGACGATCGCGTGCGCGACGGCGTCCCCGTCCGAGTGCCCGGACAGCGCGGGCTCCCCCGGCCACGCGACGCCCGCGAGCCAGAGCTCACCGCCGCCGCCGAAGGCGTGCACGTCGGTTCCCACGCCCACGCGCGCCGCGGGCGCGGGCGCGGGAGGCCGCACGCCCGGGAGCGGATCCGCGGACACGAGCGCGCGGGCGCGGTCGAGATCCGCGGGCGTCGTGATCTTGAACGCCAGCGGCGAGCCCGCGACGCTGTCGATCTCGTGGCCCGCCTCGGCGACGAGCGCCGCGTCGTCGGTGAACTCGGTGTGCGCCCGCTCGTACGCCGCCACGAGCACGTCGCGGCGGAATCCCTGCGGCGTCTGCGCGGCCGCGAGCTCCGAGCGATCGACGACCCCCGTGATCGTGCCCGCGTCGACGCGCTTGATCGTGTCGACGACCGGGAGCGTTGGCACGGCGCCGTGGCCCGTGCGTCGCACGGCGGCCGCGACGCGGTCGATCGCGTCGCCGGGGGTGAGGGCGCGCGCGGCGTCGTGCACAAGCACGATCTCGATGTCGGCCCAGACGCGGGAGAGCCCCGCGGCGACTGAGGCCTGGCGCGTCGCACCGCCAGCGACGACCGTGACGAGCTCGCGCCGCGGGCCGGCCGCCTCGTGCGCGTCGGCGAGCGCCGTGCCCACGCGCTCCTCCGGGGCGACGACGATCACCTGGGCGGGCTCGGCGTCGAAGACCCCGCGCAGGCAGTGCCGCAGGATCGTGTGTTCGTCGAGTCCGACGAATGCTTTGGGCGCGCCTCGCCCCAGGCGGGTCCCGCTGCCGGCGGCGACGACGATGATGGCGGTACGAAGGGGCGCTGCGGTGCTCACGTTCCACACAGTAATCGCCCCGCCGCCCGAAAGCGGGCGGCGGGGCGATCTGCGCGCGGGGCGGCTCAGCTGCTGGCGAGCGCCTCGTCGAGGATCGTGGCGGCCTCCGCCTCGGAGACCTCCTTCGCGAGCGCGAGCTCGGACTCGAGCACCTGCCGCGCCTTCGCGAGCATGCGCTTCTCACCAGCCGATAGGCCGCGGTCCTGGTCGCGGCGCCAGAGGTCGCGCACGACCTCGCTGACCTTGATGACGTCGCCGGAGGCGAGCTTCTCGAGGTTCGCCTTGTATCGGCGCGACCAGTTGGTCGGCTCCTCCGTAAACGGCGCCTTGAGAACGTCGAGAACCTGGTTCAGGCCATCCTCCCCGATCACGTCGCGAACACCCACGAGGTCGACGTTGTCCGCCGGAACCTCGATAACCAGGTCGCCCTGCGTGACGTTGAGCTTGAGGTAGGTCTTCTCCTCGCCCTTGATGACTCGCGTCTTGACTTCGGTAATGGTTGCTGCCCCGTGATGGGGGTAGACGACGGTCTCGCCAACCTCAAAAAGCATATAGATTACGTCCTTCCCGGCCTCACCCAGTTTACCACAGCCGCATATGCGCTAGGATTCCCGCTCCTGTCCGCCAGGGACCCTCGGGAGCACCCCCGTCGACCCTCTAGGATGGAGGGGAAGGCCCGCAGCCGGGCGGTGCCTGCACCACCTGGAGGATCCGTGAAATCGCGCATCATCGCGTCCCTCGCCCTTGGCGGCACCGTGCTCCTGGCGGCCTCTGGCTGCGCAGCGATCACCCCTCAGGCCACGACGTTTTCCTACACGGCGTCCGATGGCGTCAACGTTCCCGACGCCGAGGACTCCGCGGTCGCCGTGCGCAACGCGCTCGTCGTCGCCGACGCCGACGGCGCCGAGGGCAACTTCGTCGCCGTCCTCATCAACGACGGTGAGGACGACGCGCGCCTCAACCTCGACTGGACCTCGGGCAACGCCGCCATCACCGTCCCGGCCGGCGAGACGATCAGCCTCGGCGGCGACGCGGATCCGATCCTGATGAGCGCGCTCGACACGATGCCCGGCAACACGCTCAGCATGTACGTGCAGGCGGGCGCGGCCGAGGGCACGACCGTCGAGATCCCCGTCCTGAACAACTGCCTCACGGAGTACGCGGAGCTCGCGCCGAACGACTCGGCCACTGACCGCGAACACTGCGAGCCCGTCTCCGAGGTCGAGACCGAGTCCGAGGGCCACTGACGCTTTCCGGAAACACCAGGGGCCGCCCGCGCGATCGCGCGGGCGGCCCCTGGTGTTTCCGGGTCAGCCCTCGAAGCGGTACCCGAGGCCGCGCACCGTCACGAGCATGACGGGCTGGGACGGCACGCGCTCGATGCGCGCGCGGATCCGCTTGATGTGCACGTCGAGCGTCTTCGTGTCGCCGAAGTAGTCGGAGCCCCACACGCGATCGATGAGCTGGCCGCGCGTGAGCACGCGACCCGTGTTGCGCATGAGGAGCTCGAGAAGCTCGAACTCCTTGAGCGGCATGTTGATCTGCTCGCCGTCGACGGCCACGGTGTGCCGGTCGATGTCGAGCGTCACCCGGCCGCCCTCGAGGACGTGCTCGTCGAGGTCCTCCTCCGCGGTCGCCGAGCGCCGCAGGACCGCGCGCATGCGGGCGAGCAGCTCCCGCGACGAGTAGGGCTTCGTGACGTAGTCGTCGGCCCCGAGCTCGAGCCCCACGACGATGTCGACCTCGCTGTCCTTCGCCGTGAGCATGACGATCGGCACGGCCGACGTGGTGCGGACCTGGCGGCAGACCTCGGTCCCGGGGATCCCGGGGAGCATGAGGTCGAGGAGGATGACGTCGGCCCCCTGCTCGCGGAACATCCGCAGGCCCTTCTCCCCGTCGTCCGCGATCTCCACCTCGTACCCCTCCCGCTGCAGCAGGTAGGCGAGCGGATCCGCCAGGTCGGGTTCGTCCTCCACGAGCAGAACGCGCGTCATGCGATGTCTTCCTTTCCGGTCGCGGGCGCCTTCTGCGCGCGCTTCTTCCGTCGTTTGGGCTTCTCGGGCGCGGCCGGCGGATCCGCGAGCGGCAGGCGGATCGTGAAGGTCGACCCATGCCCCTCGCGCGACCAGAGCCGCACCTCGCCGCCGTGGCGCTGGATCGCGTGCTTCACGATCGAGAGCCCGAGGCCCGTGCCGCCCGTGCGGCGGGAGCGGGCCTGGTCGGCGCGGAAGAAGCGCTCGAAGACGCGCTTCTGGTCGTCCTCCGCGATGCCGATCCCTTGGTCGGTCACGGCGATCTCGACCGCGTTGTCGACGCCGCGCACGCCCACGCCGACGTGCGACCCGGCGGGCGAGTACGCGATGGCGTTCGAGACGAGGTTGCTCACGGCCTCGATGAGGACGCGGCCGTCGCCGTGCACGAACAGGCCGCGGTCCCCGCCCACGACCAACTCGACGTTCGCGCCCGCGGCGGTCACCTGCTGCGCCTCGACGGCCGCGTGCACGACCTCGTCGACCGCGACGTCGCCGACGTCGATGAGCTCGTCGGCCGCCTGCAGGCGCGAAAGGTTCATGATGCGACCGGTCAGCTGCCCCAGCCGGTCGGCCTCCGCCGACATCCGCTCGGAGAAGCGCCGCACCTGCTCCGGGTCGTCCGCCGCCATCTCCAGCGCCTCGGCAAGGAGCGCGATCGCGCCGACGGGCGTCTTGAGCTCGTGGCTCGTGTTCTGGATGAAGTCCTGGCGCATCTGCTGCAGGCGCTCCTGCTCCGAGATGTCCCGGACGGAGACGAGGATGAACCCCTGGCCGATCTGCGCCGAGCGCGCGACGACCAGCCGCGGCTCGCGCGAGATCCGGCCCGCGCGGATCCGCATCGTCTGCGCCTCGGACATGCCCGCGTGCCGCGCCTCCTTCATGAGGTCGCGCAGCTCCTCCTGCTCGAGCCGCTCCCCCGCCACGGCGCCCACCCATGTCGAGGACGGCGAGGTGGCCACGACGATGCCGGACGGATCCGTCACGATCGCCGCGTCGTCGAGCACATCGAGCATGGCGGTCACGGCCTCGGGCAGCCGCGGATGCGCCTCGGCCTCGGCGCGCTGGCGCGCCCGCATCGCGGCGACGACGACGATCGTCAGCAGAGCACCGATGAGCGCCCCCACGAAGAGGGCGAGCAGAGCTGCGGGCATGTCTACAGGGTAAAGTCTTCGCACGCCCCCGTGTGCACGCGGGGCACGCGATCGCGCGGGCGGGGAGACGAGTGTTCACGCGGGTTCCACCGCCCGTTAACGTTCGCTCGACACAATCGCCGCCGCCGTGCGCGACGCTGGGCGAAGCCGCCCGGCCGCCGCAGGAGACACCACGACCCGAAAGGCCTTCCACAATGCGGGAAGTGTTCCACGACACCCTCGAAGACATCCAGAACCGCCTCGTCGAGATCTCGGAGCTCGTGACGGAGGCGATCCAGAAGGCCACGCAGGCCTTCGCCACGGGAGACGTCGCGCTCGCCGAGGAGGTGATCGCGAACGACGACACGATCGACCGCCTGGTCATCTCGACCGACGAGATCGCGATCGAGACCCTCGCGATGCAGCAGCCCGTCGCGCACGACCTGCGCGTCATCATCACCGCGCTGCGGGCGAGCGCGTCGCTCGAGCGCATGGGGGACCTCGCCGAGCACATCGCCCAGCTGGTGCGCTCGCGCTACCCCGAGCGCGCCATCCCCGCGGGCCTGAAGCGCACGTTCGTCCGCATGGGCGAGCTGGACGTCGAGGTCGCGCAGACGCTGACGCGCCTGCTGCGCACGCAGGACCTGCAGTTCGCGACGAAGATCCGCGACACCGACGACGACATCGACGAGCTGCACGCGTCGGTGTACGAGCGCGTGCTCGGCGACTCGTTCGCGGGCGAGATCCCGGGCGCGATCGACGCGACCCTCGCGAGCCGGTACCACGAGCGCTTCGCCGACCACGCGGTCTCGGTCGCGAAGAAGGTCGTCTACCTCTCGACGGGCGACTGGTCGGGCCACGACGACACGCAGATCGAGATCGTCGACCGCGAGGCGTAAGCCGCCTCACGACGAAGGCCGCCCCGCGATGCGCGGGGCGGCCTTCGTCGTGGCTGAGGCTACTTCTTCGAGCCCTGCGCCGCGACGGCCGCGGCGCCGGCGGCCGCCGCCTCGGGGTCGAGGTACCGCGCGGGGGCGACGGGACGCATCGCCTCGTCGAGCTCGTAGACCAGCGGGATGCCGGTCGGGATGTTCAGGCCCGCGATGTCCTCGTCGCTGATGCCGTCGAGGTGCTTCACGAGCGCGCGCAGGGAGTTGCCGTGCGCCGCGACGAGCACGGTCTTCCCGGCCGCGAGGTCGGGGACGATCTGGCTGTCCCAGTACGGCAGCATGCGGTCGATGACGAGCTTGAGCGACTCGGTCGCCGGCATCTCGCCGTCCATGCCCGCGTAGCGGGGGTCGTTCGTCTGGGCGAACTCGTTGTCGGCCGCGATCTCGGGCGGCGGCACGTCGAACGACCGGCGCCACTCCATGAACTTCTCCTCGCCGAACTCGGCGAGCGTCTGGGCCTTGTCCTTGCCCTGGAGCGCGCCGTAGTGGCGCTCGTTCAGCCGCCACGAACGCTTCGTGGGGACCCACAGGCGGTCGGCCGACTCCAGCGCGATATTCGCGGTCTGGATCGCGCGGCTCAGGAGCGACGTGTGCAGCACGTCGGGCAGGACGCCCTCCTCGGCGAGCAGCTCGCCGCCGCGCGCCGCCTCGGCCCGCCCCTTCTCCGTGAGCCGGACATCGACCCATCCGGTGAAGAGGTTCTTCTCGTTCCACTCGCTCTGCCCGTGGCGGAGCAGGATCAGGGTGTGCGTCATGCTCCCCATGCTACTGGCGGCGGGGCGCGCCTCAGATGCGCGGGAGCTCATGCGCGGCCTCTGACCGATCGACGCCCGCGGCGACGAGCAGGTCGACGACCATGGGGCGCAGCGACGTGACGACGTTCTGATCTCCGAGCTGCGCGCGCGGCACGAGGGCCGCCGGATCCAGCCGCCGCGCGATCGCACGCAACGCCTCCTGCGCGCGGCTCTCCGCGCCCGGATCCGTCACGCAGCCCGCGACGAGCGCGGCGGCGGCCTGCACCTCCCCGACGAGGTCGGCGAGGCCCTCGCGTGGCGCGCCGTCCTCGACCGCGTAGTGCGCGCGGCGCGCGAGCACGCGCAAGTTGCGCGTGGCCAGGTCGGCGGCCTGCTGGATCCGCCCGAGCCGCGCGAGCTCGAGCCGCCTCGTGTGGAGGAAGGGCGACACCCGCGAGATCGCGCGGCCCGACTCGAGCGCTACCGACCACGCCGTCACCGGCGCCTGCAGCTCGCGCGCGAGCGCCAGGCCGCGCTCGGCCCGCAGGCGATCGCCGCGACGGAGCCCCTGCACGACGCGCGTCATGGCGTGGTCCAGGCCGCCCCAGACCTCGTGGGCGTCGCGGGCGATCGCGCGCATCGGGTTGCGCGGCAGGAGCGCCGTGACGATCAGCGCCGTGGCGCCCCCGATCGCGCCGTCGAGCAGCCGGAGCCCCGCGAAGTCCCCGACGGGGAGGATGAACGCGATCGCCGCCTGCACCGCCGCGGCCAGCGGGAACTGCGGCGAGGGAGACACGAAGCGGCCGACGATCAGGGTGATCGTCAGCACGATGGCGAGCTGCCACCACCCCGGGCCCATGGCGAGTAGCGCGAGCTCCGAGATCGCGATTCCCGTGAGCATGCCCGCGATCGTCTGGGCGACCTTCGCGGGGCGCGCATCGCGCAGCAGGCCGAGGCTCGAGATCGTCACGGTCGCCGCGAGGAGCGGCGTGTCGTGCCCCAAGACGAGGTGCGCGAGCGCGTACCCCGCCGACGCGGCGACGACGATCTGCGCGATCGCGATCCAGCTCTCACGGAGCCGGGCGACGCCGGCGCGGGGACGGTAGCCGTGGTGCCAGCGCGCCGGCGTGACCTGGGTGAGCGGATCCGGTTCCGACACGGCCCGTGCGGCCTACGCCTCAGCCGGGCGGCGACGAGACAGCCGCGTCAGCCGGGGGACCTCGGCCGTGCGGCCAGCGTCGCCCGGCACAATGATCTCCTGCGCCGCGGCGATCGCCGCGTCGTCGTGGCGCACGACGAGCGCGGCGTCCTCCGGCGCCCGGCGCGAGAGGATCGCGAGGGCGATCGGCCCCAGCTCGTGGTGGTGCGCGGCCGAGGTCACCTGGCCCACCTCCTCGTCCTCCAGCAGGACGGCGTCGCCGCGCGCGGGCAGCACGTTCTCGGATCCGTCGAGGTGCAAGAGCGCGAGGCGGCGCGGCGGATGGCCGAGGTTGTGCACCTTGGCGACGGTCTCCTGGCCGCGGTAGCACCCCTTGTCGAGGTGCACCGCGGAGCGCAGCCAGTCGCTCTCGTGCGGCAACGAGCGCTCGTCGACCTCGGCGGCCCACCGCGGCCGCCACGCGGCGATGCGCAGAGCCTCCGCGGCGAGTGCGCCCGCGACGTCGAGGTCGACGAGCGACGCCTCCCCGGCGTCGTCGACGAGGGCCTCGAGGAACGCGTAGTCAGCCCCGGGGTGCTCCTCGGCGCGGGCGTACTGCCACCCGCCGGGCGACACGCGCTCCCAGGGGTCGGCCCAGACGAGGGGCAGGTCGCCGCCGCGCAGAGCGGCCCCGACGAGCCGGTCGGCCGCCACCCCGCCGCGCATGGCGCCGACGACCGCGAGGTCGTCGCGCACGGCGACCGTCACGGCGGCGCGGAACCGCATCATGGTCAGCCACTTCGCGAGACCCGCGGCGTCACCGCGGTCGGCGATCAGCCAGGTCGACGCGCCGTCGTCGAGGACCGCGGCCGCGTGCTCGACGCGGCCCTGCGGGTCGAGCACGAGCAGCTCGGTGCTCTCGCCCGGGGCGAGGGATCCGAGGGCCTGGGAGGTGATCGAGTCGAGCCAGGTCAACCGATCCGCGCCCGCGACCTCGATGACGACGCGGTCCGCGCGCGGGACGACCGCCCGGCCGGCCGCGAGAGCGCGCTGCTCGGCCCACGGACCGCCCGCGTGCTGGATAACGCCGTCGTCGTCCGCGACGACGCCCGGCAGCGCTGCGAACGCGCCCGCCATCAGGAGACCTTCGCCAGACGGGCGGACGCGTGCGAGGCGAGCTCGGCGCCGAACGCCGCGATGTCCCACGCCCACAGCAGGTGGCCGTCGACGAGCCCATACAGGCGCGTGGCCGCGCCGTACGGCTGCGCGCTCGCGGTGCGCACGACCGCGTCGGTGGCGATGTCGATCCGCGGGCCGGACACCTCGCCGACGTAGAGCTCCTGCACACCGTCGGAGTGCGAGAGCACGACCTCGATCGGGAACCCGCCCGCCGGCGTCCGCAGCGCCTCCACGTCGTCGGCCGTGCGGGCCGCCTCCGTCGCGGTCGCGGGCAGCAGACCGGGGCCCGGCGCCGCCGGCGTCGCGGGGCGGGCGACGCGCCAGAAGCCGCTCTCCGCCGTGAGCGGGCGATCCGGGCGCCCGTCCGCGCCGATCAGCGTCGCGGTGGCCGCGTAGTTCAGGTAGGGGCCGCCATCGTGGCTGAAGCTCGCGCGGTACTGGAACTCGCCCGCGAAGTGCGTCTCGCCCGCGCGGTAATCGATGACGCCGGTGCCCTCCCACACGCCGACCAGCCAGGACAGCGGAACGAGGTCGGCGGGGATGTCGGTGGGGATCTCGATCATGGTGTCTCCAGCGTATCCGCCGCCGCCGGCATCCGGGCGGGCACGACAGCGCGCCGACGCCCCGAGGGCGGCCGGCGCGGCGGGCGGCGTGTTACTTCTGGCCGCGGAAGAGGTTGACGAGCACCGAGCCGCCCACGAACGCGATCGCGAGGCTCGCGAGACCGAGCAGGCCCACGAAGAACATCTCGAGGGCGAACACGTCGACGTCAGCGAGGAATTCGAGCATGCCGGAAGTGTACCGCGCCGCTCACGCGCCCGCGGCGGGGAAGGTCTGCAGCCCCGTCGCCACGACAGTCAGGAGCGCCTCGACCAGCGAGACGAGGCCCACGATCAGGACACTCCCGAGCGACGCCGTCGACGTCCGGAGAAGAAACCCGTCGCTCCGGCCGATGATGATCTGCACGACGAACGAGACGATAAGGCAGACGCCGGCCGCCGCGCCGTACCAGGACCAGCGCACGCCCACGGGCGCCACGAACGCGACCGCCAGGGCGAGCACGAGCGCGAGCACCCACGGCACGAGAAGCCCCTGGCTCCGAGCGATCCGTCCGATCAGCCCGCGCGGGCCGTGCGTGTCTGCGTCCGCCATGTCGCCCCTCTCCCGCCCCACACGTGGGCGCGGGGCCCTCCCATTGTGCCGGACCGGCGCGCTCGGAACGCGCCGACCGCGCCGCCCCGCTCAGCCCCCTTTCAGAATTCCCCTATTATTGGGGCACTGCAGGGCACGGACCCCCGGCCGGCCCGAAAGGAAGTTCTCGTGGCCCAACTCCTCGTTCTCAGCTCGTCCTCCGACTCGGACCCCGTTCTGCCCGCGCTCGAGCTCCTCAGCCACCGCGTGCGGCAGATTCCGGCCGAGCCGGCGCAGCTGGTGAACGCGCCGAACGCCGACGCCATCTTTGTCGACGCGCGGGGCGACCTCGTGAGCGCCAAGTCGCTCTGCAAGATCCTCACCACCACGGGCCTCGACGCGCCGCTGCTCCTCGTCATCACCGAGGGCGGGCTCACCGCCGTGTCGGTCGACTGGGGCGTCGATGACGTCATCCTCGTGGGCGCGGGCCCGGCCGAGGTCGACGCCCGGGTGCGCCTGGCGATCGGCCGGCAGGCCCACGAGCCGCAGTCGACCCGGATCCAGACCTCCGGCATCTCGATCGACGAATCGTCGTACTCGGCGAAGGTGCACGGCAAGCCGCTCGATCTGACCTACAAGGAGTTCCAGCTCCTGCACTTCTTCGCGACGCACCCCTCGCGCGTCTTCACGCGCGAGCAGCTGCTCAGCGAGGTGTGGGGCTACGACTACTTCGGCGGCACGCGCACGGTCGACGTGCACGTCCGCCGCCTGCGCGCCAAGCTCGGCGACCTCGACCAGCTCATCGGCACCGTCCGCAACGTCGGCTACCGCTTCAACGTCTACGACGAGGACCAGGCGGGCGCGTCGCGGCCGCGCGAGGGGTCCCCCCGCGCCGAGCGCTAACCCCGCGCGGATCCGTTCACCTGCACGTTCCCCGATGGTGCCAGGATGGGACGCATGACCGACTCCACGATCGTCGACACCGGCCTGGGCGACGCCGAGGACGACGACTTCGACGAGCTCATCGAGGTCGACGAGTCCGACCTCCCCGACCACCGCTACATCGACCGCGAGCTCAGCTGGCTCGCGTTCAATCAGCGCGTGCTCGAGCTCGCCGAGGACCCGAACGTGCCCCTCCTGGAGCGCACGAACTTCCTCGCGATCTTCGCGAGCAACCTCGACGAGTTCTTCATGGTCCGCGTCGCGGGCCTCAAGCGCCGCATCCTCACGGGCCTGGCGGTCCCCACCAACATCGGCACGACGCCCCAGCGGGTGCTCGAGTGGATCAGCAACGAGGCCCACGACCTGCAGGAGCGCCACTCCTCCGTGTGGCACGACGCCCTCGCGCCGGCGCTCGGGGACGAGGGCATCGCGTTCACGACGTGGGAAGACCTCTCCGATCTCGAGCGCGCGGGCCTCTACGAGTACTTCCAGCAACAGGTGTTCCCCGTCCTCATGCCGCTCGCGGTGGATCCGGCCCACCCGTTCCCGTACATCTCGGGCCTGTCGCTGAACCTCGCCGTGCGGATCCGGCACGCGCGCACGGGGCGCGAGGAGTTCGCGCGCATCAAGGTGCCGCCCATGCTCCCCCGCGTCGTGCGGGTGCCGGAGAAGGATCCGGCCAGCGAGCGGGTGCGCCTCCTGCCGCTCGAGGAGCTCATCGCGGAGAACCTCGGCGAGCTGTTCCCGGGCATGGAGATCCTCGAGCACCACGCGTTCCGGCTCACGCGGAACGAGGACGTGGTCATCGAGGAGGACGAGTCCGAAAACCTCATTCAGGCGCTCGAGCAGGAGCTGCTGCGCCGCCGCTTCGGCCCGCCCATCCGCCTAGAAATCACGCAGGACATGGACGACGTCACGCTCGGGCTGCTGCTCGAGGAGCTCGACATCTCGGAGCAAGAGGTCTACCGCCTGCCCGCGCCGCTCGACCTGCGCGCGCTGTTCCAGCTCGGGAGCATCGACCGCCCCGACCTGCGCTACGCCAAGCACGTCCCCGTCACGCCGCTCGCCTTCCAGCCGGCCGACAGCGACTCGAAGCACACCAAGGCCGACATGTTCGCGGCCATCCGCAAGCACGACGTGCTGGTCCACCACCCGTACGAGTCGTTCGCGACGAGCGTCCAGGCGTTCCTCGAGCAGGCGGCACGGGATCCGCAGGTCCTCGCGATCAAGCAGACCCTGTACCGCACCTCGGGCGACAGCCCCATCGTGCAGGCGCTCATCGACGCGGCCGAGAACGGCAAGCAGGTCCTCGCGCTCGTCGAGGTGAAGGCGCGCTTCGACGAGGCGAACAACATCGAGTGGGCGCGGATCCTCGAAAAGTCCGGCGTACACGTCGTGTACGGCCTGGTCGGGCTGAAGACCCACTGCAAGATCGCCTCCGTCGTACGCGAGGAGAACGGGCAGCTCCGCCACTACACGCACGTCGGCACGGGCAACTACAACCCGAAGACGAGCCGCATCTACGAGGACATGGGCCTGTTCACGTGCGACCCGATCGTCGGGCGCGACGTCACGCGGCTGTTCAACGAGCTGTCGGGCTACGCGATCGAGAAGAAGTTCTCGCGCCTTCTGACGGCGCCCCTGCACCTGCGCAACGGTCTCCTGCGCCTCATCGAGCGCGAACGCCGCGCCGCCGAGGAGGGCCGCCCCGCCCACGTCCGCATCAAGGTCAACTCCATGGTCGACGAGCAGATCATCGACGCGCTCTACCGCGCCTCGATGGCCGGTGTGAAGGTCGACGTGTGGGTTCGCGGCATCTGCAGCCTGCGCGTGGACCTCCCGGGGGTCAGCGACAACATCCGCGTGCGCAGCGTCCTCGGGCGCTACCTCGAGCACTCGCGCATCTTCGCGTTCCACAACGACGGCGCGGACGAGGCCTACATCGGCAGCGCCGACATGATGCACCGCAACCTCGATCGCCGCGTCGAGGCGCTCGTCCAGGTCACGCGGCCGCAGCACGTGTCGGAGCTCATCGACTACTTCGACCTCGCGATGGACGACTCCGCCGCGACGTGGCACCTCGGCGAGGGCGGGTCGTGGACCCGGCATCACCTCGACGAGGCCGGCATCCCGCTCGTGGACGTGCAGGACCGGACGATGCAGCTCATCCAGCGCCGCCGCCGCGTGCGGCAGACGAGGCGATGATGGCGCGCCGGGGCGGATCCGCGGTCCTCACGAAGAAGGCCGCGACGAACACCGTGTACGCCGCGGGCGGCGTGATGTGGCGATACGAGGGCGGCGAGCTCCTCGTCCTCCTCGTGCACCGGCGCAAGTTCCGCGACACGTCCTTCCCCAAGGGCAAGGTCGATCCCGGCGAGACGCTGCCGGAGACCGCCGTCCGGGAGCTGCACGAGGAGACGGGGATCCGCAGCGTGCTCGGGCCCGAGCTCGGCACGGTCGAGTACCGGATCCCGTCGGGCCGCGACAAGGTCGTGCGCTATTGGGCCGTCGAGACGACCCCGGCCGCGGTGAGCGCCTCGACGTTCCGCCCGAACCGCGAGATCGACGCGGTCTCCTGGGTCGGGCTCGACGAGGCGCGCGAGCGGCTGAGCTACCCGGCCGACCACCAGATCCTCGACGACTTCGAGCGCCTCGTGGCCGCGGGCGGGCTCGGCACGTTCCCGCTCGTGCTCATGCGCCATGGGCAGGCCGTCCCCGGGTCCGACACGGACGGGCCCGACGCCGCGCGCGTGCTCACCGCCCGCGGGCAGCGGCAGGCGCGCGCCGCCGTGGGTCCGCTCGGCGCGTTCGGGATCCGCCGGATCCTCGCCTCCCCCGCCACCCGGTGCCTGCAGACCATGCGCCCGCTCGCGCGCGCGACGGGGCGACGGATCCAGGAGGTCGAGGCGCTCAGCCAGGACGCGTGGGAGGCGGGCGTCGACGAGGTGGCCGACGTCGTCGCCAAGCGGCTGGCGAAGCAGAAGGCCGCCGTGCTCTGTTCCCACGGCCCGGTCCTGCCGCGCGTCATGGAGCTGCTCGGATCCGCGACCGGAACGGCGCACCCACGAGAGCTCGCGGCCGCCGCATCACTCGGCACGGGCGCCTTCACGGTGGCGCACGTCTCGCGGGGCGGATCCGGGATCATCGCGATCGAGACGCACGCGCCGAGCGCTTAGGGTGGAGGCGTGACCAAGGCACGTCTCTTCTCCGGTATGCAGCCCTCCGCCGACTCTCTTCAGATCGGCAACTACATCGGGGCGCTCATGCAGTGGCGCGACATGCAGGACGCCTACGACGCGTTCTTCGCGGTCGTGGACCTGCACGCGATCACCGTGCCGCAGGACGCCGCGCAGCTGCGCGACAAGACCCGCCGCACGGCCGCGCAGTATATCGCGGCGGGCATCGAGCCCGACAAGTCGACCCTGTACGTGCAGTCGCAGGTGCCCGCGCACGCCGAGCTCGCGTGGATCCTCTCCACCCTCACGGGCTTCGGCGAGGCGCAGCGGATGACGCAGTTCAAGGACAAGTCCCAGCGCTACGGCGCGGACTCCTCGAGCGTGGGGCTGTTCACGTACCCGGTCCTGATGGCGGCGGACATCCTGCTGTACCAGACGAAGGTCGTCCCGGTCGGCGATGACCAGAAGCAGCACGTCGAGCTGACGCGCACGCTCGCCGAGCGCTTCAACTCGCGCTTCGGGGAGACCTTCCAAGTGCCGGATCCCGTGATCCAGAAGGAGACGGCGCGGATCTACGACCTCCAGGCCCCGACGTCGAAGATGTCGAAGTCGGCGGAGTCGCAGGCGGGCGTGCTGTACCTGCTCGACGACATCAACGTCACGGCGAAGAAGATCATGCGCGCCGTCACGGACAACGACGGCACGGTGCGCTACGACCGCGAGGCGAAACCGGGCGTCGCGAACCTCCTGACGATCTACGCGGCCCTCACGGGTCGCACCGTGGAGTCGATCGAGGACGAGTACGCGGGCCGCGGGTACGGCGACTTCAAGAAGGGCCTGCGCGACGTCGTCGTGGCCGAGTTCGAGCCCGTGCGCGCCCGCGCGCTCGAGCTACTCGAGGATCCGGCGGAGCTCGACCGCACCCTCGCGCAGAACGCGGACCGCGCGTCTGCCGCGGCCGAGGAGACCCTCGCCGCTGTGTACGAGCGCGTGGGCCTGCTGCGGCGTGGGTGACCCCGTCCCGCTTCGGACCCCGCGCCTGTTCCTCACCGCGCCGACGCCCGCCGACGCCGACGCGATCTACGAGGCGTGCCAGGATCCGCTGATCCAGCGGTTCACCACCGTGCCCGCGCCGTATACGCGCGAGGACGCGGCGGTGTTCGTCGGATCCGTCGTCGACGGCTGGGAGAGCGGCGCGGAGCTCGTCTGGGCGGTGCGCTCCGAGGGCGCGCTCGCCGGCATGGTGGGCCTCCACCGCGTCGCGAACGGCGCGGCGGAGCTCGGGTACTGGGCCTCGCCCGCCGCGCGCGGCGCCGGCCTCATCACGGAGGCCGCGCGCGCCGTGGTGGAGTTCGCTTTCGGCCCGATGCGGCTGCGGCGCCTCGAGTGGCACGCCGTCGTGGGCAATGACGCGTCGGCCCGGGTGGCGCAGAAGCTCGGGTTTCAGTTCGAGGGCGTCCGCCGCCAGGCCCTGCACGGGGATCCGCCGTTCGATGGCTGGATTGCCGGCCTCCTCGCCACCGATCCCCGCACCCCGACCCGCTGGGACGCGTAGGCACCGGCCCGCGGGAATACCGGGTCGCGGAGGGCGTTATGCTGAGTGCACGTGCTCCGGGGTCGGTGAGAATCCGAACCGGCGGTGATAGTCCGCGACCTCCTGCGAACAGGGGTTGATCCGGTGAAAATCCGGAACCGACGGTGATGCTGGCCCCGGCCAGCGAGTCCGGATGGAAGGTGGCACGGCGGGCCCCAGGGCCCTGATCTGCGAACCCCGGCGCACCCGCATGAGAGGGATCCGGATGGTCACGCAGCCCGAGCTCGCCGCGATGCATCGCGCGCTGGAGCTGGCGGCCCGTGGCCCCGCGAGCAGGAACCCCCAGGTCGGCGCGGTGCTGCTGTCCCCCGCGGGCGACGTCCTCGCCGAGGGCTGGCACCGCGGCGCCGGCACCCCGCACGCCGAGGTCGACGCCCTCGCGCAGCTGCCGTCGGGAGCCGCGCGCGGCGCCACGGCGGTCGTGACCCTCGAGCCTTGCAATCACACGGGGCGCACGGGCCCGTGCGCGCTCGCGCTGATCGAGGCGGGGGTTGCCCGCGTCGTGTATGCGCTCGACGACCCCGGTGAGCACGAGGGCGGCGGCGCCGCGCGGCTGCGGGCCGCGGGCGTCGACGTGGAGGGCGGGATCCTCGAGCCCGAGGCCCGCGCCTTCCTCGCCCCGTGGCTCGAGACGCGCCGACTCGGGCGCCCGCACGTCACCGTCAAGTGGGCGCAGAGCCTCGACGGCCGGGCCGCGGCGGCGGACGGCACGAGCCAGTGGATCACGGGCGCCGCGGCGCGGGCCGACGTGCACCGCCGAAGGGCCGCGTCCGACGCCATCGTCGTAGGCACGGGCACGCTGCTCGCCGACGACCCCGCCCTGACGGCTCGCGACGGGGACGCCCTCCACCCGCACCAGCCGGTCCCGATCGTGATCGGGGCGCGGGCCGTTCCCGCGGGCGCGCGGATCCACGACCACCCGCACGCGCCTCTCGTCTATGCGACGCATTCCCTCGAGGACGTCCTCGCGGACCTGGCCGACCGCGGCCACCACCGCGTCTTCGTGGAGGGCGGCCCCACACTCGCGAGCGCCTTCATCGCCGCGGGGCTCGTCGACCGGATCCTCGCCTATGTCGCGCCGACGCTCCTCGGCGGGCCGCGCGTGGCGCTCACCGACGTCGGCGTGGCGGGCATCACCCAGCAGCGCCGCCTCACCATCGACCGTATCGACCGCTTCGGCGAGGACCTGCTGGTCATCGCCTCCCCCGAAGGAGAAGCCGACTGATGTTCACGGGAATCATCGAGGAGATCGGCCGGGTCACGGCCGTCGAGCCGTCGGGCGACGGCGTGCGCCTCACGATCCACGCCCCCGGCGCGATCGAGGGCGTGCGTCACGGCGACTCGATCGCCGTCAGCGGTGTGTGCCTGACGGTCGTCGCGTGGACCGACGAGGCCTTCACCGCCGACGTCATGCGCCAGACCCTCGACATGTCGACCCTCGACGACGTCGCCCCCGGCCGCACCGTCAACGTCGAGCGCGCGCTCGCGTCCGGCGGCCGCCTCGGCGGACACATCGTGCAGGGCCACATCGACGGCACCGGCACGGTCGCGGAGGTTCGGCCGGGCGACGAGTGGCAGGTCGTGCGGATCGAGATCGCGCCCGAGCTCGCCCCGCTCGTCGTCGACAAGGGATCCGTCACCCTCGACGGCACATCGCTGACGATCAGCGCCGTGAGCGACGCGAGCGCGCAGCGTCCGTGGCTCGAGGTGTCGCTTATCCCGGAGACGCTGCGCGCCACGACCTTCGGCGAGCGCCGCGCGGGCGACCGCGTCAACGTCGAAACCGACATCCTCGCCCGCCACGTGCAGCGTCTCGTGGCGTTCGCGAGCGCCCCTGCGACCGAAGGATCCGTGCGATGAGCCTGTCCGACCTCCCCCCGCTGTCCTCCATCGAGGACGCGATCGACGCGCTCCGCGCCGGGCGCCCCGTGCTCGTGGCGGACGACGAGAACCGCGAGAACGAGGGCGACGTCATCATCTCGGCGGAGCTCGCCTCGCCGGAGACGATCGCCTGGATGGTCCGCTACACATCGGGCTACCTCTGCGCGCCGATGCCGCAGGAATGGGCGGATCGCCTCGAGCTGCCACCCATGGTCGAGCGCAACGAGGACATGCGCTCGACGGCATACACCGTCTCGGTGGACGCCGCCGAGGGCGTCACGACCGGCATCAGCGCCCGCGACCGCGCGCACACGCTGAACGTGCTGGCGGATCCGGACGCCACGCCCGCGAGCCTCATCCGCCCGGGCCACGTGCTGCCGCTGCGCGCGCGGCCGGGCGGGGTGCGGGAGCGCGCGGGCCACACCGAGGCGGCCGTCGACCTGATGCGCCTCGCCGGGGTGAGCCCCGTCGGGGTCATCGGCGAGGTCGTCGCCGACGACGGCGAGATGATGCGCCTGCCGGGCCTGCTCGAGATGGGCCGCGCCGAGAACGTGCCGGTCATCACGATCGAGCAGCTGGCGGCGTACCTCGACGAGGCGGATCCGCGCCCCGCGCCCGCGACCGCCCAGCGCGCCGTGAGCCTCCGCGCCGACACGACGGTGCCGACGTCCCACGGCGACCTGCGCTTCCTCGCCTACCGCGACCGCATGACGGGCACGGACCACCTCGCGATCGTCGCGGGCGACCTCACGGTCGACGCGCCGCTCGTGCGGGTGCACTCGGAGTGCCTGACGGGCGAGGCGTTCGGATCCCAGAAGTGCGAGTGCGGGCCGCAGCTCGACGCCGCGCTCGACACGATCGCCCGGGAGGGCGGCGTCGTCGTCTACATGCGCGGCCACGAGGGGCGCGGCATCGGGCTCATCAACAAGCTGCGCGCCTACGCGCTGCAGGAGCGCGGCTTCGACACCCTCGACGCGAACACCGAGCTGGGCCTCCCCGCCGACGCCCGCGACTACGCGGCAGCCGCGTCGATCCTCGCCGACCTCGGCATCGAGCGCCTGCGCCTGCTCACGAACAACACCGACAAGGTGAACCAGCTGCGCGGGTTCGGCATCGACGTCACGGAGCAGGTGCCGCTCATCGTCGGCGTCGGGCCCAACAACCACCAGTACCTCGAGACCAAGCGCGACCGCATGGGGCACGTCATCGGCGAGGCCGAGCTGCAGGCCGCCGTCGCCCGCATGCACGAAGGAGCATAAGCACATGGCCGGAACCGGACAACCCACCCAGGGCGGGATCGACGCGACAGGAACGCGCGTCGTCGTCGTGGCGGGCACGTGGCACGAGGAGATCGTGTCGGGCCTCGTCGCCGGATCCGAGCGCCTCCTGGAGGAGGCGAACGCCGACTACCGCGTCGTGCGCGTCGCCGGAGCCTTCGAGCTTCCCGTCGTGGCGAAGGCCGCGCTCGACGGCGGCGCCGACGCGGTGATCGCGCTCGGCGTGATCATCCGCGGCGGCACCCCGCACTTCGAGTACATCGCCGCGAGCACGACGGACGGGCTCACGCGGCTCGCGCTCGACACGGGCAAGCCCGTCGGGTTCGGCGTCCTCACCCTCGACGACGAACAGCAGGGCATCGACCGCGCGGGCTTCCCGGGCTCGAAGGAGGACAAGGGCTACGAGGCGGCCGACGCGGCGCTCCGCGCCCTGGACGCCATCCGCTCCCTTACCGCCTGACGCGCCCCGCGCCGCCCCTCCCTCGGCGATAGCGCAGCGCCTCGCCCCGGCGGCGCCGCTGGCTCGGGCCTGGCGGGGAGCCCGAGGAACGAGGGCGACGGGATCGCGGCGACGCCGTCCGCCCCTTCCCCCGGCGACAGGGCAGCGCCTCGCCGACGCTCTCCCTCGGCGATAGCGCAGCGCCTCGCCCCGGCGGCGCCGCTGGCTCGGGCCTGGCGGGGAGCCCGAGGAACGAGGGCGACGGGATCGCGGCGACGCCGTCCGCCCCTTCCCCCGGCGACAGGGCAGCGCCTCGCCGACGCTCTCCCTCGGCGATAGCGCAGCGCCTCGCCCCGGCGGCGCCGCTGGCTCGGGCCTGGCGGGGAGCCCGAGGAACGAGGGCGACGGGATCGCGGCGACGCCGGGGCGAGGCGCGGAGCGACCCCGAAACGCGACGCACAACGCGACACCCGCATGGCACCACCCCCACTTTCTACGTAGAGTAGAACTCATGGAGACCCTGCGGAGCATCGTCGTTCTCGTTCACCTCATCGGATTCGCCACGCTGTTCGGGGCGTGGATCGTCGAGGTGGCGTCGCGCCGCCGCGAGATCACGCGCGTGATGCACTGGGGGCTGGCGATCGCGCTCGTGGCCGGCCTGGCGCTGGCGGCGCCGTGGGGCATCGACGGCGAGCTGAACTACACGAAGATCGCGATCAAGCTTGTGGTCGTCGTCGTCATCGGCGCGCTACTGGGCATCGGCGCCGCGCGGCAGAAGCGTACGGGCTCGGCGCCGGCGGCCATCTTCTGGCTCATCGGCCTGCTCACGGTGCTCAACGCGGCACTGGCCGTCATCTGGTGATGCACCCCGGATCCGCGGGATCCTAAGCATCCTGCCCAATTTTCCCCGCGTCTCGCGCCCGCGCACCCGGCACTTCGGCCGGGATGCGCGGGCGCGATGCTCATTGTGCGCACATAGGAGCGTATGCTTGCTCATCGTGCGTCGATCACCAGATCGGCGCACGCGGTGATTCTGCGCCTCTTCGGCCGATCGCCCGTCCCGCCCTCTCGGGCACATCCACGTATCTCAGGTAGCAGTATGACTTCGACAGCTCCCGCCCGGTCCTCGCAGCAGGACGCGGGCACGAAACCCCTCAACTCGCGCGGCCGCGTCATCACGGCGAGCCTCGTCGGCACGACGATCGAGTTCTACGACTTCTACGCGTACGCCACGGCGGCCGCCCTCGTCTTCCCCGTGCTCTTCTTCCCGACGGGGAACCCGACGACGGCGCTGCTCGCCTCGTTCGGCGTGTTTGGCGCGGCGATGGTCGCGCGCCCGATTGGCGCGATCGTCTTCGGCCATTTCGGGGACAAGTTCGGCCGCAAGGGCACGCTCGTCGCGTCGCTGCTGACGATGGGCATCGCGACGTTCGTGATCGGCCTGCTCCCGACGCACAACGACATCGGCGCGTGGGCCGCATTCCTGCTGCTCCTGTGCCGCCTCGCGCAGGGCTTTGCGCTCGGCGGTGAGTGGTCCGGCGCGGCGCTCGTGGCGACGGAGAACGCACCCGAGGGCAAGCGCGCGCTGTACGGCACGTTCCCGCAGCTGGGCGCGCCGATCGGCTTCATCATCGCGAACCTGCTGTTCCTGACGATCAACCTGGCGATGCCGGGCGAGGACGGCGCGGCGAGCGAGGCGTTCCTCGCGTGGGGCTGGCGGATCCCGTTCCTGTTCTCGGCCGTGATGGTGATCGTGGGCCTGTGGGTCCGCCTGAAGCTCGTGGAGTCGGACGCGTTCCAGAAGGCGGAGAAGAAGGGCGAGATCCGCAAGGTTCCCGTCGGCTACGTCTTCCAGAAGTACTGGTGGCAGCTGATTCTCGGCACGTTCATCATGCTCGCGACCTACGTGCTCTTCTACCTCATGACGAGCTTCACGCTCAGCTACGGGACGACCCCGACGGACGCCGCCGTGCCGGGCCTCGGGTTCGCGCGCACCGACTTCGTGCTGATGCAGATCATCGGCGTGGTGTTCTTTGGACTGTTCACGCTCATCTCGGGGCCGCTCGCCGACGCGATCGGCCGGCGCCGCCTGCTGATCTGGGTCACGGCCGCCATCATCGTGTTCGGCCTGTCGTACGTCGTGTTCCTCACGCCGCAGTCGAGCGAGCTGTTCACGGGCGCCCTCGTGCAGGCCTTCCTGGTATTCGGCTTCCTGCTGATGGGCATGACGTTCGGCCCGATGGGCGCGCTCCTGCCCGAGCTGTTCCCGACCGCGGTGCGCTACACCGGATCCGCCGTCGCCTACAACGTCTCGTCGATCCTCGGCGCGGCCGTCGCCCCCATGATCGCGATCTGGCTGTGGGGCCTCGCGGGCGGCAGCCCCTGGCTCGTGGGCATGTACCTCGCCGGCGCGGGCGTGCTGACGCTTATTGCCGTCGTACTCAGCAAGGAGACGAAGGACGTCGACATCTCCTCGCGCTGACGACGAGTGAGGCGAGGGGCGCGGATCCGTGGGGTCCGCGCCTCTCGCGTGTCCAGGGGCATCGGCGAGGGAGGACAATAAGAGGGATGTCCGAATCACGACGCTCCCCCTTCGCCCGGCCCCCGAAGATCGACGGCCCGCGCGCCTCGCTCCGTCAGCTGTTGCCGTTCGTCTTTGAGAACCGCCCGGTGATCGCCGCCGTCGCGATCCTCTCGGTCCTCGGCGCGGTGTTCACCCTCGTCCAGCCGCTCGTGATCGGCGAGGTCATCGCGCGAGTGCAGGCGGAGGATCCGCTCGGCTGGCTCATCTGGGGCCTCGTAGCGTTCGTCGTGGTCTCGTCGGTCGTGAGCGCCTACCAGCACTATCTCCTGCAGCGCACGGGGACGGCCGTCGTCTTCTCGAGCCGGCGGCAGCTGATCCGGCGGATCCTGCACCTGCCGATCAGCGAGTTCGACGCGCGGCGTACGGGCGACCTCGTCAGCCGCGTCGGCACGGACACGACCATGCTCTACGCGGTCCTCACGCAGGGCCTGGCGGACAGCGTCGGGAACGTGCTGATCTTCGCCGGCGCCCTCGTGGCGATGCTCGTGATCGACCCGGTCCTGCTCGCGACGATCGCGGGCGTGCTCGCGCTGGCCGTTGTCGCCGTCGTCACGCTGTCGGGGCGGATCCGCGGGGCGACGGCGCGCCAGCAGGAGCAGGTGGGCGCGCTGTCCAGCGGCATCGAGCGGGCCATCGGATCCGTGCGGACGGTGCGCGCCGCGGGGGCGACGGACCGCGAGCAGGCGGCGGTGACGGCGCAGGCGGAGGACGCGTTCCGTGCGGGGCTGGACGTCGCGCGGGCCTCGGCCCTCGTCGTGCCCGTCGCGGGAGTCGCGGTCCAGGTGTCCCTCCTCGTGGTGCTCGGGGTGGGCGGGATGCGCGTCGCCTCCGGGGCCGTTTCGGTCGCGTCGCTCGTGACGTTCGCGATGTTCCTGTTCCTCATGATCATGCCGCTGGCGTCGGCCTTCGGCGCGCTGTCGAGCGTGGGCCAGGCGCTCGGCGCGCTGGGGCGGATCCAGGAGGTCCTCGACCTGCCCGAGGAGGACGCGGAGGACCGCCCCACCGCGGCCGCGCCGGCACCGGGCCACGCCCCCGCGCTGGCGTTCGAGGACGTGCGCTTCCGCTACCCATCGCACGTCGTGGAGGCGCGTCGCCGCGCGACCGAGGCGGTCCGCGAGGCGGCCGGCGACGCCCACCTGGACGCGGAAATCGACGACGCCCGCGACGACGTGCTCCGCGGGGTGTCGTTCGAGGTTCCGCGCGGGTCGCGCGTCGCCCTCGTGGGCCCGTCCGGCGCGGGCAAGTCGACCATCCTCGCGCTCATCGAGCGCTTCTACGACGCGACCGGCGGCGCGATCCGCCTGCACGGGCGCGACGTGCGCGACCTGCCGCGGGACGTGCTGCGGGCGCAGTTCGGCTACGTGGAGCAGGACGCGCCGACGCTCGCGGGCACCCTCGCGGACAACCTGCGCCTCGCCTCGCCCGACGCGTCCGATGCCGACTGCGAGGCCGCGCTGCGCGCGGTCAACCTCGGCGGCGTCGTCGACCGCTCGACCGAGGGGATCCACACCCCCGTCGGCGAAGACGGCGTCATGCTGTCCGGCGGCGAGCGCCAGCGCCTCGCGATCGCCCGCGCGCTCCTTGCCGCTCCCCCGATCCTGTTGCTGGACGAATCGACGTCGTCCTTGGACGGCGTCAACGAGCAGCGCATGCGCGAGGCGATCGACGCGGTCGCGGAGGGGCGCACGCTCATCGTCATCGCCCACCGCCTCTCGACCGTCGTGGACAGCGACGAGATCGTCGTCCTCGACGGCGGCCGGGTGGTCGGGCGCGGGACGCACGCGGAGCTCGTCGAGTCCGTGCCGCTGTACCGCGACCTCGCCGCCCATCAGCTGCTCGTCTGAGAACGCATGAAGCGGCCCGCCCCCGGATCGGCAGGGACGGGCCGCTGGTGTGCGCCGTTCCGGGTGCGGGCCGGGCGGGCGCGGACGAAGGACCGAGTGCGGTCAGTCCTTCGTGGCCTGAAGCCGCGCGCGCAGCGCGGCGAGCTGGTCGATGAGGGCCGCGGGCATGCGGTCCCCGAACGAACCGAAGAAGTCCTCCGTCAGGTCGGCCTCGGCGAGCCAGGAGTCGGGGTCGATCCGGAAGAGCTCGTCTAGGTCGGCGCCGCTCACTTCGAGGCCGTCGAGGTTGAGGGATCCGCTCGACGGCACGTGGCCGATGGGCGTGGCGTCGGCATCGGCCGCGCCCTCGAGCCGGCGCACGATCCACTCGATCACGCGCGCGTTCTCGCCGAAGCCCGGCCATAGGAAACGGCCGTCCTCACCCTTGCGGAACCAGTTGACCTGGAAGATCCGCGGCAGCGCCTCGGCGCGTTCGCCCATGCCGACCCAGTGCGCGAAGTAGTCCGCCATGTTGTAGCCGCAGAACGGCATCATGGCGAACGGATCGCGCCGCAGCTCGCCGACCGTGCCCTCGGCCGCGGCCGTGCGCTCGGAGGAGATGGTCGCCCCCATGAAGGCGCCGTGCGTCCAGTCGAACGACTCGACCACGAGGGGCACGTTGGTCGCGCGGCGGCCGCCGAAGAGGATCGCATCGAGTGGGACGGCCTCGTCCCAGTCGACGGCGATCGACGGGGCCTGGGACGCGGCGACCGTGAAGCGCGAGTTGGGGTGCGCGGCCGGCCGGCCGCTGTCCGGGGTCCAGTCCCGGCCCTGCCAGTCGATGAGGCGGTCCGGTGCCTCGTCCGTGAGGCCCTCCCACCAGACGTCGCCGTCGGGCCGCAGCGCGACGTTCGTGAAGATGACGTTGGCGTGCAGCGTCTCGACGGCGGTGATGTTCGTCGACTCCCCCGTGCCGGGCGCAACGCCGAAGAACCCCGCCTCGGGGTTGATCGCGTACAGGCGCCCGTCGCTGCCCGGGCGGATCCACGTGATGTCGTCGCCGAGCGTCTCCACGCGCCAGCCCGGGAGCGTGGGGCGCAGCATGGCGAGGTTCGTCTTGCCGCAGGCCGAGGGGAACGCCGCGGCCACGTGGTAGGCCCGCCCCTCGGGGGACACGATGCGGATGAGGAGCATGTGCTCGGCGAGCCACCCCTGGTCGCGGCCAAGGACGGAGGCGATCCGCAGGGCGTAGCACTTCTTCGCGAGGATCGCGTTGCCGCCGTATCCGGATCCGAACGACCAGACCTCGAGGGTCTCCGGGAAGTGCGCGATGTACTTCTCGGGGTTCGACGGCCAGGCGGAGTCGACCTCGCCGGGCGCCAGCGGGTCCCCGACGGAGTGCACGGTGCGCACCCAGCTCGCACCCTCGGCGATGAGGCGCGTCACGTCCTCGCCCACGCGGGTCATGATCTCGATCGAGGCGACCGCGTACGGGCTGTCGGTGATCTGGACCCCGATCTGGGACAGCGGGCCACCGACCTTGCCCATGGAGAACGGCACGACGAACATCGTGCGCCCGCGCATGGATCCGGCGAACAGCGGCGTGAGCGTCGCGCGCATCTCGTCGGGGGCGACCCAGTTGTTCGTGGGGCCCGCGTCGGCCTCCCGCTCGCTGGCGATGAACGTGCGCGACTCGAGGCGCGCGACGTCGGAGGCGTCGCTCCGGGCGAGGTAGCTGTTCGGGCGCCACTCGTCGTTCAACGCGATCAGGGTTCCCTGTTCGACCATGTCGTCGAGGAGCGCGCGGTTCTCGTCCGCGGATCCGTCGACCCAGTGGATCCGGTCCGGCGTCGTGAGTTCGGCCACCTCGTGCACCCACGCGACGAGCTCCGAGAACGCGGCGGACGCGTACCGCGGCTGGGCGCCGTACGCGGCGAGGCGGGAGGTCCGGGCGTGGGTCTGCGGGTCTGCGATGGCCATCGTGCGCTCCTTCGGGCCGGGCGGGGGTCGCGCGGCGAGACCGCCGCGCAGATCTAGATTCCGTCATCCTCGGGGCTCCTTGATGCTCTTTTGAGCCGAAAGAATGACCCTTCTTTCGCTACTATCAAGGAATGAGCCTCAACACCCCCGGCGCCGCCACCCCCGCCCGCATCGAGCTCAAGACGCTCGGGCACCGGATCCGGCACTTCCGCCTCGACCGCGGCATGACGCTCGACGACCTCGGCGCCGCGGTCGGCGTCGCGGGGAGCCAGCTGAGCCTCATCGAGAACGGCAAGCGCGAGCCCAAGCTGACGCTGCTGCAGGCCATCGCCGAGGCCACGGGCATCGCGATGACGGACCTCATCTCCTCAGAGCCGCCGAACCGCCGGGCCGCCCTCGAGATCGAGCTGGAGCGCGCCCAGCACGCCCATTCGTTCCGCCAGCTCGGGATCGCCCCGCTGAAGGTGACGAAGGGCCTCTCCGACGACGCGCTCGAGACGGTGCTGGGCCTGCACCGCGAGCTGCAGCGGCGCGACCGCGAGGCGAACGCGACCCCCGAGGAGGCCCGGCGCGCCAACACGGAGCTGCGCCTGCGCATGCGCGAGCGCCACAACTACCTCCCGGACATCGAGCGCCTCGCGGAGCAGCAACTGCAGCAGGCCGGGCACACGCGCGGAGCGCTCACGCACCGCACCGTGAGCATCATGGCGGAGCGTCTCGGCTTCGACCTCATCTACGTCAACGACCTGCCGTCCACGACCCGCTCGATCACCGACCTCGAAAACGGCCGGATCTACCTGCCCCCGGCGTCCATCCCCGGCGGTCACGGCCTGCGCTCCATGGCGTTGCAGGCGATGGCCCACCGGCTCCTCGGTCACCAGCCGCCGACCTCCTACGCCGACTTCCTGCAGCAACGCCTCGAGATCAACTACTTCGCCGCGTGCTGCCTCGTCCCCGAGACCGCCGGCGTGGCGTTTCTGCGGGAGGCGAAGAAGGACCGCAATCTCGCCGTCGAGGACTTTCGCGACGCGTTCGGCGTGACGCACGAGGCCGCGAGCATGCGCATGACCAACCTCATGACCGAGCACCTCGGCATGTCGCTCCACTTCCTCCGCGTCGGGGGCGAGGGCCAGATCGAACGCGTCTACGAGAACGACGACCTGCCCCTGCCGCAGGACGTCACGGGCGCGGTCGAGGGCCAGATCGTCTGCCGCCGGTTCTCCGCGCGCACGGCGTTCGAGCAGCAGAACCGCACGACCGAGCACTACCAGTACACGGACACCCCGGCCGGGACGTTCTGGTGCGCGACGCAGACCGGGAGCCGCGACACGGGCGACTTCTCGATCACGGTCGGCGTCCCCTTCGACGACGCGAAGTGGTGGCGCGGGCGCGAGACCCAGATGCGCGCGAGCTCGACGTGCCCCGACGAGTCGTGCTGCCGCCGGCCGGATCCGTCCGTTACGGCGCGCTGGGCGGGGCGGGCCTGGCCGAGCGCGCGCGTGCACACGCACATCTTCAGCCCGTTGCCGCGCGGCAACTTCCCCGGCGTCTCCGAGAGCGACGTCGTCGAGTTCCTCGAGCGGCACGCCGAGAGCTGACGGAACGCAGAGGCGCCGGGCGGATCCCGCGGATCCGCCCGGCGCCTGTGTTGCGGGATCAGGCCCGCTCGGCCGCGCGCTCGGCGGCCTCGACGACGTTCGTCATGAGGAGCGCGACGGTCATCGGCCCGACGCCGCCGGGGTTCGGGGAGAGCCATCCGGCCACGTCCGCCACGTCCGGGTGCACGTCGCCGAAGACCAGGGGCTTCCCGCCCGCGGGATCGTCCTCGCGCGTCACCCCGACGTCGAGCACGGCGGCGCCAGGGGCGACGTCCTCGGGCCGGATGAGGTGCTTCACGCCCGCCGAGGCCACGATGACGTCGGCCTGGCGCAGGTAGCGCCCCATATCGACGGTGCCCGTGTGGACCTGCGTGACGGTCGCGTTGATCTCCCGGCGCGTGAGCAGCAGGCCGATGGAACGCCCGATCGTGATCCCGCGGCCGACGACGACGACGTGCTTGCCCGCGAGGTCGTAGTCGTTGCGGAGGAGCAGCTCGATCACGCCGCGGGGCGTGCACGGCAGCGGCGTCTCGATGGGCCGGTTGACGTTGAGCACGAGGCGCCCGAGGTTCGTCGGGTGCAGGCCGTCGGCGTCCTTCGCGGGGTCGATCCGTTCGAGGACTGCGTCGGTGTCGATGTGCTTCGGGAGCGGCAGCTGCACGATGTATCCGTGGCAGGACGGATCCGCGTTCAGCTCGTCGATGAGCGCCTCGACCTCGGCCTGCGTGGCGTCGGCGGGGAGCTCGCGCTGGATCGAATTCATGCCGATCGCCTCGGAGCGCCGGTGCTTCATGCCGACGTAGAGCTGGGACGCCGGGTCCGCCCCGACGAGCACGGTCGCAATGCCGGGGGTGATGCCCCGCTCCTTCAGCGCCGCGACGCGCTCGGTGAGCTCCTGGGTGATGGCGGCCGACGCCGCCCTGCCGTCGAGAACCTTCGCGGTCATCGCGGCCTCCTTTTCGTCAGAACGAGCGGGCGCCCCGCGACTCGCGGGGCGCCCGTGCGGGTCGGGTCAGGCGCCGGCGTAGCCCTGGCCAGCCTCTTCGACGCCCGGGTAGAGCGGGAAGCGGTCGGCGAGCGCGGCGACGCGGCCGCGGAGGGCCGGAATGTCGGCGCCGGGCTGGAGGGCGAGCGCGATCACGTCGGCGACCTCGGTGAACTCCTCGTCGCCGAAGCCGCGCGTGGCGAGCGCCGGCGTACCGATGCGCAGGCCCGAGGTGACCATCGGTGGGCGCGGGTCGTTCGGCACGGCGTTGCGGTTGACCGTGATGCGGATCTCGTGGAGGAGGTCCTCGGCCTCCTTACCGTTGATCGCGGCGTCGCGGAGGTCGACGAGGACGAGGTGGACGTCGGTGCCGCCCGAGCGGATCGAGATGCCCGCGTCCTGGACGTCCTGCTGGAGGAGGCGTTCCGCGAGGATCTGCGCCCCGCGGACCGTGCGCTCCTGGCGGTCGCGGAAGTCCTCCGACGCCGCCAGCTTGAAGGCCGTGGCCTTCGCGGCGATCACGTGCATGAGCGGCCCGCCCTGCTGCCCCGGGAACACCGCGGAGTTGATCTTCTTGGCGATGTCCGCGTCGTTCGACAGGATGAAGCCGGAGCGCGGCCCGCCGATCGTCTTGTGCACGGTCGAGGAGACGACGTGCGCGTGCGGGACGGGGTTCGGGTGGATCCCCGCCGCCACGAGGCCCGCGAAGTGGGCCATGTCGACCCACAGGTAGGCGCCGACCTCGTCGGCGATCCGCCGGAACTCGGCGAAGTCGAGCTGGCGCGGGTAGGCGGACCAGCCCGCGATGATGACCTTCGGCTGGTGCTCGTGCGCCAGGCGGCGCACCTCGTCCATGTCGACGAGCGAGGTCTCGGGGTCGACGCCGTAGGCGACGATGTCGTAGAGCCGGCCCGAGAAGTTGATCTTCATGCCGTGGGTGAGGTGCCCGCCGTGGTCGAGCGAGAGCCCCAGCACGGTGTCGCCCTGACGCGCGAGGGCGTGGAGCACGGCGGCGTTCGCCGACGCGCCGGAGTGCGGCTGCACGTTCGCGAAGCCCGCGCCGAAGAGGGACTTGGCGCGCTCGATCGCGAGGTTCTCCGCGACGTCGACCTCCTCGCAGCCGCCGTAGTAGCGGCGGCCCGGGTAGCCCTCGGCGTACTTGTTCGTCAGGACGGATCCCTGCGCCTGCAGGACCGACACGGGAACGAAGTTCTCCGAGGCGATCATCTCGAGGAACCCGCGCTGGCGGTCGAGCTCGCGCTGCAGGACCTGCGCGATCTCGGGGTCGACCTCGGCGAGGGGGGCGTTGAAAAGCGATTCGGTCATGCGTGCTCCAGAACGACTCAGCGGAATAGTGGTCATCGCTTCGGCCCAGGCGCGCGGTCGAATGCCGTTCTTGGGTGTCGCTCCCCGATGGTGGCCCACCTCAGACGCCAGTCGCGACGTTGTCGATCATAGCGCCCGCGGGCGCCGGACCGCGAGGGGGATCCGGCTCAGCCGACCCACCGGCGGCGCGCGGCCAGCATCGCGAGGCCGGCCAGGAGCGCGAGCGCCCCGGCGGCGGTCAGCGGCAGCGTGGCGGTGCGTTCGATGCCGGTCGCCTCGAGCCGGCGCGCGGCCTCCGCCTCGGCCGCTGCAGGAAGCGGATCGGCCGGAACCGGCGACGCGGATTCGGCGGGCGCCGCGGCGGGCGCGATGCCCTCCGCGACGGGCTCGTTTCCGGCGGACGATTCCTTCGCCGGCAGGCCCTCGCCCTCCTCGCTCGGCGTCGTGCCCCCCTCGGCGCCGTCGCCGCCGTCGGCCGCGTCCGACGCGGCGGCGCCCTCGGCGGAGGCATCGCCGCCCGCGGGCGCGCCCGTAGCGTCCCCGTCGGCGGCGGCCGCGGTGTCTGCGGTGCCGCCTTCGGCCGCCTCGGTCTCGGCCTCGCCGCCCGTCCCGTCCGCCGCGCCCGAGGCGGTTCCGTCGCCCCCGACGCCGCCCGCGGCGTCGGGGCTGCCGCTCTCGGCACCGTCAGCTTCCCCGTCGACGCCCGGCTCCTCGGCGCCGTCCGACGCCCCGGCGGCGTCGCCCGTCTCGCCTGCCGCGCCCCCAGCGCCCTGCGCGTCGCCCGTCGCGCCCTCCGCGTCATCCCCGGCGTCCACGTCGGCGGGCGCCGCGACCGTCACGGTCGCCGACACCGCGTCCGAGCGGTCGTAGCCGCGCGCGGCGACAAGCTCGACGTCGTACGTCCCGGGATCCGCCGGCGCCGCGAACGCGAACGCGCCGGCGCCGTCGGCCTCGAGCGTCGCCTCGATGTCCCCCGTGACCTCCACCGTCGCGCCGGCGGGCGCGGTCCCGGCGACGGCGGATCCGGGCTCGGCGGCGCCCTCGGCCAGCTGCGGCTCGACGAGGTCGAGCATGAGGGCGTACGACCCGGCCCGGGCCGCGACGACGTCGAGCGCATACGCGAGGTCGGCGAAGAGCAGGCGGTCGCCCGCGGCGTTGCCCCCGCTCACGATCCCCACGGCGGTCTCCCCGACGACGACGGGGCCGCCCGAGTCGCCGCGCAGCACCAGCGGATCCGCCCCCGTCTGCTCCGCCACGTGGCCGAAGACCACGCGACCGTCGATCGCGAAGAAGCCCGTGTCGGTCACTACGCCCGCGCGCCACCCGGTGCTGCGCCCGCTGCGCCAGACCGTGTCGCCGACGGCCGCGACGCCGACGCCCGTGACCGGGACGGATCCGGCGGCCAGGTCGCCTGTGAGGGCGGTCGACCAGTCCGCGACGGCCGGCACGGGCGAAAGCCCGTCCGCCAGGCCGTCGATCACCGCGATGTCCGTCTCGCCCTGGACCTCCGCACCGACCGCGGTGTTCCCCGGTCCACCGAACTGCGAGAACCCGTACGTGCCGAGGTCGTCGAGCACGACGGATCCGTCCCCACCGACGGCGGGCTCGTCGGCCGGCGCGCTCCGGTCCACGTCCGTCAGCGCCCCGTCAAGGGTGCAGTGCCCCGCCGTGAGCAGGGCGGGCTCGCCCGCGGGCGACCATGCCGCGAACCCGAGCGAGCAGGTGTGGGTCGTCGCGCCGTCGCTCGCGAGGGTGCCGGCCCCGCCGACGACGTCCGTCGCGGCCGTCGTCACGAGCTCCTCCGCCGGTTCGTCGGCCAGCTCGACGTTCGCGTACGAGAGCGCGAGGCCGGACATCGTCGTGAAGGCGCCGGCGTCGTCGGTGTGGATGACGATCGTCGACGCGTCAGCACCGTCGTACGTGACCGCGACCACGCCCGGGTCGGCGAACGCCTCCGCCGCGACCTGCTCCAGCGTCGCGTCGGGCGTGCCCCCGTCGGCCCACGCCGCGGAGACACCGGCCCCCGTCACGGCGAGCGCGGCGACGAGCGCGATGGCGGTGCGGCGCGCGGGGCTCAATGGCATGACGGTCCTCGTGTCGACGGGCGGAGTGACCAGGCTATCGCCGGATCCCCACCCGCACCACGGGCAACTTTTGTCACACGCGTCACGCGCACGGCAGGGGCCGGCCGATCCAAGGCGATCCACCGGCCCCGCCCACACGCTCCGCGCACCGTTCGCGGTGCCTCCTGTCGTGCGGGCCCTCGGCGGGGCCGCAGCCCCGCCGGGCGAACGTGCCGCGCCGTTCGCCCGCTCGGGATGCGGCCCCCTCCGCACGCCGAGCACGTCACTCTCTCCCCCATGAGACGCGCGGCCTCACGGATCATCACGCGATTCCCGAGAAAAAATTCTCGCGCGAGACAAACCCAAGGTCAGTCTGAAAATCGCCGCAGATTTTGGCCGGGGGCTTGGCACGTCGCGTGGGTTGCGGGCAGAATCTTGAGGGCCATTACCCTGCCGAGGAGACCCATGCCCGACACCCGCGAGGCGCGCATCAGCGACGCGTCACACGTGTCGGACGTCGACCTCGTGACCCGCACGCGGGAGGGTGACACCTCCGCCTTCGGAGAGTTGTGGACGCGGCATTACCGCTCCGGCATCACGGCCGCGCGCAGCATCACGACGAGCATCGACCCCGACGATCTCGTGCAGGAGGCGTACACGCGCATCTTCCAAACCGTCGCGCGGGGCGGGGGCCCGACGGGCTCCTTCCGCGCCTACCTCTTCACCGCGATCCGCAACACGGCGGCGAGCTGGGGGCGCGCACGGCACGAGGTGGCGATCGACGAGGTCGAGCTCATCGCCGACCCCGCCACGACCGACGCCGCCACCGAGGAGGCCCTCGACCGCGGGCTCACGCACACGGCGTTCCGCTCCCTGCCCACGCGGTGGCAGGAGGTGCTCTGGTACACCGAGATCGAGCAGATGAAGCCGCGCGAGATCGCGCCGCTCGTGGGAATGCGCGCGGGCGCCGTCGCCCAGCTCGCGGTGCGCGCCCGCGAAGGGCTCCGCGAGGCGTGGATCCAGGCCCACATCTCGGCGTCGGCCGAGGGATCCGAGCACGCCTGGGTGCTCGACCGCCTCGGCGCGCGCACGCGCGGAAACCTCTCCTCCCGCGACCGGAAGCGGATCGAGTCGCACCTCGGCGAGTGCACGCGCTGCGCGATCGTCGCGGACGAGGCCGAGGACGTCGGCAGCCGCCTCGCCATGGTGCTCCTCCCCCTCGCGATCGGCGTGCCGGCGGCCGGCGCGTATCTCGCGGCGCTCCAGCGCGGCGAGGAGGCCGTCGTGGCCCTGGCCGCGATGCCGCCGAGCGTCGTCGAGGGCGCCGGGGGCGCGGTCGTCGCGGGCGGCGCAGCCACCGGCGGCCACGCCTCCTCGGGCGGATCCGCCGGCGCTGGCGCCGCCTGGACGGTGGGGGGCGTGCTGGTGGGCGGCGCGAGCGCCGCCGTGCTCGTCGCGGCGGTCGCGATCTCGTCCTTCACGGGCGGCCCCGCATCGTCCTCGGCCGCCAGCGACCAGTTCTCGTCGGGGAGCATGACCGAGGACGCCGAGACGCGCGCGTCGGACGACTTGACGGAGGCCACCCAGGCCGAGGAGACGGATCCGCCCGCCGCGCAGGAGGAAGACGCGCCGCGCGCCGCACTCGACATCTCGGGCGCCCGCGTCGTGGACGCCGCCGAGGGCACGGTCGCGCTCGACGTCGCGGGCTCCGCGGGGGCGCCGGTCAGCGCCCACGTCGACGGATCCACGACCGTCGTCGCGACCGGGTTCGCCGGTCACCTCGCCCTCGCCGCGGCGCGCACCGTCGGCGGCCCGGCCGTCGGCGAGGCGGTCCTCGACAGCGACGGGTTCTCCACCCTTGTCGTACGGGTCACGGCCGACCAGGTCGAGGACGACGCCGCGATCACGGTCGTCTATGCCGACGGCGCCGACGCACCCGCGCGCTCGACGCTGTCCGCGCTCGGGGTGCGCGACGCGCTGCGACAGGCGCTCCGGGCCGACGAGCCCGAGCCGGAGCGCGCGTCCCCGCGGCGGGAGGCCGAGAGCGATCGGAGCGCGGCGACCGTCGCGCCGCCGGCCGAATACGTCGCCCCGCCGGCGGAGGCCGAGGGCGGCCCGGAGCCCGAGGAACCCGTGACGCCGGTCGACCCGGCCGAGCCCGTCGACCCAACCGAGCCCGTGGGCCCGACTGAACCCGTCGACCCGACTGACCCGGTCGATCCGACCGAACCCGTCGACCCGGAGGACCCCGACGAGCCGACGGACCCGGAGGAGCCGGCCCCGCTCGCGGCGCCGACGGCCGTCGCGGCGACGGCCACGGAGCCGCACACCGTCACGATCCGCTGGGAGGGCGTCGACGACGCCGAGGCCTACCGCGTCTACCGGACCGACGACGGCGCGCTCGCCGACGCGCAGCTGGTCGACGAGACCGCGGAGCTGACCGCCGTCGACATCGAGGTTCCCCCGGGAACGCACGCGTACGTCGTTCTCGCGACCGCGGGCGAGCGCGAGAGCGCCGCCTCCGACCCCGCCACCGTCGACGTGGCGCTCGGCGCCCCGCAGGACGTGGCGGTCACCTCCTCCGGGCGCGTGACGTGGGCGCCGGTCGACGGCGCGGCGGAGTACGTCGTCACGCGCTCCGGCCCCGAAGGTGCCGCGACGACGCTCGGGGCCACGGCCGAGACGTCGTTCCTCGACGAGGAGACGCTCGCCGCGGGCACGTACTCCTACACGGTGACGGCGTCCGGCCCGTCGGCGCCGTCCAGCGCGCCCAGCGCCCCGGCCGCGCGCGAGGTGGCGGAGACGCCCCTCACCATCGTCGCGGCGGAGCGGGCGGACGAGATCGACGGCGCGGCGTTCTACGCGGTCACCGTCACGGGCCGCCCCGGTGCGCGCGTGGAGCTGCAGATGCACAACATCGACATGGCGAACTCCGTCGCGGCCGGGGCCCTCAACTCCACCGGCACGGCGACGCTGCGCGTGCTCGTCGCCGACCGCGCGCACGACCGCGATCTCACGCTGAGCTACGCGCTCGGCTTCGGAGACGGCGTCACCACGACGATCTCGGCGCTCGCTCCCGCGGTGTAGCGGCCCCGCGCGGGGCTCACCCGCAGCCGAGACGCGCGCCGATCGAGGCGAGCGCCGCGATCTCGGCCTGCTGCGTCTCGCCCATGGCGCGCGCGGTGCCGAGCACCTCGGGCCGCGACCCCATCTCCTCCACGGCGTCGACCATCTCGATCGCGCCGAGGTGGTGGGTCGTCATGAGGTCGACGAAGAGGCAATCGAGCTCCGTGCCCGACGCGGCCTCGAGGCGCCGCATGTCCTCCGCGGAGGCCATGCCCATCTCCTCGAGCAGCTCCTCCTCGGTCGCCGTGGCGGGCGCCCCATGGTCATGGGCGGATCCGCGCATCCACGTCATGAGCGGATCCCCCGCCTGCGGCAGCCCCCACGTCTCGAGCCACTGATACATCTGGCCGCGCTGGCCGGCCTGCGCCGTCGCGATGTCGTACGCCATGAGCCGCACGGCCTCGTCGCCGGTCGCGCGATAGGCAATCATGCCCATCTCGATGGCCTGGGTGTGGTGCACCTGCATGTCGCGCGCGAAGCCCGCGTCGGCCTCGTTCGGACCCGCCTGGTCGGTCTCGCCTCCGACGGCGACGATCCGGCCCGCGGTGAACGCCAGCCCCGCGACGGCGACGAGCACGACGAGCACGACCAGCCGCGGTACGCCCGCGCGCCGGGTCCGCCCCTCGCTCACGGCGTCAGCTCACCTTGCCCGGGCCGTCGACGGCGCCGGAGCAGAGCGCGCCCGGCTCCGGGACGTCGCCCGAGCGCCAGTACTCCTCGTAGAAGTCGCGGATCCGCTCGTCGTTCGCCGAGTCGACCTTCAGCTGCGCGTTCCACGCGCTCACGGCGATCGGGGTGTCCATGCCGGGGTACGGCGACAGGATCGAGTAGCTCGAGGGGGCGTAGGACTCGAGCAGCTCGACGTCCTCCTCGGACACCTGCTCGGGGTCGTAGGTCAGCCACACGGCGCCGTGCTCGAGCGAGTGCACGGCGTTCTCGTTCGTCTGGGGCTCGGAGTACACGCCGCAGTTAAGCCAGTAGGCGTTGTGCGGGCCGCCCGCGGGCGGCGACTGCGGATAGTCGACGGTGCCCTCGACGTGCTCGGTCTCGTTGTTGAAGGTCTCCACGCCCTCGATCGCGGCGCCCGAGGACCCCGCGCTGTAGTCGTTGAGCGGCTCGGGAGCCGTGACGTACAGAGTCACGATCGCGGCGATCACGGCGACGGCCGCGACGGATCCGCCGATCCACGCGAACTTCTTCGTGCGCCGGGAGCGGGCCAGCTGGCGCTGATACTCCGCCAGCTTCTCCTGCCGGCGCTCCTCGCGCCGCTGCTTCGTGGTCTGCTCGTGCTCTGCGCGCTTCGCGGGGTTTCCGCTGCGTCCCTGCGCCATGTCGCTCCCGGGGCGTCGACGATCCCCGGGGGATCCGGGGCTGGCTAAATTCTATGCAGACGCAACGAAAGCGTCCCTGCGAGTCTCCTCACACCCGGATCCACGCGGTCTCGTCGGTACCGAGCGGATCCGCGGCGCGCCCGCCGCTGCGCACGAGGACCTCCCCCGGCGGGAGCGGGACGGGATCCGCGCCGAGGTTCGCCACGACCCGCACGTCGCCATTGCGGAACGCGAGGACGTCACCCTCGTCGGTGTCCCATTCGAGGTCGCCGGATCCGAGCCCGTGCGCCCGGCGCAGCCGCAGCAGCGCACGGTAGAGCGAGAGCGTGGAGGCCGGATCCCCCGCCTGCGCGTCGCGGGCGTGCGCGCCCCAGCCCTCGGGCTGCGGGAGCCACGAGGCGCCCGTGTCGTTGAACCCGAAGGCGGGGCCGCCCGCGGTCCACGGTAGGGGCACGCGGCACCCGTCGCGGCCGTACTCGCCGCCGCCCGTCCGGATGAAGCGCGGATCCTGGCGCGCCGCGTCCGGGATCTCGACGACCTCCGGCAGCCCCAGCTCCTCCCCCTGGAACAGGTAGGCGGATCCGGGCAGCGCGAGCATCAGCGCGGTCGCGGCGCGCCCCCGGCGCCGCGCGACGACGGGGTCGGGCAGGACCTTCGAGGCGGGCCCGATGCCCTCGGCCTGCTCCTCCTCCGGCAGCGCGAGGCGCGACGGGTGGCGGATCACGTCATGGTTGGACAGCACCCAGGTGGGCGGCGCGCCCACGGCGCCGAACACGGTGCGCGACTCGTCGATGACGTGGCGCAGGCGCTCGGCGTCCCACGGCGTGCCGAGGTAGTTCATGTTGAAGGCCTGGTGCATCTCGTCGGGGCGCACCCACAGGGCGACCTGCTCGAGGGTCGGCAGCCATGCCTCCGCGCACAGCGTCCGGTCGCCGTCGTAGGTGTCGAGCAACGCCCGCCAGTCGCGATAGATGTCGTGCACGCCGGGCTGCGCGAGGTACGGCGCCTCGTTCCCGAGCCCGCCCATCTGCCCGGAGGTGTCGACGACGCGGTCGGGGAGCGCCGCGTCCTTCACGAGCCCGTGGGCGACGTCGACGCGGAAGCCGTCGACCCCGCGGTCGAGCCAGAACCGCAGGACGTCGCGGAACTCCTCCCGCACCTCGGGGTTGTCCCAGTTGAAGTCGGGCTGCGAGGAGTCGAACAGGTGCAGGTACCACTCGCCGTCCGGGAGCCGGCTCCAGGCCGGCCCGCCGAAGAACGACGGCCAGTTGTTGGGTGGCTGCGCGCCGCCGCGCCCCTTCCCCTTCGCGAACACGTAGCGGCCCCGCGCGGCGGATCCGGGACCCGCGGCGAGCGCCTCCTGGAACCACGGGTGCTGGTCGCTCGAGTGGTTCGGGACGAGGTCGACGATCACGCGAATCCCCCGCTCGTGGGCGGCGATGAGAAACGCGTCGAAGTCGGCGAGCGTGCCGAACATGGGGTCGATGTCGCGGTAGTCGGACACGTCGTAGCCCGCGTCCTTCTGCGGCGAGGGCATGAACGGCGAGAACCACACCGCGTCCACCCCCAGGTCCGCGAGGTGATCGATGCGCGCGAGCGCGCCCGGCAGATCGCCGATGCCGTCGCCGTCCGCGTCGGCGAAGGAACGCGGGTACACCTGGTAGATGACGGCTGTCCGCCACCACTCGGATCCGGGGGTCGTCATGCGTCGATCCTCGCCGCAAGGGCCCGCGCGCGCAAGCTCACGCCGCGCCGTCGCCGTAGTGCTCGAGGAGGTCCTCGAGGTCGGCCCGCACGATCGGGACGCCGCCCGTCTCGGGGCCGATCGGGACGCCGCCCGTGTCGATCCACGCGGCGGTGTCGGTCGGGAGGTGGTGGTCGACGAGCGGCCCGCTGGCGGCGACGACCGTCCCGGATGGCAGGGGCAGGGGCTCCGCGCCGAAGTTCGCCACGACCGTCACGTCGCGGTTGTGGAACGCCAGCACGTCGTCGCCCATGTCGTCGACCCAGACGAGCACGCTGCGCCCGAGGCGGTGCTCGCGCCGCTCGGCGAGGAGGCGCCGGTACAGGTTCAGCGTGGAGCGCGGATCCGCCCGTTCCGCGTCGCGGGCGTGTGCGGCCCAGGACGCGGGTTGTGGGAGCCAGCTCTCGCCGGACGCGCTGAAGCCGTAGGCGGGCGCGTCCGCCTCCCACGGGATCGGGACCCGGCACCCGTCGCGGCCGTACCGGCGCCCCGCGGTGCGCGCGAAGGTCGGATCCTGCCTGTCCGCGTCGGGGATGTCGACGACCTCGGGCAGGCCCAGCTCCTCCCCCTGGTACAGGTAGGCGGATCCGGGCAGCGCGAGCATGATCGTCGTCGCCGCGCGCGCACGGGCGAGCCCCGAGCCCTCCGCGGGGATGAACGGCGAGCGCGGCCCGATGCCGTCGTCCTGGTCCGGCGGCATCATGAGGCGGGTCGCGTGGCGGATGACGTCGTGATTCGAGAGCACCCAGGTCGCGGGCGCGCCCACGGCCGGGTACGCGCGGAGGGAGTCGGTGATGACCTCGCGCAGCGCCGCCGGGTCCCACGCCGTCATGAGGTACGCGAAGTTGAACGCCTGGTGCATCTCGCCGCTGCGCACCCACAGGGCGGTCTTGTCCGACGTCGGCAGCCACGCCTCGGCGCAGAGCACGCGGTCGCCGTCGTAGGTCGCGAGGAGGTCGTGCCACTCCCGGTAGATCTCGTGCACCTCGGGCTGGCCGCGGTAGGGCGACAGGTCATCGCGGCTCCCCATGGGCCCCGCGTTCTCGGGCTTCTGGTGATCCGCCATCCCCTCCTTCTTGATGAGGCCGTGGGCGACGTCGACGCGGAAGCCGTCGACGCCGCGGTCGAGCCAGAACCGCAGGATGGAGAGGAACTCCTCCCGCACGACGGGGTTTCGCCAGTTGAAGTCCGGCTGCGAGGAGTCGAACAGGTGCAGGTACCACTGCCCGGGCGTGCCGTCGGGCTCCTCGATGCGCTCCCACGCGGATCCGCCGAACTCGCTCTCCCAGTTGTTGGGCGGCAGCTCGCCGTGAGCGCCGCGGCCGTCCTGGAAGAGGTATCGGTCGCGCTCGGGCGATCCGGGCGCGGCGGCGAGCGCCTCGCGGAACCAGGCGTGCTCGACCGAGGAGTGGTTCGGGACGAGATCGACGATCACACGGATCCCCCGCTCGTGAGCGGCGGCGAGGAAGGCGTCGAAGTCGGCGAGCGTGCCGAACAGCGGGTCGATGTCGCGGTAGTCGGCGACGTCGTAGCCCGCGTCGTGCTGGGGCGAGCGCATGAAGGGCGAGAACCACACGGCGTCGATGCCGAGGTCGGCCAGGTCGTCAATGCGCCGGAGCGCGCCGGCCAGGTCGCCGACGCCGTCGCCCGAGGCGTCCGCGAACGAGCGCGGGTAGATCTGGTAGATGACGGCCTCGCGCCACCATTCGGATCCTGCTGCGGACACGGCTGTCCCCCTCTGCTCGCGAGCGATGCGTCAGGGCCGATCCTGTCACCGCCCGCGCGCCGGCGTTACGCGCCGCGCCCCGCGTGTCGCCCCACCCCCATCACGTCCACATTTCTCCGGCAAGTCTCCCCGGATCCCGGGGAGACTTGCCGGAGAAATGTGGACTTAGCCCTTGGCGGCGCCCGCGAGGAGGCCGCGGACGAAGAACCGCTGCAGGAGCAGGAACACGATGAGCGGGACGATGATCGCGATGAAGGCGCCGGCGGTCAGCAAGTGCCAGTCCTCGCCGCGCTGGCCCGTCATCTGCGCGAGCACCTTCGTGACCGGCGCGACGTTGCCGTCGGCAAAGATCAACGACACGAGCAGGTCGTTCCAGACCCACAGGAACTGGAAGATCGCGAACGAGGCGATCGCCGGCATCGACAGCGGCAGCACGATGCGGAAGAAGATCTGCCCGTGCCCCGCGCCGTCCACGCGCGCCGCCTCGATGACGTCGGCCGGGATCTGCGCGATGAAGTTGTGCAGCAGGAAGATCGCGAGCGGAAGCGCGAAGATCGAGTGCGCCACCCACACCTGCGCGTACCCCGCGCTCCCGAACGCCTGGATCACGGGGAAGCCGAAGATCTCCCCCTGCGAGAACAGCTGCAGGAGCGGGATGAACGCCATCTGGATCGGGACGATCTGGAGGGCGAACACGCACACGAACAGGACGTTCTTGCCCGGGAAATCGAGCCACGCGAACCCGTACGCCGCGAGCGTCGCGACGATGAGCGGGATAATCGCGGCGGGCAGCGTGATGGCGAAGGAGTTGATGAACGCCTGCGCCATCGTCAGCCCGCCGGTGGCGGTCGAGAGCGCCTCGGAGTAGTTCTCGAACGTCCACCCCCAGTTCTCGAATGCCGTCCACCAGCCCGTGGTCTGGATCTCCGTGCGCGGCCGGAAGGACGACACGAGGATCCCGAACGTCGGGATCGTCCAGATCACCGCGATGACGAGCGCGGCGACCGTCGCCCACGGCGACGTCAGGCGCATTTTGGCGCCCCGGAGCGCCCGCGGCTTCGTGCCCGCCGTGACGAGGTTCCGTGTCTCACTCATCAGCGCACCTCCTTCTGCTTGTTCATCTGGCGGGCGTTGTAGATGATCAGCGGCAACACGAGCACGAACAGGATCACGGCGTAGGCCGCCGCGCGCCCCGACTCGAAGCTCCGGAACTGCGTGTACATCTCGTTGGCGATGACCGACGTGTTGTTGCCGCCGGCGGTCATCGTGCGCACGATGTCGAAGATCTTCATCGACGTCAGTGCGATCGTCGTGAGCACGACGATGATCGACGAGCGGATCCCCGGCACGACGATCCGCGTGAACCGCTGATACGCGTTCGCCCCGTCGATCTGCGCGGCCTCGAGCTGCTCGGCCGGCACGCCCTTGATGGCCGCCGACAGCACGACCATCGCGAATCCCGTGTAGATCCACACAAAGACGACGATGAGGAAGAACGTGTTCCACGGCTCGACCTGCAGGAACCGGACGGGCTCGCCGCCCAGCCAGACGATCACCTGGTTGAGGAATCCAATCTGCTCGCGATCCGCCGGCCGCGCCGTGTACATGAAGCGCCAGATGATGCTCGCGCCCACGAACGAGATCGCCATCGGCAGGAAGATCAGCGTCTTATAGATCTTCTCGCCGCGCGTCTTGTCGATGAAGTACGCGTACACGAGGCCGATCACGGTCGAAGCGACGGGAGCGACGAGCACCCACACGATCGTATTGGCGATGGTCCGGATCCCCTGCGGTTGCGTCACGATCCAGAGGTAGTTGTCGAGCCCGATGAAGTCGGTGCCCCGCGAGTTCATGAACGACTGGATGAGCGTCTGGATCACCGGGAGCACAAGGCCCACGGCGAGCAGCGCCAGGGCGGGCGCGAGGAACCCGACCAGCTGGAACAGGTACCCCGCGCCCTCCTTCGCGCGCATGTCGAGCCAGAAGAACAGCAGCCCGAGCACCCCGGCGGCGAGGATCGCCCACCACCACGACTGCAGGACCCACAGCACCCCGAGCGGCATCAGGACGCACGCGGCGAGGCGGATGAGGGTGTACACCCGCCCCGGCCGCGGTGCGATCTCGATGAAGAACAGCAGCACCCCCACCGCGGCGGCGAACACCGCGATGACGATCGGGATCTGAGCCCAGGGCGACAGCCAGCTGAGCCACTCGAGGAAGGAGGCCACGGGTTACTCCCCCGTCGGCCAGCCCGACTCGATCTGCTCGAGCACCGTGTCGACGTCGGATCCCCCGACCCAGTCGCGCATGCCCGTCCAGAAGGTGCCGGCGCCCACGGCGCTCGGCATGAGGTCGGATCCGTCGAAGCGGAAGGTCGTCTCCGGGTCCTGCAGGAGCGCGACGGACTCCTCGAGGATCGGGCTCGACGCGAGCGACGGGTCGAGGCCCGAGTTCGCGCTGATCACGCCGCCGAGCTCGACGCGGGAGTTGGCCCACTCGGCGCTCGAGAGGTACTCCTGCACCTGGACCGTGGCCTCGTCGTCGTTGAACGCGCCGATGAGCTCGCCGCCGCCGGTGACGGCGGTCTCGCCGCCGTCCTCGTACGGCGGCGTCATGAACGCCCACACGTCGCCGTCCTCGGCGACCTCGCCGCCCGCGTCGATCAGGAAGCCCTCAAGGAAGGAAGCCTGGTGCGAGAGGATGCAGTCGCCCGACACGAGCGGGTTCGACACGTCGCCGAACGCGGTCGAGTCGATCGAGTTCACGCCGCCGAAGCTCGCGTTGACGTAGTTCTCGTCGAGCATGATCTGGCCCGCGTCGTCGAACGCCTGCGCGATCGCGTCGTCCGTGAACGGCACCTCGTTGTCGACCCACTGGTCGTACACGTCGGGCCCCTGCGCGCGCAGCACGAGGTCCTCGATCCAGTCGGTGCCCGGCCAGCCGGTTGCCGCGTCGGATCCGAAGCCCACGCACCACGGCGGCTCGCCCGTGTCCTGGCGGATCTGTTCCGTGAGGTCGAGCAGGCCCTGCCACGAGGTCGGCGTCTCCCAGCCGTGCTCCTCGAAGGCCGGCACCGAGTACCAGATCCACCCCTTGATGTTCGCCATCAGCGGGGATCCGTAGAGCTCGTCCTCGTATGTGAGGTAGGACGCCCAGTCCTCGCTCCAGAACTCCTCGACGTTCGAGGCGACCCCGTCCGAAACGGGCACGAGGTACCCGCGACTCGCGAGGTCGGTGAACAGGCCCGGCTGCGGGAAGAAGGCCAGGTCCGGCGGGTTTCCACCCTGTGCGCGGACGGCGATCTGCGCCTCGAACTCCTGGGAGCCCTCGTAGACGATGTCGATCCCCGTCTCTTCCTCCCAGTCGGCCCAGGACTCCTCGAGGAGCTCGGCCTCCGTGTCGACGATCGTGCCGTAGATCGTCACTTCCTGGTCCCCGTCGGAACCACCGGACCCACCGGATCCGCCCGTCCCCGGCCCGCCCGTGCAGGCGGAGAGGGTGAGAGCGGCGGCCGCGAAGCCGGCTCCCGTCAGGATCCATCGGTTTCGTCGTTGCGTCATCGTCGTGCCCCCATCGGCTGTCGTTGACTGACGGGGCGTCGTCACCCCTTGCCGACGAACATAGCCGCGACGGCGGCGCGTGGCAACGCTCCCACGCCCCCCGGGGGCGAGACGTGACCGACACGTAACGCAGACAGCGCCCCCGGAGCCGTCGGGCTCCGGGGGCGCTGCCGAAAAAGGCGTCAGCCTCGATTACTTGACGGTAACCGTGGCGCCGGCCTCCTCGAGCTTCGCCTTGGCGGCCTCGGCAGCGTCCTTCGCGGCGCCCTCGAGAACCGGCTTCGGGGCGCCGTCAACGAGGCCCTTCGCGTCGCCCAGGCCGAGCGAGGTGAGCTCGCGCACGACCTTGATGACCTGGATCTTCTTGTCGCCCGCAGCCTCGAGGATGACGTCGAACTCCGTCTTCTCCTCCTCGGCCTCGGCGGCGGCGGCGGGAGCGCCCGCAACGGCAACGGCGGCGGGGGCCGCGGCGGTGACGTCGAACTTCTCCTCGAACGCCTTCACGAACTCGCTGAGCTCGATGAGCGTGAGCTCCTCGAACGCGCTGAGCAGCTCTTCGGTGCTGAGCTTCGCCATGATGTATCTCCTGTTTGTTGAGGTAGGTAGGGGGTCTGTGTGAACGACGGCGATTAGGCCGCGTTCTCCTGCTTCTCGCGCAGCGCCTCGACCGTACGGACGGTCTTCGACGGCAGCGCCTGGAAGACGGCGGCAGCCTTCGACATCGAGGCCTTCATCATTCCTGCCACCTTGGACAGCAGGACCTCACGGCTCTCGAGGTCGGCGAGCTTGTCGACTTCCTCAGCGGTGAGCGGGTTACCGTCGAAGTAACCGCTCTTGATCACGAGAAGAGGGTGTGCCTTGGCGAAGGTGCGCAGGCCCTTGGCGACGGCGACCGGGTCACCGTGCACGAAGGCGATCGCCGACGGACCCTGGAGGTCGTCGTCGAGCCCCTCGACCCCCGCGTTGCCCGCGGCGATCTTGGTCAGCGTGTTCTTCACCACGGCGTATTCCGCGTCCTGACGAATGCTCGTGCGGAGCTCCTTGAGCTCAGCTACCGTCAGGCCGCGGTACTCGGTCAGCAGGACGGCGGTCGAGCTCTCGAACTTCTTCGTGAGCTCGGCGACCGATGCTTCCTTCTGCGCCATGGCCACTCCTTGATACGTACGAGGCGCCTCACGGTGGTGAGGTGCCGGCCGGATCCGCCCGCCGCACATGAAAAAAGCTCCGGCGCGAGGCGCACGGAGCTGGGAATCCCGGATTCGGGAGGCAGTTCGATACACCTGCGCGGGCCCCTGCATCTGCAGCGCTTCGTTCGGTACGTGTACACGCACCGACGACCGGCGGTCTTCGGCTTCGTCCAGCGTACGGCACGCACGGCCTTGCGCCAAATCGGGGCCGCGCGCTCCCGGCGAACCCCCAGCGTCAGTCGATGAGCGCGAGTGCGCGGTACGCGTCGGCCGTGGCCTCGCGGAGCATCGCCTGCTCGCGCGGCGAGAGGTCGTGCTGCGGGATCGACTGCCCCGTCGTCATGCGGTAGAGCTCGTCGATGAGCGCAGTCGCCATCGTCACGAGGGTGGCGATCTCGGCGTCGTCGCGGTCGATCCAGACCGACTTCGGCTCGTCGTGCAGCGGGCGGAAGTCGCGGTGCTCCTCCCAGGCGAACAGCGTGCGCTCGGCACCCGTGACGTGCTGCTGCCACCACACCTGCCGCAGGTAGTGGCGCGGAATCGTACGCCACGGCTTGTTTGTCGTCTTGATCTCGGCGAGGAGGATCCGCCCCTCCGCGTCCTGCGAGATCCCGTCGGGGGTCGCGAGGTGGCGCCGCTCGACGACGGCGCAGAACAGCGCGCTCGAGGGCGCGATGCCGTGCTCGCGCTCCACCCATGCCGCGATCTCGGGCTCACGGCGCCGACCGTGGTCGGTATACGCGTTGCCAGAGAAGCTCGACGGGCGCAGCTTCTGCTGCGCGGCACGGAGGATCGACGCGGGCGTCGAGAGGTGCGCGACGTCGGTCGCCGTGATCCCCTGCGACCGCGCCCGCAGCCACGCGACCCGGTCGCGCGAATCGGCGACGATCCGGGCTTCGAGGTCGGGGGTGAACACGCCCCCGACGATAGCCGAGGGATCCGACAAGTCCCGGAGCGACGCGACGGATCCGAATTGGTTGACGAACATCAACCAATCGCCTATAGTTGACTTTCATCAACTTTCTGCGCGACAGCGTCGCCGCGCGTTCCCGTCTCCTCCCGCAGAAAGGACGCGCGTGAGTTCTTCACCCACGACCTCCGTCTCCACGAACATGTCGCACCGCCAGGTGCTCGAGGCCCTCTCTGGCCTCCTGCTCGCCATGTTCTGCTCCATGATGTCGATGACGGTCGTCGGCACGTCGCTACCGATCATCGTCCCCGAGCTGGGCGGATCCCAGACCTCCTACACCTGGGTCGTCACGATGACCCTGCTGACGACCGCGATCTCGACCCCGATCTGGGGCAAGCTCGCCGACCTGCTCAACCGCAAGGTCCTCATGCTCCTCGCGCTGACGATCTTCGTCCTCGCGAGCGCCGGCGCGGGCCTGTCGCAGAACGTCGAGATGCTGATCTTCTTCCGCGCCCTCCAGGGCATCGGCGGCGGCGGTCTGCAGTCGATGGCGCAGATCCTCATGGCCGACATCATCAGCCCCCGCGAGCGCGGCAAGTACATGGGTCTCATGGCGGCCATCATGGCCATCGGCACGGTCGGCGGCCCCCTCCTCGGCGGCCTGCTCACCGACTCGATCGGCTGGCGCTGGAACTTCTACGTCGGCGTGCCGCTCGGTATCGTGGCCTTCATCGTCATCATGCGCACCCTCAAGATCTCCCAGCAGCGGCAGGGGAAGGTGCGGATCGACTACCTCGGCATCGGCCTGCTGAGCGTCGCCGCCGGCTTCCTCCTCGTGTGGGTCTCGAAAGTCTCCGACTACGGCTGGGCCAGCTGGGAGACGCTCTACATGGTCGGCATCGGCGTCGTCGCGGCGATCGTGTTCGTTCTCGTCGAGCGCAAGACGGCCGAGCCCCTCATCCCCATGACGCTGTTCCGCAACCGCACCTTCACGCTCGCGGTGCTCGCGTCGATCTCCATCGGCGTGTCCATGTTCGGCACGGCGATCTACCTCAGCCAGTACCTGCAGATCGCGCGCGGCTTCGGCCCGACCGAGGCGGGCCTGCTCACGATTCCCATGGCGGCGGGCATGCTCGGCGCGTCGACCATCGTCGGCCAGATCGTCTCGCGCACGGGCGTGTGGAAGCCGTACCTCGTCACGGGCGGCGTCTTCCTCATCGCCGGCACGGCGCTGCTCTCGACCCTCCACGTCGACACGCCGCTGTGGATGGTGGGCGTGTTCATGTTCATCCTGGGCGCGGGCACGGGCATGACGATGCAGAACCTCGTCCTCGTCGTCCAGAACGCCGCGGATCCGGCACAGATGGGCGTCGCGAGCTCGGGCGTGAACTTCTTCCGCTCCGTCGGCGGCACCGCCGGCGTGGCGGTGATGGGGTCGGTTCTCGCCGCGAGCATGACCGAGCAGGTCACCGACCGCATGAACGAGATCGGGCAGGCGATCGCCTCGCTCGGCGAGCAGGGCCAGGCGATCGCCGCCGAGCTCGCCGCCGGCGCGCTGCCCACGACGCGCGACATGCCGAGCGTCGTGGCGACGATCATCGAGGACATCGCGGCGAACGCGATCTCCCACGCCTTCCTCGTCGGCGTGCCGCTCGCGATCGTGAGCCTCATCGCGATCGCGTTCATCCCGAACGCGCCGCTCAACCGCCAGAACAACATCCAGCGCCTCGAGGAGCGCGCGGAGCAGGATGCCTCCGCCACGAGCCTGGCCGGCGCGGGCGCCGTGGCCACAGGATCCGTCCCGACGGTCGGGGCGAGCGGATCCGTTCCCGCGGCGAACGCCGTCCGCCAGGCACGCGAGGCGACCGAGGGCGGCCGCGCGTGAGCGACGACCACGACGAAGCGGTCCGGGAGCTCGAATCCGAGTTCTCGGACCTCCTCGCCCACTTCCGCCGCGTCGTGACCGAGACGGCGCAGCGGGTCTCGCCGGGGCTCAACCCCGGCGCATACAAGCTCCTGACGTTCGTCGAGCGACACGGCCCGATTCGGGCGACCGAGATCGTCGAGCGCGTCGAGATCGACAAGGCTCACGTGAGCCGCATGGTGCGCGAGCTCGACGAGCTGGGCCTCATCGCCCGCGCGCCCTCCCCGGAGGATGGACGCGTCCAGCTGCTGTCGGCGACCGACGAAGCCCGCGCGCGGCTGGACGCCGCGCGCGCGGGCCGCGCCGGGCACCTCCGCGACACGGTCGACATGTGGACCTCCGACGAGCTGCGGCTCCTCGCCCGCCTCCTCCACGCCCTGTCGAACAACGAGGCTCCCCCGCGCGCGTAGCCTGGCGTGTTGCGGGGAAAAACCTGGACGAATCTCTTGGCATGTGGGTATATCGGACTAACCCGCGTTCCGCGGGGCCCGAATACCCCAGGAGCCCACCATGTCGCAGTCGCGCTCGCGCTCGCGTCGCTAGGCCAAGGTCGTCGCGATCGTCAGTGCCTCCGCCCTCGCCGCCGTCGGCAGCCTCTTCAGCCTCGCCGCCTGGACCGACACGGCGTGGATCACCACCTCCGCAGACGGCAACGACGGCAGCGAGATCGAGCGAGGTCGAGCACTATGCGTACGATCTGAGCGACATCACGGGAGACAACACGTTCGTCGAGCGCGAGACGCAGGCGAACGCCAACGTCGTCACCTTCACGAACCCCGACCTCACGCCCAGCGACCCGACCTACGGTCTGGCCGGGATGCGCACGACGAGCGACTCGATCGCGGGCACGCTGACGCTTCAGGCGGCCGTGAACGACGGTGACGCGTTGCTCTTCACCAACACGGACGTCACGGTGTGGACGTGGTCGGAGGCGACCGATGCACCGACCGTTGCATGCGACGACCTAGGGCCGGTAGACACACAGATCGCAACGGTCGAGACAGCTCTCAACGGGATTGCGGAGGGCCTCCTTACACCCGTCATCGCAGTTCTCAACGACCTGCCCACCGACACCTCCACGGGCGGGTACTTCGTCACGGCGCGGCGCGTGGGGCTCGTGCCGGGTATCGACGCCGCCACGCTGCTGAACCTCGCCACCGCGCGGGCCGGGGTTGTCACACTGCCGACACCGTAGGGGCCCGGCGCACGATAACTCGTACGCCGCCCGTGACGCCGCCGTAACCCGCGCCCGGTTGGATGAGACCAGACGCGCGACGAAGGGGGACGCGGATGAGACACTGGGCGCCAACGCGGACGCGGGCGGTCTCCGCCCCACCCGCCACGATGCGCGGCATCGTCGAGACGGCCGCGGGCCTCGAGATCGCCGAGATCCCCACGCCCGTCCCCGTCGGCGACGAGGTGCTCGTGCGGGTCCACGCCGCCGGCGTCTGCGGCACCGACGCGGGCACGCTCGCGGATCCGACCTCCGCGGCGCCCTCGACCCCCGGGCTCGACGTGGCCGGCGTCGTCGTCCGCGCGCCCTACGATGCCCACCCGCTCGCCGTCGGCACCGAGGTCCACGGCGTCGTCCCCTACCCCCGCGTGCCCGGCGCCTACGCCGAGTACGCCGTGGTGCCGCCCGGATCCCTCGCCGTCCGCCCCGACTCGCTCTCGCTCGTCGAGGCGGCCGCCGTGCCCGTCGCGGGGCTCAGCGCGTGGCAGGCCGTCGTCGAGGTCGCGCAGGCGCACCGCGGGCAGCGGATCCTCGTCCACGACGGCGCGAGCGGGATCGGGCACCTCGCCGTCCAGATTGCCGCCTACCTCGGCGCGCACGTGACGACCACGGCGTCCGGCGCGGGCGCGGCATGGATGCGCGAGCTCGGCGCCGACGTCGTCGTCGACACCGACACGACGAGGTTCGAGGACGTCCTCCCCGACGTCGACGTCGTCATCGACCCCGTGGGCGATCGCCCGAACGGGGCGGGTTCGCGCTCCCTCGACGTCCTTCGCCCGGGCGGCCTCCTCATCGCGATGCACCCGTGGGCGGGCTACGCCCACGACACCGAGGGGCGCGGGATCCGGGCGACGGACTTCCGCTTCTCCCCGGACGGCCAGACGCTCGCGACCCTCGGGCGCCTGCTCGACGATGGATCCATCCGCGTCTTCGTCGACAGCGTGCTCCCGCTCGCCGACGCCGCCACCGCCCACGCCCGGTTCGACGAGGGTCACACGCGCGGCCGCATCGTCCTCTCCGTCGCCGCCTGACGCGAAAAGCCCCCGCCGCCGAAATCGGCGACGGGGGCTTCGAGAACGCGTCAGGCTCAGCTGGCGGCAGCGATCGAGCTGACGTCGAGCGGGATGCCCGGGCCGAACGTGGTCGACACGGCGCCCTTCTGGATGTAGCGACCCTTCGAGCTGGCCGGCTTCAGGCGCACGACCTCGTCGAGGGCGGCGGCGATGTTCTCGTTCAGCTTCTCAGCGTCGAACGAGGCCTTGCCCACGATGAAGTGGAGGTTGGCGTGCTTGTCGACGCGGAAGTCGATCTTGCCGCCCTTGATGTCCTCGACGGCCTTCGCGGGGTTCGGCGTGACGGTGCCGGTCTTCGGGTTCGGCATCAGGCCGCGGGGGCCGAGGACCTTACCGAGACGACCGACCTGGCCCATGAGCTCCGGAACGGCCACGGCCGAGTCGAAGTCGGTCCAGCCGTCGGCGACCTTCTGGATGAGCTCGGCGCCGCCGACCTCGTCGGCGCCGGCCGCGATCGCGGCCTCGGCCGCGGGGCCCGTCGCGAACACGATGACCTTGGCGGTCTTACCCGTTCCGTGCGGCAGCATGACCGTGCCGCGGACCATCTGGTCGGCCTTGCGCGGGTCGACGGCCAGCTTCAGCGCGACCTCGATGGTCGCGTCGAACTTCTTCGAACCGGTCTCCTTGGCAAGCGCGACGGCCTCGGTGGGCGTGTAGAAGCGCCCCTCCTCGATCTTCGCGGCTGCGGCGGTGTAAACCTTGGACTTCGCCATTTTCGTTATCCCCCTCAGCCCTCGACCGTGATGCCCATGGAACGGGCGGTGCCCGCGATGATGCGCGACGCGGCCTCGAGGTCGTTCGCGTTCAGGTCCGGCTCCTTGGTCTTGGCGATTTCCTCGACCTGGGCCTTCGTGATCTTCGCGACCTTGACCGTGTGCGGCGTGGCCGAACCGGACTTCACGCCCGCGGCCTTCTTGATGAGCTCAGCCGCCGGCGGCGTCTTGAGGACGAAGGTGAAGCTGCGGTCCTCGTAGACCGTGATCTCCACGGGCACGACGTTGCCGCGCTGCTGCTCCGTCGCGGCGTTGTACGCCTTGCAGAACTCCATGATGTTGACGCCGTGCTGACCCAGGGCCGGGCCGATCGGCGGCGCCGGGTTGGCCTGGCCGGCCTGGATCTGGAGCTTGATGAGCCCCGAGACCTTCTTCTTCGGTGCCATGTTTCTTCCTTTCGTCGAGCGCACGCCGTGTGCGTGCCCTCTCCCACGCCCGCGAGGGGGTGGTGGCAATGTGCGCGCCGAGGCGCGCAAACTCCGTAAATATACCGGAGAAAGCTGAGCGTGTCCCGCCAGACCCCGAACGGGGTCAGGACATCTTCGAGACCTGGTCGAACGACAGCTCGACCGGCGTCTCGCGCTCGAAGAGCGACACGAGCACCGTGAGCTTGCCGCTCGCGGGGCTGATCTCGCTGATCGAGCCGGGCAGGCCCGCGAAGGAGCCGTCCTTGATCGTGATCGTCTCGCCGATCTCGAAGTCGACCTCGGCCGGGATCGAGCGCGACGCCGTGGCACCCTTGGCCTTCTTGTCGCCCGCGGCGGCCTTCTCGGCCTCCTTGATCTCGGCGAGAGGCTTCAGCATGTTGAAGGCCTCCTCGAAGCGCAGCGGGGTCGGGTTGTGGGCGTTACCCACGAAGCCCGTCACGCCCGGCGTGTGACGCACGACCGACCAGGTGTCCTCGTTGAGCTCCATGCGCACGAGCACGTAGCCCGGAATCCGGACGCGCGTGACCATCTTGCGCTGGCCGTTCTTGATCTCGACGACGTCCTCCATCGGGACCTCGACCTGGTAGATGTCTTCCTCGACCTCGAGCGTCTGCTTGCGCTGCTCGATGTTGGTCTTCACCTTGCGCTCGAAGCCCGCGTAGGAGTGGATGACGTACCACTTGCCCTCGAGCGAGCGCAGCTCGGCGCGGAACTCGTCGTACGGATCCGCCTCGACCTCGGCCGCCTGCTCCTCGGCCTCGTCGTTCAGGACCTCGGCCGCTGCCTCGGCCTCGGCGGCCTCGTCGATGTTCAGTGCGTCGTTCACGATCGCGTCTGCCTCCGGGTCTGCGATGGAGATCTCTTCGCTGTCGGCGATTCCGCTGCCGTCGTCGACGTGCATCGCCTTGGCCTCTGCGGCCGCGCTGGCGTTCTCGTTGCCCGCGAGCGTGTTGCCCGTCTGGGCCTCGTCGTCTTCGCTGGACTGCTCCGCCGCGGGAGCCCAGTCAGCGTCGTCGAGGTGCTTCTCGGACACGTGTTGCCTCTTTCGAATCAGTTCGGAACGCCGAAGACGACGTTCACCACCCACGAGAAGACCGTGTCGAGCCCGAGGATCAGGGCCATCATCACGACGACGAAGCCGAGGACGACGGCCGTGAACTTGACCAGTTCCTTGCGGGTCGGCGTGACGACCTTGCGGAGCTCCGCGATGACCTCACGGAAGAAGGTCACGATGCGAGCGAAGAAGTTCGGCTTCTTCGCGGCGCTCGTGCCCTTTGCGCTGGCGGCCATTCCGCCTGCTGCATCCTGAGACATTCGTCACCTTTCGTGGGTCAGCGTGCCGCTGACGCGCAGGGCGGACAGGAATCGAACCTGCAACCTGCGGTTTTGGAGACCGCTGCTCTGCCAATTGAGCTACCGCCCTAGAGGCGCTGCGGCCTCGAGGATCGCTCCCGAATCCCCCACCGATACACGAGGCACGGCGAAGGATGCAGTGAACGACTGCTCTATCGATCATACGGCATGCACTCGCGAGGCGCGAACCGGGCCGCCCCTCGCGCGCGCCGCATCAGCCCGCGATCCGCTGAAGAAAAGCCCGCGTGCGCTCGTGCTGCGGGGCGTCGATGACGCGCTCGGGCGCGCCCTCCTCGACCACCACGCCGTCGGCCATGAAGACGACCCGATCGCAGACCTCGCGCGCGAACGCGATCTCGTGCGTCACGACGATCATCGTCATACCCTCCTCCGCGAGCCGGCGCATGACGCCCAGCACCTCACCGACGAGCTCCGGATCCAGCGCGCTCGTCGGCTCGTCGAAGAGCATCACCTTCGGGCGCATCGCGAGGGCGCGGGCGATCGCGACCCGCTGCTGCTGGCCGCCCGACAGCTGCGCGGGGTACACCCCCGCGCGGTCGGCGAGTCCGACCTGTTCCAGCAGGCGCAGGGCGTCGGCGCGCGCCTCGTGCCGGGGCGTCCCGAGCACGCGGATCGGCGCCTCCGCGACGTTCTCGAGCGCCGTCATGTGCCCGAACAGGTGGAAGCGCTGGAACACCATGCCGAGGTCGCGGCGCCGGGCCGCCACCTCGCGCGGGCGCAGCTCGTAGAGCCTCCCCCTGTGCTCGCGGTATCCGACGAGGACGCCGTCGACGCGGATCTCGCCCGCGTCCAGCTCCTCGAGGTGGTTGATGAGGCGCAGGAGCGTGGACTTTCCGGATCCGGACGGGCCGAGGATCCCCACGACCTCGCCACGCCGGACGTCGAGGGACACGTCGCGGAGGACGGGGGTCTGGCCGAAGGACTTGCCGACGTGGGCAATCCGGACGAGCGGATCCGCCTCCGGAGTCGAGGAACTCACGCGTGCTCTCCCGTCTTCTCGGCGGGCGCGGCGGCCCGCTCCGTGTTGCGGAACCCGAACATGCGGGCGGCGAAGCCGGATCCGCTTGCGCGCGCTCCGGGGTCGAAGCGGCGTTCGAGCCAGGCCTGGAGCACGCTCGCCACGGAGGTCAGTGCGAGGTACCAGACGCTCGCGACGAGCAGCATCTCCATGAGGCTGAAGTCGGCGGCGCCGATCTGGCGGGCGCGGTAGAGCAGGTCGCCCGCGCCAATGACCGACACGAGCGAGGTCTCCTTCAGCAGCGTCACGAGCTCGTTGCCCGTGGGCGGCAGGATCGCGCGCATCGCCTGGGGCAGCACCACGCGCCGCAGGGTTTGCGCGGGCGTCATGCCGAGCGCCCCGGCCGCCTCCTGCTGGCCCGGATCCACCGACAGCAGCCCGCCGCGCACGATCTCGGACATGTAGGCCGCCTCGTTGAGCGTGAGCGCGATGAGCGCTGCCGCGAAGGGCGAGATCGTGTTGAGCGGGATCGAGAAGGACCCGACGCCGATCTCGGGCAGGAAGAGCGCGAGGTTGAACCAGACGAGGACCTGGACGAGGAGCGGCGTGCCGCGGAACACCCACACGAACACCCACGCGACCGTCGCGAGTACCGGGTTGCCCGAGATGCGCATGACCGCGACGACGACGCCGAGCGCCACGCCGAGGACCATCGCGATGACGGTGAGGACGACCGTGACGAGCGCGCCCTCCATGATCGCCTCCGCGCCGAGGCGCGAGAACACGAGATCCCAGCGGATCACGCTGTTCAGGGCGACCTGCCACACGAGGAGAGCCGCGAGCGCCGCGATGACCGCGATGCCTACCCACTGCCCGTAGTGGCGGACGGGGACGACCCGCCGGCCGCCCGCGCCCCGCGCCGAGGTGCCGGTCACTGCGCGCCGTTGACGACGATCTCGTCGAGGGCTCCGAGCGAGACGTCCCACGAGGACAGGATCTCGTCGTACGTCCCGTCCTCGACGAGCGACTGGAGCGCGGCCTGGAACGCGTCGCGGAGCTCGTCGTCGCCCTTCGCGAACACGAAGCCGAGCGGCTCGCCGCTGATGGGCCCGTCGTTGGCGACCGAGAACGCCTCGCCGCCCTGGATCTGGGCCGCGTTGTAGACGCCGACCGCCTCCTGCGTCAGCGTGGCCGCGGCGCGGCCGCCCTGCACCTGCGTGAGCGCCTCGGTGTCGGTCTGCTGCGTGAGGATGTCGATCTCGTCGCCCGCGCACGCGTCGGCGTTGGCGTCCTCGAGCAGCGCCTGCTGGGTCGTGTCGACGAGGACGGCCACGGTCAGGCCACACAGGTCGCCCATCTCGGAGATCCCCTCGGGGTTGCCGGCCGGGACGATAATCGCCTGGTCGGCCGAGAAGTAGTCGACGAAGTCGTAGTTCGCCTGGCGCTCGACGCTGTCCGTGATGCCCGCGACGACGAGGTCGTAGCGCTCGGAGTCGAGCGAGGGCAGGAGCGTGTCGAACGCGACGTTCTGCAGCTCGTAGTCGAGCCCGAGCTTCGCGGTCGCCGCCTCAAGGAGGTCGATGTCGAGCCCCGTGATCGTCTCGCCGTCGGAGGGGTCGACGAACTCGTAGGGCGGGTACTGCGCCTCCGTGCCGACCGTCACGACGCCGGCGTCGCGAACGTCTTCCGGCACGAGGGCGGCCGCGTCGTCGTCGACGGCGATCGACGACGCGGGGGCGGCCTCCTCGTCGGAGGAGGAGCACCCGGCGAGGGCGAGGGCCGAGGCGGCGGCGACGGCGGGAACGAGGGCAAGGCGGGAAAGGCGCATTCGGCTATTCTCCCCGGCCGGCCTGGATAAATGCCAGAGGCCGGCGCCCCGTTCCGAGAGGAGGGGGCGCCGGCGCGGATCCGCTACGCGTTCGGCAGCAGCGTGTACTTCGTCGAGAGGTACTCGTGGACCCCCTCGAGCCCGCCCTCGCGGCCCATCCCGGACTGCTTGACGCCGCCGAACGGGGCCGCCGCGTTGGAGACGACGCCGGCGTTGAGGCCCATCATCCCCGTCTCCAGGCGCTCGATCATGCGGTGCCCGCGCGCGAGGTCCTCCGTGAAGACGTAGGACACGAGGCCGTATTCCGTGTCGTTGGCGATCTCGACCGCCTCGTCCTCCGTGGCGAACGTGACGACGGCGAACACGGGCCCGAAGATCTCCTCCGACATGATCGCGGCGTCGCGGCTCAGGCCCGTGACCACGGTCGGCTCGTAGAAGCTGCCGGCGCCCTCGATGCGGCGCCCGCCGTGGACGAGCGTGGCGCCCTTGGCGACGGCGTCCCGGACGAGCTCGTCGGCCTTGTCGACCGCGTCGGAATCGATCAGCGGGCCGATCTGGACCCCCTCCTCGGTGCCGCGGCCGATCTTCATCGCCGCCACGCGCTCCGCGACCTTGGCCGTGAACGCCTCGGCGACGTCCTCGTGCACGATGATCCGGTTGGCCGCCGTGCACGCCTGCCCGATGTTCCGGAACTTCGCGGCGAGCGCGCCGTCGACGGCCTTGTCGAGGTCCGCGTCCTCGAAGACGACGAACGGGGCGTTGCCGCCGAGCTCCATCGAGACCCGCAGCACGTTTTCGGCCGCCTGCGCGATGAGCCGCTTGCCGACGCCCGTGGATCCCGTGAACGACAGCTTCCGGAGCCGGCCGTCGCCGATGATCGGCTCGGACACGCGGCTCGACGACGAGGAGGTGACGACGTTCACGACGCCCTTCGGCAGGCCCGCCTCCTCGAGGATCCGCACGAACAGCATGGTCGTGAGCGGCGTGAGCTGCGGGGGCTTGATGACGCTCGTGCAGCCCGCGGCGAGCGCCGGGGCAATCTTGCGCGTGGCCATGGCGAGCGGGAAGTTCCACGGCGTGATGAAGAAGCACGGCCCCACGGGGCGTTGCGACACGATCATCTGGCCCGTGCCCTCGGGGTTGGATCCGTAGCGCCCCGAGATACGCACGGCCTCCTCGCTGAACCAGCGGAGGAACTCCCCGCCGTAGGCGACTTCGCCGAGCGACTCCTGGACCGGCTTGCCCATCTCGAGGGTCATGACGAGCGCGAGGTCCTCCTTGCGCTCCTGCACGAGCTCCCACGCCCGGCGCAGAATCTCGCTGCGACGGCGCGGGGGCGTGGCGGCCCAGTCCGCCTGCGCGGCGACGGCGGCGTCGAGCGCGGCCGTCGCGTCCTCCGCCGTCGCGTCGGCAACGCGGGCGATGACCTCGTTGGTGGCGGGGTCGCGCACCTCGAGCGTGCCGCCGCCGGTCGCGTCGACCCACTCTCCGCCGATGAACAGCTGCGGCGGGATCGAGGCAATCAGGGACTTCTCGTTGTCCTGCATGAGGGCTCCTTTGCGGTCAGAGTGACGTGAGTTCTCGGGCGATGACGTCGAGTGCGTCGTCGAGCAGCTCGTCGCCGATGGTCAGGGGCGGGAGGAAGCGGATCACGTTGCCGTACGTCCCACACGTGAGGAGGATGACCCCGCGCTGCACGCAGGCCGCCGCGAGGCGCTTCGCCAGGGCCGCGTCGGGAGCTCCCGTCGCGGGGTCGACGAGCTCGGCCGCGATCATGGCGCCGCGCCCGCGGATGTCGCCGATGCGCGGATCCCGGGACGAGATCGCGGCGAGGCGCTCCTCGAGGAGCGCCCCGATCTCGCGGGCGCGGTCCGCGAGCCCGCCGGTCTCGTAGGCATCGATCGTCGCCAGGGCCGCGGCGCACGCGACGGGGTTGCCGCCGAAGGTGCCGCCGAGGCCGCCCGCCGCGGGCGCGTTCATGATCTCGGCACGTCCGGTGACGGCGGCGAGCGGCAAGCCGCCCGCGATCCCCTTCGCCGTCGCGATCACGTCAGGCACGATACCGAACTGCTCGGACGCGAACATTGTGCCGGTGCGCGCGAAGCCGGTCTGCACCTCGTCGGCGATGAACACCACGCCCTGCGCGCGAGACCACGCGGCGAGCGCCTCCAGGAATCCGGGCGCCGGCACGATGAATCCACCCTCGCCCTGGATCGGCTCGATGACGACGGCGGCGAGGTCCTCGACACCGACGTGCCGCTCGATGTGGTCGATCGCGCGCGCCGCCGCATCGGCACCGGTAAGGCCGTCTCGGAACGGATCCGACGCGGGGGCGCGGTACACGTCGGGGGTGAACGGGCCGAACCCGGCCTTGTACGGCCGCGCCTTGGCCGTCAGCGCCATCGTGAGGTTCGTGCGGCCGTGGTAGGCGTTCTCGAACGCCACGACGGCGGAGCGCCCCGTGTATGCGCGCGCCACCTTGACGGCGTTCTCGACGGCCTCGGCGCCCGTCGAGAACAGTACGGTGCGCTTGTCGTGCTCCCCCGGCGTCAGCCGATTGAGGGCCTCCGCCACGGCGACGTACGACTCGTACGGCGACAGCATCGCGCACGCGTGCGTCAGGCGCGCGGCCTGCTCCGCGACCGCCCGCGCGACGGCCGGATCCGCGTTCCCGACGCTTGTGACGGCGATCCCGGATCCGAGATCGATCAGCGAGTTGCCGTCGGCGTCGATCACGACGCCGCCGCCTGCCGCCACCGCCGCGAACGGCATCGCGGTCGCGAGGGCGGACGAGACGGCCCGCTCGCGGCGGGCGAGGATCGCGCGCGATGCGGGCCCCGGGAGCGTGCCGGTGGCGATGCACCGCTCCTGCGGAAGGTCCGGGCCGCCGACGAGGAGCGGGAGCATGGAGGAGGCCATGGGGCGACCGTACGGCGCGGCGGCGGTGCGCCTCCTATACTGAACGGCGATTCCGTTCTGAAATCCTGTCCATGACGTACATTTCGGAGGCGACGCGTGGCCGCACCCCCGACGTTGGGCGCCCTCCTCGCGCGGCGCGAGCTGGGCCTGCGGGCCGTCACCGCGATCGGCCGCGAACGGCTCGACGCGCCGCTTTCGGGCGTGCACAGCTCGGACCTCGCGGATCCGACCCCGTTCCTCGACGCGGGCATCGCGCTCCTCACCACGGGCGCGCAGTTCGCCCGGGGCGAGCCGGCCGACGCGTACGTCGAGCGCCTCGTCGCGCGCGGGCTCGCCGGCCTCGGATACGGCGTCGGCGTCGTCCACCCCGGCGTCCCGGACGACCTCCGCGCCGCGTGCGAGCACACGGGGCTGCCGCTATTCGAGGTCCCGCTTGGCACCCCGTTCCTCGCGGTCGCTCGGGCCACCGCAGACGCCCTCGCAGCCCACGCCTTCGCGCGACGCAGCTGGGCGCTCGCGGCCCAGCGCGCCGTGTCGCTCGCGGCGCTGCGATCGGATCCACTCCCCGCCGCGATAGCCGAGCTCGCGCACCAGCTCGGCGCCTGGACGGGCCTCTTCGACGCCATGGGAGCCCTCGCGGTGGCGCGCCCCGCGCCGCTCGATGCCGACACCGCAGCCGCGCTGACGGAAACCGCGTCGGGGTTGCTCGACCGCGGCGTGCGCGCGGCCGACACGATCGTCGTCGCGGGCCGGCCGTTCACCCTGCAGACCCTCGGGCGCGGCGGGGCCCTCCGCGGCGTGCTCGTCGTCGAGGGCGCCTCCCTCGACCAGGAGGCCCGCGGCGTCGTGACGACCGTGGTCGCGATGGCGGGGTTCGCGCTCGAGCGAGCCGTCGACCTCGCCCGCGGCCAGGCGGCCCTGCGCGCGGGCGCTCTTCGCGCGCTGGTCTCGGGGGATACCGCGCTCGCGGCGGACATCGCGCGCGCCGCGTGGGGCGGGCTCCCCGCGGAGCCGCTGCGCGCCTGGGTCGTGCGCGGCGACGGCGCCGACCTCCTCGCCGCGCTGGAGGTCCGCGCCGGGCAGGCGCCGGGAGAGACATTCTTCGCGCCCGATGGCGAGGGCGACACCGTCCTGCTGGCCGCGGCCGACGCGGATCCCGCCCGCGCGCTCGCGGAGCGCTTCGGGGCCCGCGCTGGCGGATCCCGCCCCGCCTCCTACCGCGCGCTCGCCGCCGCGCTCGACGAGGCGCGCGCCGCAGTGCCCGCGCGGGGCATCGCCGTGTACGCCCCCGGCGCGAGCGACCTGTTTCGCGCGCCGGGCGCGGACCTGGCGGCGGCGGCCCGCGCGCTCCTGGCGCCGCTGCGCGCGCACGACGCGGCCCGAGGATCCGACCTCGAGGGTGACCTCGCGGCCTTCTTCGCCCACGACGGCGTCGCGGACCGCGCCGCTGAGGCCCGCGGCGTCCATCGCCACACGCTCCGCGCCCGGCTCGCGCAGGCCTCGACTCTGCTCGGGCGCGATCTCTCGCGGTTCGAGGACAAGGCCGTCATGTGGGCGGCGCTGCGCGCGGCGCCGCGCAGGTGACGGCGCGCGTCGGCGGATCCGCCCGCCTGTTCCCGCGGATCCGCCCGGCTCGTTAATCTGGACGCGTGACTGAACGCGCCCCGCTCTCCCGCAAGATCTCCGCCATCGCCGAATCGGCCACCCTCAAGGTCGACGCGAAGGCCAAGGCCCTTAAAGCGGAGGGACGCCCCGTGATTTCGTACGCCGCGGGCGAGCCGGACTTCGCGACGCCCGCCGGCGCCGTGGACGCCGCGCGCGAGGCCCTCGAGAACCCCGCGAACTTCCGGTACTCCCCCGCTGCGGGCCTCGCCGACCTCAAGCAGGCGATCGTCGACAAGACGCGGCGCGACTCGGGCCTCGAGGTCGCCCCGAACCAGGTCGTCGTGACCAACGGCGGCAAGCAGGCCGTCTACCAGGCCTTCCAGGTGCTCCTGAACCCGGGCGATGAGGTGCTGCTGCCCGCGCCGTACTGGACGACCTACCCCGAGGCGATCCAGCTCGCCGACGGCACACCCGTGGCGGTGTTCGCGGGCGCGGAGCAGGAGTACAAGGTGACCGTCGAGCAGCTCGAGGCCGCCCGCACGCCGCAGACGAAGGCCGTCGTTTTCGTGTCGCCCTCGAACCCCACGGGATCCGTGTACACCGAGGAGGAGACGGCCGCGATCGCGCGCTGGGCCCTCGAGCACGGGGTGTGGATCGTGACCGACGAGATCTACCAGAACCTCACCTACGACGGCGTGCGCGCCGTGTCGGTCGTCGAGGCGGTGCCCGAGGTGGCCGGCCAGACGATCCTCCTCAACGGCGTCGCCAAGACGTACGCGATGACGGGATGGCGCGTGGGCTGGATGGTCGGCCCGGCCGACGCGATGAAGATGGCCGCGAACCTGCAGTCGCACCTCACGAGCAACGTGAACAACATCGCGCAGAAGGCGGCCGTGGCCGCGCTCGCGGGCCCGCAGGACGACGCGGAGGCGTTCCGACAGGCGTTCGACCGGCGCCGTCGGACGATGGTCGAGGAGCTGTCGAAGATCGACGGCGTGACAGTCCCCGTGCCGCAGGGCGCGTTCTACGTGTACCCCGACGTGTCGGGCCTGCTCGGCCGCGAGTGGCGCGGCCGGCGGATCGAGACCTCGCTCGAGCTCGCCGACCTCATCCTGGACGAGGCCGAGGTCGCGGTCGTGCCGGGCGAGGCCTTCGGCCCGAGCGGCTACCTGCGTCTCAGCTACGCGCTCGCGGACGACCAGCTGCTGGAGGGCGTCCGCCGCCTCCAGGCCCTATTCGCGTAGCCCCAATTAGAGGCTGACGCCGACGAACACCGGCTCGGGGTTGAGGTCGACCCCGTACTCGGCGGCGACGCGGGTGCGGCAGAAGCGCGCGAGCTCCGCGACCTGCTCCGCCGTCGCGCCGCCGCGGTTCGTCAGCGCGAGCGTGTGCTTCGTCGAGAGCGTCGCGCGGGATCCCGGCAGGCCGTACCCGCGCCCCAGCCCCGCGTGCTCGATGAGCCACGCCGCGCTGACCTTCACGGGCGGCGCCGACGGCGCGGGCGGCCGAACGACCCCGTCCCACGTGTCGAGCGCGAAGACCTGCGGCCGGTCCGCCTCCGACTCGATCGGCCACCGGGGGCACTCCGCCGGGAGGGCGCGCGCGTCCGCGTCCGACAGGATCGGGTTGTTGAAGAAGGATCCCGCGCTGCGCGTGTCCGCATCGTCCGCGTCGAGGACCATGCCCTTCGACCCGCGGATCGCGAGCACCGTGCGGCGGATCCAAGAGAGCGACACGCGACCGGCCCCGTCCTCGCCGTCGGCCCGCGCGCCGTCGAGGCCCAGGGCCTGCCGCAGGCGCGGATCCTCGAGGGGGCGCGGATCCGCGCCCACCTCCCTCAGCTCGAGCGTCAGCGCGACGACGACGGCCGAACGCTCGGGCTCCGCGCCGTAGTGCCGTTTGAGCACCGACGTGCGCGGCCCCAGGCCCAGCTCGCCGGCGGGGACCTCCACGACCGTGTCGGCGCCCTCGTCGAGGAGCTCGACCGACACGAGGGTTTGCACGATCTCCTGGCCGTACGCGCCGACGTTCTGGATCGGCGCGGCGCCCGCCGTGCCGGGGATCCCGCTCATCGCCTCGATGCCCGCGAGCCCGTGTTCAACCGTCCACGCAACCAGCGCGTCCCAGTCCTGTCCCGCCTCGACACGGATCCGCCGGGATCCCTCGGGCGCGCCCGGAACCTCCGCGAAGCCCGCGGTTCGCACGAGGACGACCGTACCGTCGAAGGGCTCGTCGCCCGCGAGCAGGTTCGACCCGCCGCCGAGGACAAACCAGTCGTCCCCCGCCTCCCACACGGCGCGCAGCTCGGCGACGAGCTCCTCCGGCGTCGTCGCCTCGCGCATGCGCAGCGGCGCGGCGCCGACGCCGAGCGTCGTCAGCTCGGCCAGGGTGCGCGGGGCGATCTCGCTCACGCGCGCCCCGCGACGACCGCCTGCGCCTTCCCGAACACCTTCGTCTCGCCGTGCGTGACGGCGAGGTCGATGCGCGCCGTGCCGTCGTCGTTCACGGCGCCTACGGTGGCGCGGATCGCCACGTCGGCCCCCGCCTCGGCGTCGACGACGACGGGCTTCGTGAAGCGCACGACGTACGACGCGATCTCGCCGTCGGACCCCAGCCATTCCGACACGACGGAGGCGCCGATGCCCATCGTCAGCATGCCGTGCGCCAGCACGCCGGCAAGGCCCACTCGCTCGGCCACCGCGTCGCGGTAGTGGATCGGGTTGAAGTCGCCCGACGCGCCCGCGTACCGCACGAGCGACTCGCGCGTGAGGTGCACCGTGCGCTCGGCGACCACCTGGCCCTTTTCGAGACCGTCCAGCACGCTCATCACTCGTCCCCCGATCCGATCAACAGCGTCGACGCGGCCGTGACCACGTGCGCGCCGGTCGCGTCCGTCACCTCGGTCTCGCTGGAGACCATGGCGCCCGCGCCCATCTGCCGCACGCGCGTGACGGTCAGCTTCCCCGTCAGCTCGTCGCCCGCGACGATCGGCCGCGAGTAGCGGAACTGCTGGTCCGTGTGGAGCGCGCGCTCGAGCACGACGCCCGTCGACGGATCCGCGAGCAGCTGCTGGAGCGTTTGGTCGGCGATCACCATCGCGAAGGTCGGCGGCGCGACGACGTCGGCGTGGCCGAGCGCGCGGGCGGCCGCGACGTCCGTGTGCTGCGGCGCGGTCGCGAACACGGCGCGCGCGAACTCGCGCACCTTCTCGCGGCCCACGAGGTATGGCTCGGTCGGCGGGAACTCGCGCGCGGCGAGGTCGGGATCCACGGGCATGATCAGTCCTCTCGGGTACGGCGCGCGCGAATCGCCTTCTGCGCCATCTGTGCGCCGATGACAACGAGGAAGGCGGCGAAGAGCATGTTCGCGATGAACGGATCCACGAGCCCCGCGACGAGCGCGCCGAGCGGGGTCGTGAGGATGGTGGCGGCGGCGATGACGCCGGCCGCGACGAAGTCGACGTTGTGATTGCGCGCGTTGCGGATCGCGCCCGAGATCGTCGTGGGGATCATCATGAGCAGCGACGTGCCCTTCGCGACGAGGTCGCTTGACCCGAACAGGAGGATCAGCACGGGCACGACGATGATGCCGCCGCCGACGCCGATGAGGCCCGACAGGATCCCCGTGACCACGCCCACCGCGACGAGCGCGATGCCGAGCCACACATTGAGGGGCACGCCCGCGTCGCGGTCCGGAACGATGAAGAACAGGCTCACGATCACGACGACGAGGAAGCCCACGAAGCACCACCGCAGGGTCGCCTCGCTCAGGCGATGCAGGAGCTGCGCGCCGATCGGCGCGCCGATGACGCCGCCGACCGCGAGAAGCAGCGCGGCGATCCAGTCGACCTGGCCCTGGGACGCGTAGGCGACGACGCCGACCGCCGCCGTGACGATGATCGAGGCGCCGGACGTGCCGGAGGCGAGCTTCTGTCCGAACACCGCGAAGGTGACGAGCAGCGGGACGATGACGGTGCCGCCGCCCACCCCGAAGAGCCCGGACATGAAGCCCGAGACGAGGCCGATGGCGAGGAAGGTGAGGAGCGTGCGGGCCCCGCGGGACCGGACGTCGGAGATCATGCGCGAATCACCCGCCCCACCTTACCCGCGCCGCGCGGCGCCCCCGGATCCGCCCGGCACGCGTGCCCCCGCGCGCGCACCGGGCGGGGTCTCATTCGGCGAACACCTCGACGCTGCCGGCGGTGATCGCGATGTCGAGTGTGCGGTCGGCCGCGGGGTCGTGCGCGATGCGGCTCGTGATCTCGCCCGCGTCGCGCGAGGTGCGCACGTCGTACGGCACGTCGGGGAGCGTGAGGGAGACGGATCCGGCCGTGGCGCGCACGGCGACCGCGCCGGGCGCCTCCCCCGCGAACGCCGCGTCGAGGCGGCCGGCGGTGACCTCGAGGTCGGCGGTGCCGACGTCGGCGAGCGCGAGCACGCCGCGACCGGCCGACATCTCCGCATCGACCGACCGGGCCGTACCCTCGATCTCCGTGGATCCCGCGCTCATGGCGGCCGTGACATCCCCGAAGTCGCCCTCCGCGACGAGGCGGCCCGCGTCGACCTGGGCGTCGAGGTCGACGCCCGCGAGCGAGGCCGGGAGGGTCAGCGTCGCGGACGTGCCGCGACCCCACGTGACGGGCCATCCAAAGCGGTCCTCGGATCCGACGACGATGGCGTCGCCGTCCCGGTCCAGCGTCCAGGACGCGCCGCCGTCCTCGGCCTCGAGCACGGCCTCGCTCACGGGCCCGAACTCCACGCGCAGCTCCCCGGCGGCGACGTCCGCCTCCACGGCGGTCGCGCCGGCCGCGCCGACGGAGGTGGTCGCCTCACCCGTGAGGGACGAAGCGACCGAGCTGCCGACCGCGGCGAAGGCAACGCCCACGCCCGACAGCGCGAGCGCCCCGGCACCCAGGACCCCGATGGTGATCGCGAGCGCCCGTGCGCCAGATCGGGCCGCGTCGCTCTGCGTGGGCCCCGCGCCCGTGCGCGGGGTCTCGTCTTCCTGCGTCATCGCTCGTATCCGTTCTGCGTGGGGGTGACGGGCCCGGGTTCGGCCGTCGCGTCGATGTGGGCGAGCACGGCGAGCACGCGGCGGTTGCCGTGCTGGTCCTGCTCGAGGTCGAGCTTGGAGAAGATCGAGGTGATGTGCTTCTCGACCGCCCCCTCGCTCACGAAGAGGATCCGGGCGATCGCGCCGTTGCTCTTGCCCTCCGCAATGAGGGACAGCACGGCCCGCTCCCGCTCGGTGAGGCGCTGCATGCGCGCGTCCCGCGAACGGCGCGCGAAGAGCTGGGCGACGACCTCCGGATCCAGCACGCTCGCGCCGGAGCGGATCCGCTCGATCGCCTCGAGGAAGTCGGCGACGTCCGTCACGCGGTCCTTGAGGAGGTACCCCACGGCGCCCCCGGCCTGCGCGATGAGGTCGCTCGCGTAGCGCTCCTCCACGTACTGGGAGAGGACGAGGACCGCCTGCGCGGGATCCTGCCGCCGGAGGGCGAGGGCCGCGCGGATCCCCTCGTCCGTGAACGTCGGCGGGAGACGCACGTCGACGATCGCGAGGTCGGGCGCCAGGTCGGCGGCCGCGGCGAGCAGGCGCGAGGCGTCGGGCAGGGCCGCGACCACCTCGTGGCCGGCGTCGGCCAGCAGGCGCGAGATGCCCTCGCGCAGGAGGACGGAGTCCTCGACGATCAGGATGCGCACGGGACGCTCACCTCCAGGGACGTGGGCCCGCCGGCGGGGCTGTCGAGCCGTGCCGTTCCCCCGAGGGCCGCGATGCGGTTCTGAATGCCGTCGATGCCGCCGCCGGGGATGACCCGGGCCCCGCCGACGCCGTCGTCCTCGACGCGCGCCCACAGCGCGCCCGCGTCGGGGCGGTCGCGCACCACGACGCGGGCGGCGCTCGCGCGCGAGTGCTTCGCGGCGTTCGTGAGGCTCTCGGCGATCGCGAAGTAGACGGCGGCCTCCGCGTCTCGCCCGGCGCGCTGCGACATGCGGACGTCCAGGGTGACGGGGATGTGCGAGCGGCTCGCGAGGGCGCTGAGCGCCGCGTCGAGACCACGGTCGTCGAGGACCGAGGCGTGGATCCCGCGCGCAAGCTGCCGCAGCTCGGTGATGGCCGCCTTGGTCGAGGTGTGCGCCTCCGCGACCAGCTCCTTCGCGCGCTCCGGATCCGTGTCGATCTTCTGCTGCGCGAGCCCGAGGGTCATGCCGACGGAGACGAGCCGCGGCTGGACGCCATCGTGCAGGTCGCGCTCGATGCGGCTGCGTTCTACGTCGCTCGCGCGGATCGCCTCGTGGCGCTGGTTCACGGCGTCGCGGGCCTGGGCGGCGAGCTGGGCCTCGCGGATGGGGGCGATCAGCACGCGGGCGAGCACGCCGTGGAGCAGGGCGACCCCGATGAGCGCGGCGAGCGCGAGCGCCGCGACGACGATGCCCGCGACCGGCGCCCACCCCGATTCCAGGGGCAAGAGGTCCCACAGCACGCGCGCGTTCGGCGGCGCGTAGAGCGGCGCGAACGCCGCCGCAACGGCCGCCACGAGCGCCGCGACGAGCGCCACGGCGATCCAGCCGAGGACGGTCGCGATCGCGAGGTGGGCGATCGCGCGCCACATGCCGCCGTCGATGAACTGGAGCCAGATGGTGTGGAGGAATCCGACGAACCCGCCCTTCGGCGAGCGCCTCGCCCGCAGCATCGGCATCCCAAAGCCGTAGAGCCCCTCGACGCGGGCCGTCTCGAGGAAGGCCGCGGCGAAGAGCGCGTAGACCATGGCGACGAGCAGGAGGACGCCGAGGCCGAAGGCCGCGAGGCCGCCCACGCCGGTCGTCAGGAGCGTCCCCAGCACCGTGAAGCACGCGGCGCCGTAGAACGCCATGAAGCCGAGGTGCGCGATGGCGCCGATCAGCCGCAGCGGCGAGGACAGCGGCGGCGGCGCGACGGGAGGGGCGGTCTGCGAGGTCATGCCTCCAACGTATGCGGGGCGCAGCGCGCACACAGCGGGGCGATCCTCCGGGCTCGCCGGGGGTTATCCCTCCCGCGTAGAGGGACGGGCCGTGCCGCGGAGCGCCTTCCGCGCGCCGAGCGCCTGGTCCGCGCGGTGCAGCACGTGGTCCACGCCCTCGCCGCACGAGACCTCGGCGATGCCCCACGTCCACGGATCCGCCGCGCCGTCGCGCAGGCGCGCCATGAGGTGGCCGGCCGCCTCCGCGTCGGTTCCGGGCAGGACGACGACGAACTCGTCGCCGCCGACGCGCGCGATGAGGTCCCCCGCGCGCAGATCCGCCCGCCACTGGGCGACCGCGCCGCGCAGCGCGGCGTCTCCGCGCGCGTGCCCGTGCGTGTCGTTCAGCACCTTGAAGTGGTCGAAGTCGATCGCGGCGACGGAGAGCGGCGCCCGGCGCCGCCGCGCCCGCGCCTCGAGGCGCGGGAGGGCGTGCGCGAGCCCCAGGCGGTTCAGCGCGCCGGTCAACGGGTCGCTGCTAGCGGTGCGCCGCAGGCTCGCGCTCGAGGCGACGACCACCTCGAGGAGGAGCCACGCGGTCGCCGCGGAGACGACGAGCGGCGCCACGCCGACGGCCGGCACGAGCGTCGGCGCGATGAGGACGGCGCCCGACAACGCGGCCAGAAAAGCCGCCGCGATCCCCCGTGCCGCCCGGGGAGGGTAGAACGTCGCGAGGACGACAGCCACGAGGGGCATGCCGAACATCGCCTGGAAGAGCGCGCCGGGTTGATCCGTGAAAACGGCGTGCGCCATCGCGGCCGCGGCGAGGACGGTGATCCACGCGAGCACCGCGCCGCGCGGGAACCGGCTCCCGGCGAGACCCGCCGCGATCGCGAAGGCGACGCTCACGGATCCGTTCACCGCCGAGATCGCTGCGCCCACGGGGCTGATCGTGACGAGGGCCGCCGTGTACGCGCTCGCGGCGAAGGCGAGACCGGCGAGGATCCACACCCGCGTGTAGGTCGTCTGCCGGGCGAGTACGCCGAGCCGCCCGGTGGAGAACTCGTCGCGCGGTGTTTCGACCGCCGCGGCGACGGGCGCCGTGCGGCGCTTGTCGGCATAGAGCTCGGGGTCGGCCGCGAGCACGGCATCATCGAGCGCGCCGTCGAGCGGCGCCAGCCCGGCGGCGAACGCGTGCGGGCAGGCGCGGCGCAGGTCGACGATCACGGCGCGCGCAGCGGCCTCGTCCGCGGCCGGGAACACGAGCACGAACTCGTCGCCGCCCCACCGCGTCACGAGCCCGCCGTCGGGCAGGGCGCGCGCCCATCCCTCGACGCTCTCGCGCAGCACCTGGTCGCCCTCGGCGTGGCCCAGGCGATCGTTGATGGCCTTGAGGCCGTTGAGGTCGGCCGCGACGACCCAGGCCTGGCCCGGGCGCCGCCGCAGCTCCCGCATGCGGCGGGTGAGGCCGCGCCGGTTCAGCGCTCCCGTGAGCGGATCCACGAGCGAGTAGGCGCGCATGTCTTCCGCCAGCGCGATCGACAACTCGGCGATGATGAAGCTCACGACGTACCCGAACGCGATGCCCCACGGGTACGCGGCGAGCGCCTCGCGGAACGTCGAGTTCGCGAGGAGACCGACGGTGATCATCACGAGCACGGCACCCGCCAGCGCCCGCGCTCGCCACGGCGAGAACGTCCACCCCGCGTAGGCCGAGGCGATCGGCACGAGGAGGACGGGGGTCACGAAGTCTGTGAGGTTCGTCACGGCGGCTAGCCCCACGCCGATGGCGCCCGCCATCGCGACGATGCCGATCGCGCCCGCCATATCCGAGAAGCGCCGGCCGGCGAACAGCGCGCCGACCACGATCGTGAGGCACACGAGGATCGCGAACCACGCTGCGCCGACCTCGGCGATGCGCTCGGCGCCCGCGGGGCTCACCGGGAGCAGCGTCGCGATCACGATGCCCACGAACGCGCACCCGATCGCGGTCATCGCGGAGGAGGTCGATTGCCGACGACCGAACGAGCGCAGGGCGGACAGCACGCGACTTCCGGCCCGGTCGGTCGATCGCGCCACGTCGTCTCCCCTCGCGGTATTTCGCTTAGCCTACCGGCGCGTCTCAAGGCGAGGCATAGGCAGACGGCCCGCGCGGCAGTACGTTGGCCCGATATGGACACGTCACCCGAGGCCCCGACGCACGCGGAACGGCACGCGCCGCGCCGCGATGGCGACGCGCATCGCATCGTGTTCCAGCCCTTCGTGGAGTTCGCGACCGGCGAGGTGCGCGGCTACGAGGCGCTCGCCCGCTTCGAGGACGGGCGGATCCCGCCCGAGCACCTCGAACAGGCCGCGGCCGAGCACCGGCGGCGCGCCCTCGAGCTTCGGCTGCTCCGCAGCGCGGTCGCCGCGGCCGAGCACCTGCCGGCGGACATGATCGTGACCGTCAACGCGTCGGCCGACACTCTCGTCGCCCCGGAGCTGGGCCGCCCGTTCCCCGATGGCCGGCGCTGGGGGATCGAGCTGTCCGAGACCTCGTCGTTGCCGCCGGAGACCGACCTGCTCGTCGTGTGTCACGCGGTCGGCGCGGAGCTACTGCTCGACGACGTGGGGGCCGCGAACGCGGGCGAGGAATGGATCCGCACGATCCGGCCCGACATCGTGAAGATCGACCGCGCCGTCGTCTGGGGCGCGGCGGAGGGCGATCCGCGGCGATCCGCGGAACTCGATGCGTTCTCCCGCGCGGCGCGCGACGTCGGCGCCACGGTGGTCGTGGAGGGCATCGAAACCACGGCGCACCAGGAGACGGCGGTCTCGCACGGCGCGACCCACGGCCAGGGATACCTCTACGGCCGGCCGCGGCCCGTCTGATCACACCGGGTCGTCGGGGTGGATGCTGCGCGTTTCAGCGCGGCGTGAGCGGCCGCGGTGCGTGAGGCGCGGCGCGGGGAAGATCTTCAGGAGCGCGAGCGCCATGTAGAGGATCGTGTTGACGGCGACAAACGAGGCGAGCACGGCGACCCAGCCGCTCTGCAGGAGCTCGACGGGAAACAGGAGCCCCGCGGGGAGCGGCGCGATCACGAGGTCGCTCCCTCGGCGTCGGCCGGGGGCAGGTGCGACCAGGTGGCCTCGCGCCCGAACGTCATGTCGATGATGCCCTTCACGAAGACGATGTCGATGAACAGGTCGTAGAGCAGCTCGGGGAACACGAGCAGCGCGACCACCCGCGCCCGCCAGCCCCCGGCCCAGACGGTGACGAGGCGCTCCAGCACGAACACGGCGCCGATGATCAGCCAGAACGTGAACCAGACCCACTGGTCGATCGAGACGAGGAACAGGAAGACGAAGAGGAAATAGCTCGCGAGCGCGATGACCGAGTATCCGATGCCGATCTGCTGCGCCCAGTACCGGGTCGTGGTCGCCGTGATGCCGTAGGCCCCCAGGTTCTCGACCGCGCCGCGCTGCCACCGGAGCCGCTGCTTCCACAGCATGCGCCACGACGGCATGATCTCGGTCGTGACCGTGCAGCTCGTCGGCGACACGATCAGCCCGCCGAGGCTCTTGATCGCGATCGTGATCTCGTTGTCCTCCGTCAGCGCCACGGTGTCGTACACGTCGCCGGGGATGCCGGGGATAAGGTCGCCGCGCGCCGCCGCGACGGCGCGCAGTGCCGCGGGCCGGAAGACCGAAGCGGTGCCGCTCAGAACGAACACACGCCCGCGGCGGCGCTCGATCTCGCGGGAGTAGCGGGTGTACTCGTTGCGCTGGAACTGGCCGAGGAGACCGCCGCCCTCGTCGCCGAGGAACAGTCCACCCACGGCCATGAGGGCGCGGTCGGAGGTCATCCGGGCCCTGGCCGTTTCGAGGAAGGTCGCGCTCGCGAAGCTCGTGTCCGCGTCCATCACGAGGACGCCGTCGTTGTCGCCGAGCTCGGGCAGGATCCGCGCGAGCGCCTGATTGAGACCGCCCGCCTTCTTCGCCGTGTTGTCGACCGTCTCGAGCACCTCGACCCCCGCCGCGCGCGCAATCTCGACCGTCCTGTCGGTGCAGTTGTCGGCGATGACGATGATCCGCTCGGGCGGCGTCGTCTGGGCCGCGAGGGACGCGAGCGTGGCGGAGAGGTTGTCCTCCTCGTTGTGCGCGGGGATGAGCGCCGTCACGGTCACCTCGCCGGCGAACACGCCGCGTGTGGCCGCCATGATGCGGCGAGGCGAGAGCGGCCTATCGACGCGGGTCGGATCCGCCGTGCGCGAGCGATTCGCCGTGCGCGCCTCATACCACGCGACACTCGTCCCGGCGGCCACCGCAAGGACGACCGCGGCCACGATGATCCACAGCGCCGGGGCGTGCGCGTCATACCAGACGTCCACGCCCCAAATCTCGAGCATCTCGGGCCGCCAGAGCGGCCGCGGAGCGCCGAGCGCGATCACGACCAGGAGCGCGACCGCCGCCGCCAGAGTGACCCCGATGATCGCGAGTCCCGTGAACCTCCGCATACGTCCTCCCCACCCACGACGCTAGCGCCCCAATGCCCCGCTTTTGCCCATCGGAACGGCAGCGTGTAGGTATATCGGTCAGGGCGTGAGGGCCGCGGCACGCGCGCGGAGAACCTCGCGCGCGATCGCGGGCGGGAGCGCCCCGCGCTCCGACACGACTTGAACGGCAAGGCCGTCGGCGAGCGCGTTCAGCTCGGTCGCCCCGCGGCGCGCGGCGGCGGTCGATGCACCGCAGGCGTCGAGGGTCTCCGCGAGTTGCCGCCGGCGGTTGGAGGCCAGCCCAACGATCGCGTCGTTCGTCGCGTCGTCGACGGCGGCGTGCCCGGCGAGCGCCAGCCACACGCGGGCGAGCGGATCCACGCTGCTGGCGGGGATCCGCGCGTCGAGGAGCGCCGCGAGACGTTCGCGGGGTGCGGCAGGGAGGTCCCTCTCTTCGTCGGCGGCGTGGAGCACGGCTGCGGCCGCGGCCAGCATCGCGGCCTTGGTCGCGAAGTGGTGCTGCACGGCCCCGATCGACAGACCCGCGCGGGCGGCCACGCGCCGGACGCTCACCCCGTCCATGCCCGCGTCCGCGAGAACGGCCAGGAGGGCACGGGTGACATGGAGGCGCGGGGGAAGATCGGGCACCGGTCAACAATACAGATGTATGCGGATTCCGGCGCTTAACCCCTGATCTTGGACACGCTGATTCCAGCACGCCGCTGAGAAGCGAGCGTCCAAGGGATGGCAAGGAAGAACTACACGGACGAGTTCCGGCAGCGTGCAGTGGACTTGTGCGAGTCCACCCCGAGCACGACGTTGAAGGGCATCGCGGCGGACCTCGGGATCTCCCGCGGGGCTCTGAAGGAGTGGGTCGACAAGCATGGTTCCGCGACCACGACCGCCGGGACGACACCGACGCGCGCGCCGGGCCGGTCGGAGTCACCGGCAGCGAAGATCCTCCGGCTGGAGGCCGAGAACGCGACGTTGAAAGCGGAGCAGGTCAAGCTCGAGACGGAGCGGGACATCCTCCGTTAGGCGGCGAAGTATTTCGCCGGGGAGACGAACAGGTGAACCGCTTCCAGTTCGTCCAGGACCACCAGGGCGCCTACGGCGTGAAGCGGTTGTGCGAAGTCATCGACGTGTCGCGATCCTCGTTCTACGCCTGGGTCGCGGCGGCGCCCAGGCGTGCCGCGCGGGGGGGCGGCGGATGCCGAACTGGCCGACCGAATCCGGGTGCTGCAGGACCCTGAGCAGGGCGGCGACCGGGCGTACGGGTCGCCGCGGATCACCGCGGAACTCAACGAGTCGACGCCCGGTGCGAAGCCGGTGAACCGCAAGCGCGTCGCCCGAGTGATGCGCGAGCACGACCTGGCCGGCATCCGGCTGCGACGCCGGGTCAAGACAACGGTCCCAGATCAGTCAGGGCGCAAGTTCCCCGATCTGTTGCAACGCGACTTCACGGCGTCGGCGTCGAACCTGCGGTACGTCGGCGACATCACATATCTGCCGATCGCGCACGGCACGAACCTGTACCTGGCGACAGTGATCGACCTGTGCTCGCGGAAGCTGGCCGGATGGGCGGTGGCCGACCACATGCGCACCGCGCTCGTCGAGGACGCACTCAAGGCCGCCCGCGCCGAACGCGGTTCGCTGCGTAGCGCGGTGTTCCACTCAGACCACGGCTCGACCTACACGTCGAAGGATTACGTCCGCCTCTGCACCGACTTCGGCGTCACGCAGTCGATGGGCGCGATCGGCTCGTCAGCGGACAACGCGTTGGCGGAATCGTTCAACGCGTCCCTGAAACGCGAGCTCCTGGCCGGCGCGCCAGCGTTCGCCGACCAGGCGTCGGCGTACCGGACCGCGTTCCGGTGGGCGAACCGGTACAACACCCGCCGACGCCACTCAGCGATCGGCAACATCGCCCCGAACACCTATGAAGCCGCGTACTCGACTACCCTCGCGGAAGCGGCATAACCGAAACGACACCGTGTCCACGATCACGGGTCAAGACCCCCGTGTCCGTCTCGCCATCACGCAGTGGCCCGATGATGCCCCTCGCGGGTCGGTGAGCACGTTTTGCGCCGAGCACGGCACCTCTCGCAAGACGTTCTACGCGATCCGCAAGCGCGTCGTCGAGGAAGGGCCTGCAGCGGCGCTCGAGCCGAAGTCGCGTCGCCCGAAGTCGAGCCCCTCGAAGCTCAGCGACGAGATGAAACGGCAGGCCATCGGCGTGGGGGCCGCGTTGGAGCAATCCGGGCTAGACCACGGGCCGATCAGCGTGCACGAGAAGATGCGGTCGCTGGGCATGGACCCGGTGCCATCGACCGCGTCGCTGGCGCGCATCTTTCGGGAAGCGGGCGTCTCACGCGCCGAGCCGAAGAAGAAGCCACGCGCCGCATACCGCAGGTTTGTCTACCCCGCGCCGAACGCATGCTGGCAGTTGGACGCGACCGAATACGTCCTCACACGCGGTCGCAAATGCGTGATCTTCCAGCTCATCGACGACCACTCCCGTCTCGCTGTCGCCTCCCACGTCGCCGCAGGTGAGACCTCTGACGCGGCAGTCCATGTCGTCGCGAAGGGTATCGCCGCGCACGGTGTCCCGCAGCGACTACTCACTGACAACGGTGTCGCGCTGAACCCATCCCGGCGAGGGATCGTCGGGCAGCTCGTCGACTACGTCACCCGGCTCGGTGTGACACCGATCACAGGGAAGAACTACAAGCCGACCACGCAGGGCAAGAACGAACGCTTCCACCAGGCCCTGTTCCGGTTCCTCGACAAGCAGCCGATCGCCGCGACGCTCGGCGAGCTCCAGACGCAGGTCGACGAGTTCGACCAGATCTACAACACCGAACGCCCTCACCAAGGACTGTCCGGGCACGTCACCCCGCAGCAGGCATGGGACGCGACACCAGTCGCGGAACCGCCTCGGTCGCTCGCCTCTGCGACTCCGTCCCCTTCACCCGTCGCGGCTGCAGGCGCGCTGCTCCCCGAAAACACCCGCCGAGTCACCGTCAGTGGCGGGATCAAGGTCAAGGGAGTGAAGTTCCAGATCGGCAGTCACCTCGCCGGAACCCTCGTCACCATCGTCCGAGACGCCACCAGCATCGCGTTCTACGACGTCGCAACCGGCGAACTCCTCATCGAACACCCCTGGCCCGAGCCCGGCGTCCGCTACGTCAGCAACGGCAGGCCCCGCGGCCCTCGAACGACCCCGCGAGCGTGAGCGTTACCGAAGTCCTGACACATGAAGTGTCACCGATCTGCTGATGCACTTTCGTCACCAAAGTCCTGATACATCACACTCCAAAAGGAAAGGACGGAACGAAACTCAGGGCGAATCAATCAGTTTGATCGCCGCGGCAAGGTATTCCGCGGACGCGCCGACGCCGTTCTCGGCAACTTGTGCAGGAGTTCCAGCGGCGACAACTGCGCCGCCATCATCGCCGGCGCCGGGTCCGAGGTCGATGACGTAGTCGGCTGCTGCGACCACCCGCATGTCAAGTTCCACCGCGACGACCGTGTTCCCTGCGTCGACGAGGGTTTGCAGATGCGTCACGAGCCGGTCAGCGTCAGCGCAGTGCAGGCCCGAAGTTGGTTCGTCAAGAACATACAAGGTGTCCCCTCGTTGTGCGCGCTGTAGCTCGCTTGCGAGCTTCACGCGTTGTGCCTCACCTCCAGAGAGCTCGGTTGCCGGTTGTCCGAGTCGCAAGTATCCGAGACCCACGTCTGAGAGGGCAGCTAGTGAGCGGGTGACGTCGTCTTCACCGTCAAAGAACGGGAGGGCTTCCTCAACGCTCATCGCGAGCACGTCAGCGATGGTGCGCTCCCGCCACGTGATCTCGAGCGTCGAGGCGTTGTACCGGGTCCCGTGACAGTCGGGGCATTCGGTGTACACGGATGGGAGGAAGAGTAGCTCGACCATCACGGACCCTTCGCCCTCACAAGTGGGGCAGCGGCCGCCGGAGACATTGAAGGAGAAACGGCCGGGCTTGTACCCACGCGAGCGAGCCTCGGGCGTCTCAGCGAAGCGTCGACGGACGTGGTCGAACAAGCCTGTATATGTTGCAACGTTCGACCGGGGGGTTCGGCCGATGGGTCGTTGATCGATGTTGACAACCCGCCGGACCCCCTCGAGAGAGCCGTCGAGGACACCGTCGAGCCGCTCTGGGGTATCGGCAAGGAGCAGCTCGTCGCCGGTCGGTTGGTCCTCCGCCGGAATGCTGTGACCGAGGCGGTCACCGACGAGAGCCGGGAGGGCCTGGCTGACCAAGCTCGACTTGCCGGAACCCGAGACTCCGGTGACCGCGGTGAAAACACCCATGGGAACGTCGATGGAGACGCCGCGCAGGTTGTTACGAGTCACGTCCTTCAGGTGGAGCCACCCGCGCGGGTCGCGAGGGATGTGCGGGGGCAGTCCACTGCCACCGAAGAGGTAGCCGCGTGTCACTGAGTCCTTGACGTCGGCAAGCCCATCGGTAGGGCCGCTGTAGAGAACGCGGCCGCCATGCTCGCCCGCGCCGGGGCCGATGTCCACGAGCCAGTCCGCGTGCCGCATAACATCGACGGAGTGTTCGACGACGAACAGGCTGTTTCCGCTTCTCTTCAGCCCGTCGAGGATCTTCAAGAGCGCCGTCACGTCTTGTGGGTGAAGGCCTGCGGATGGTTCATCGAGGACATACACGACGCCGAACAGGTCGGAGCTGAGCTGTGTGGCGAGCCTGATTCGCTGCAACTCGCCACCCGACAGGGTCGGGGTGGTTCGACTTAACGACAGATACCCGAGGCCAAGATCGGTCAGTGGGCGGAGTCGCTCGATCAGCCCGGAAGCGAGCCGGGACGCAGCAGCGCGCTTCTCCGGCGAACGGTTTGCGGTGCGGCGCACATCGGGTGCGGCGGCGTGCGCGGACCCTCCGGCGGCGACGCGCTGCTCCGTGGCTGCGCGACGGGAATTGGCATTCGGCACAGCACCATTCGGAGCTGTCTCGGCCTGTTGTACTCCCGCAACAACGTCGGAGAGCATGTCAGCAAGCTCTCGAAGCGGCAACTGCGAGAACTCCGCGATGTCCAGGCCCTCGAACGTGACCGAGAGCGCTTCAGGCTTCAGCCGCTTCCCGTGACAGACCGGGCATAGGGCAACGTCGAGGTACTGCGAGACGCGACGCTTCATCGACGCGCTCTTCGAGTTCGCGAATGTGTCCAACACATACCGGCGGGCTCCGACGAAGGTGCCCGAGTAGCTCGGCTCGACCCCGGCCTTCGTCGCGGCGCGAGCCTCAGCAAGCGTCATCCGGGAGTGGACCGGAACGAACGGGGTCTCATCCGTATAGAGGATCCAGTCCCGGTCTTTTCGTGGCAGATCTTTCCATGGCACGTCAACGTCATAGCCGAGGGCCACCAACACGTCGCGAAGCTGGTGTCCGTGCCATGCCGTCGGCCAGGACGCGATCGCGCGCTCCCGGATCGTGAGCGACGGATCCGGCACCATCCGCTCCTCGGGCACCGCGTAGACACGACCAATGCCGTGACACTCCGGACAGGCCCCCTGCACCGTGTTCGCAGAAAAATCCTCCGCGTAGAGCATCGGCTGCTCATCCGGATAGTCCCCGGCGCGGGAGTACAGCATCCGCACGAGACTGGACACTGTGGTGATGCTTCCCACCGTGGACCGGGCACTGCGTCCTCCACGCTGCTGCTGCAACGCGACGGCCGGCGGCATCCCGGTGATGGAGTCAACATCGGGAACGCCTGCCTGCTCGATCAGACGGCGAGCGTACGGCGCCACCGACTCCAAATACCGTCGCTGCGACTCCGCGTACAGCGTCCCAAACGCCAACGATGACTTCCCGGAACCCGACACACCCGTGAACACCACCAAAGAGTCCCGCGGAACGGAGAGGTCCACATTCCGCAGGTTGTGCTCCCGAGCACCCGAGATCCGAACCTGCGCGTCGGCGGCGGGCGAAGGATCAGACGAAGTCATGACCGGATCATACTGACCTGTGAGCAGCTTCGCTTTGTGTCGTCGTTTTCACTGCGATCGGCGTCCGATGAGGGTGTGTCGGGCGTGAAGAACGAACTGGTGACAGGATCGGTTTAGGCCGCGTCACTTCGATCGTCCGGTCCCAGCGGGCGGGATGAAATCTCTACTGCACGGATCCGCCTCTTTGCTGGCACCTCGACGGTACCCGGACAAGCGAAAACCCCCGGGATAACCGGGGGTTTTGTTCTGTAGCAGGAGCGGGGCTTGAACCCGCGACCTCACGATTATGAGTCGTGCGCTCTCACCAACTGAGCTACCCTGCCGCGGCACGTCTCTCGACGATGCGAGCCCCGAGTCAGGATTGAACTGACGACCCCTTCCTTACCATGGAAGTGCTCTACCACTGAGCTATCGGGGCGCGATGCCCGTAAAGGGCAACTGAAAAAGGATACCAAACCAGCGCGAGATCCTCGAATCCCGTCACCGCCGGGCGTTGCGGATCCGCGTCACTCCGCCTCGGTCACCTCGGCGCCGAGCTGGTCCGCCTCGGCCGTCGCGACTTCGGCTGCTTCGTCGTCGCTGTAGTGCGTGTTCGCGTACGTCTCGAGCCATGGCAGCGGGTCGATCGCGGTGCCGCCGATGCGAATCTCGAAGTGCATGTGGGCACCATACGAGCGGCCGGTGTTTCCGGTGAGCCCGATGACGTCGCCCACCTCGACGGTTTGCCCGGCCGTGACGCGCAGCGATCCGTATTGCATGTGCGCGTAGTGGCTGGTGACGACCTGGCCGTCGATGACGTGGTCGATGTACACGTTGACGCCGTACGCCCCGCCCGCCTCAGTGGCGATCCGCACGACGCCGTCGGCGACCGCCTGCACGGGCGCGCCGTCGCCGGGCGTGAAGTCGATGCCCTCGTGGAGGCGCCCCCACCGGTATCCGTATGGCGAGCTCATGCTCGTTCCCACCGCGAACGGCCACTGGATGTCGGCCGTCGGGTCGTTCTCGAAGAACGCACCGGACGTGCTGATGCCGTCATCCTCCGCCATCTCCGAGAACGTCGCGGCCTCGTAGCCCTCGACGCGCATCAGCTGCGCCTCGGCGACATCCTCGCTCGACACGTACGCCTGCAGCTCGCTTTCGGCCGAGGCGACGGGATCCGTCTCCGCGGCGGCCGTCTCGGTCGTGGCGGCCGGCTCCAGCGCCGACGCCGCGAGCGGGAGGGCCGTGCCCACCGCGAGCAGGGCCACCACTCCGACCGAGGCGAGCGACGCGGTGGCGCCAGCGAACCGCCGGAAGGGCGTGCGCAGCGCGGTGGAGGCGTGGGAACGACGCGTCGGCGCGGGGGCCTTCTCGGCCTCATCCTCCACGCGGATCGGCGCCTGCTCGCCCGTGAAGTTCAGCGCTGCCGCGGCGGCAGCGAACGCGTCGTGCGGCGCCTCGGCGCCGTCCTGGGCGGGCACGGCGCGCGCGAGCGGCGCGGCGTAGTCCGAGGCGCGCGCCTCGTCGATCGTGGCGGCAACGGCCGCGGAGGCCTGCTCGCGCTCGCGGACCTCGCGGCGGCTCAGGGGGCGCTCTGCGGCGCGGTCGACGCGCCCGTCCGCCGCCTGTGCGGCGCGGCGCGAGCGGCGCGAGGGCGCGGGCTCGGCCGTACGGGAATCAGGAGTCAATCGAACGCACTTTCAGACACGCTCCACACGGAGCACGAACTCGGGTGTGTCACGTTGCGGGGGAGCAAAGTAACGAACTGGTAACCACGCTAGCGGACCAGGCTCGGATCACCAAGTCGGATCGGCCCCTCCCAGGGATCCCCCACGGGACGTTCCGCACACGCTACTCGTCGGACGTGACGCCCGAGATCCGGTCGGCGATGCGCTCGACGAGGCCAATCTCGCCGGCGACCGTCATGCGCCGGCCGAACCGGTCCGCCGGAAGCTCGCGGATCGCGCCGCCCGCCTCAACCACGAGCAGGGCGCCGGCCGCGACGTCCCAGGGCTGCAGCCCGCGCTCGAAGTAGGCGTCGATGCGTCCCGCCGCGACGTAGCTGAGGTCGATCGAGGCGGCGCCGATGCGGCGCACGTCGCGCGCGATCGGCATGACGCTGCGCACCGTGTCGATGTCGCCGGCGTGCGTGCGCGGGTCGTATCCGAAGCCCGTCGCCACGAGCGCTCCGGCGGGGAACTCCGTGGCCACGCGGATCCGCTGGGCGCGCTCTCCCGCCTCGCACACGGATCCGCTGCCGCGGGCCGCCGTGTAGGTCTCGCCGAGCGCGGGGTGGTGCACGACGCCCGCGAGCGCGGTCCAGGTCGCGAGCGTGTCGCCGCCCTCGACCGCCGCGATGCTCACGCCATAGCTGGGCATGCCGGACGCGTAGTTCACGGTGCCGTCGATCGGATCCACGACCCACGTCACGCCCGAGCGGCCCTCGGCCGTGCCGGACTCTTCGCCGAGGAAACCGTCGTCGGGTCGCTCGGCGGCCAGCCGGCCACGGATGAGCGCCTCGACCTCGCGATCGGCCTCCGTGACGATGTCCGCGAGCGTCGTCTTGCTCGCCGCGACCCGCACGCCCTCCGCGCGGCGACGCTCGGCGAGTGCGCCCGCCTCGAGCGCGATGTCACGGGCCAGGTCGCGGAGATTCTCGTCGCGGGTCATGCCCCCACGCTACCGGTCGCTCAGGCGGGCGGAGCCGGCCGCGGCGGCGCGGGGTGCGGCGCACCGGCCCCGGGCGCGTGCGGGGCGGCCTGCGGCGCCGGGCCGAACTCGCGGGCGCCGGGCGTGGGGACGCCCGTTGCCTGCGCCGCGAAGTCCGGCTGCCCGTCCGGGAGCATGGGCAGGGGCGTCGCGCCGTCGGAATAGGTGGGCCACGGGAGCGGCTCCGCCGCCGCGGGCGCGGCCGGAGGCGCGGAGACGGGCGAAGCCGGCGCCGGCGCGGGCTGCGCCGTGGACGCGGCGGGCACCGGAGTGGGGGCGGCTGGCGCCGGCGGCACCGATGCGGCCCGCGGAGCGAACAGCGCGGTGATCAGCGGGACCAGCGCGGTGCCGACCGCCCCGAGGATCGCGAGCGACACCATGATGCGCCCGTAGATGTCGGGATAGTCGAACGCGCGCGGGAGGGCGAGCGGCACGAGGGCCATCCCCAGAAGCGCGACGACGAGGGCGGTCGTCACGACCGCGAGGATCCGGGTGAAGGTACGCACGTACTTCGCGTGCGCGCGCCACAGCAGACGCTGGTGCACGAGCGTGAGCTGCAGGAGGACGACGATGAGCACGAAGTTGCCGACCCAGAGCATGGCGCGGAACGTGTCCCACGGCGACCAGACGAGCGCGAGACCGCACAGGAGTGCGACGATCCAGCTCGCCATGCTCGCCAGCACGAGCCACGGCTCCCGCCCCGGCGCGAGGCTCGCGTCGAGCAGCGCGGCGCCGGCGAACCCCGCCAGCAGCAGGATGGTCAGGAAGGCCTTCGGGATCACGTCGCCCTGGGGCGCGAGCAGCACCCAGACGACGCACACGATTGCCGAGGCGATGAGCGCCCCGATCGCCACCCACATGACGCCGCGCAAGATCGGCGAGGACCCGGCTGCCCCGGGTCGATCCGGCTGCGGATACGGCTGTGGTGTCGACATGTCTCCCCCTCGGAATCGACTCGCCTCATCCTCCCACCGCGGCCGCGCGGTGGCGAGGGCAGAGCTCCCCTGCCACGCCCGGCGGTGTCGATTTTCGCGGGCGCTGATCCGTGCGTATGATGGTTTCTTGCGCATCCGGTTGGCTGGAAAAGTTGGGCGGGGGCGTACCTGGCGAGTTGCCCGAGCGGCCAAAGGGAGCTGACTGTAAATCAGCCGCGGAATGCTTCGGGGGTTCGAATCCCTCACTCGCCACCGGGGATTGTGCAGACTACTCTTTCTGCGGATCCAGGAAACGTGAAAAAGACTTAGCCCCCGGAGGAATCCGGGGGCTTTGTCGTTCCGGCGGTCGCGGTGCCGGAGTCGTGCGGGAATCAGCGTGTCCAGGATCAGGGGTCACACGCCTCGGGCCCCCAACAGCACGTCAGGCGTGCTTGATTGTTTCTGCCTCGTGCTCGCTGATGTGTTCTGTCTCGATTTGGAAGGTCGAGTGATGCACGGCCACCTCGAAGTGCCCGGCTACGCAGTCCTTCACGTTATGGAGGACCTCCGCGGCATGCCCGTCAGTGAAGCAGGCGTCCTCGACGACGACGTGCGCGGTAAGGGTCGGCAGTCCGGTGGCGACAGTAGACGCGTGAACGTCGTGGACGTCCTTGACGTGCTCTAGCTCGAGGATGTGCTCGCGGACCTTGTCGAGATCGAGACCCTGAGGAGTGAACTCCATGAGCACGCTGAACGTTTCGCGCATCAGCGTGAAGGCACGAGGAACGATCAGCGCAGCGATGAACAGGCCGGCAAGGGCGTCCGCCTGTTGGAACCCCGTCGTGGCGATCACGATCGCGGCGACGATGACACCGAGCGAGCCGAGGGCGTCATTGAGGACTTCAAGGAAAGCTGCGCGCATGTTGAAACTGGCACCACGACTGGAGGACAGGATCGTGATCGCGATGATGTTCGCGGTCAGGCCCACGATGCCGAAAATGAGTAACTCTGCGGCTGGAACCCCTGGCGGCTCGAACAGGCGCCGGACTCCCTCGATGGCCGCGTAGAAGCCGACAACGATCAATAGTGTCGCCTGGCCGAGTGCGGCAATCACCTCGATACGTCGGAACCCCCAGGTGCGCTTGGAGTTCGGAGGGCGCAGCATCAGGGTCGCCGCAATCAATGCGACCAATAAGCCAGATGCATCGGTGATCGCGTGCGCCGTATCCGTCAACAGCGCGAGACTGCCCGTCATGACGGAGCCGACGGCCTGCGCGACCACGATCGTCGCGGTGATGCCGAAGGCGATCCAGAGTTTCCTGCGATAGTCGTCGGGCAGTTCGACGCTCTCATCCACAGTGGGACCGTGGTTGTGCCCTGCGCCCATCAGCCGCCCTCCGTTCCATTGCCATTCCTGTGCCCGGGATGACGAAGATGCACACACAGCTCCGCCGTTGTGCCCGTTACATCCAGAAACCGCTCTGCCGCGGCGATAAGCCCTGAGATCGCCACCGGATCGGAAAGCGCGTACCAAGACGACCGGCCATCCGGACGGACAGTCACAAGCCGACATTCAAGAAGAAAACGCAAGTGCTTACTCACTGTCGACTGCGCCAGACCGATGTGCGCCACCAGGTCGCGCACACGGTGCTCCCCCCACGCGAGGTGCTGAAGGACCGCGAGACGCGTGGATTCACCCAGCGCGTGAAACAGGTGTGAGTAGACGGCGGTCGCCACGTCGTCGAGTTGCCTTGCTCCCCTTTCCATCATCGTCATTCGGCGATGATAATTTTTCGTATCGATGAATACAAGCTCCTGATCCGATCTGATACTGATAGCCACTGCCGCTTCAGCAATCTCGCCGTCACGCCCTGCTGAGCGGGGCATCGTTTTCGAACGGTGTCGCGCTCAGGACCTTTTTGCACCCGGATCCGCGGCGCGCTCCGAGGAACGACGAACGCCCCCGGGACTCATCCCGGGGGCGTTCGTGGTGGCGCGAGATTAGTTCGCGAAGCCGGCGGCCTCGGCGGCCTCGGCCGAGCGGAAGTACACGTCGGCCTTGACCTGCGCGTAGCCGCTGTCGCCCGGGGCGTAGAACTTCTTCGTGGCGTTCTTGCCCTTGACGTCGAAGCCCTCGGGGGCCGAGCCGTCCTCGAGGGGCTGCGCGACGTCGTCGCCCGTCGCCTCGGTCGGGGCCTCGGTCTCCTCGGCGGGCGTCTCGACGACCTCGACCTCGTCCTCGGCGACGGCCGCGGGGGCCTCCTCCGCCTTCGGCGCGGCCGGGGTCTTCGGCGTCACCGGGTCGAGCACGAGCTCGATCGCGGCCATGGGGGCGTTGTCGCCCTTGCGGAAGCCGATCTTCGTGATGCGCGTGTAGCCACCCTCGCGCTCGGCGACCAGCGGCGCGATCTCGGTGAAGAGAACGTGCACGGCCTCCTTGTTGCGGAGGATCGACAGCGCGCGACGGCGCGCGGCGAGGTCGCCGCGCTTGCCGAACGTCACGAGACGCTCGGCGACGGGACGCAGGCGCTTGGCCTTCGTCTCGGTCGTCTTGATCGACTTGTTGATGAACAGCGCCGACGCGAGGTTCGCGAGGATGAGGCGCTCGTGAGCGGCGCCGCCGCCGAGGCGGGCACCCTTCGTGGGCTTAGGCATATCTCGTTACTCCAGTATCAGAAGAGTCGGGTGGATCAGAGCGTCTCGTCGTCGTAGCCGCCGTAGAAGTTCGAGCCCTCGAAACCGGGCACCGAATCCTTGAGCGACAGTCCGAGCGAGGTGAGCTTGTCGCGCACCTCGTCCACCGACTTCTGTCCGAAATTGCGGATGTTCATGAGCTGCGTCTCCGAGAGGCCGACGAGCTCGCTGACCGTGTTGATTCCCTCGCGCTTGAGGCAGTTGTACGAGCGAACCGACAGGTCGAGGTCCTCGATCGGCATCGAGAGCTCGTTCGAGAGCACCTGCTCGACCGGCGCGGGGCCGATCTCGATGCCCTCGGCCTCTTCGTTGAGCTCGCGCGCGAGCCCGAAGAGCTCGACGAGCGTGCGGCCGGCCGAGGCCACCGCGTCGCGCGGGAGGATGGAGGCCTTGGTCTCGACGTCCAGCACGAGCTTGTCGAAGTCGGTGCGCTCGCCGGCACGCGTCGCGTCGACCCGGTAGGCGACCTTCACGACGGGCGAGTAGATCGAGTCGATCGGGATCTGGCCCGCCTCGGCGTACTCGTTGCGGTTCTGCCCGGCCGAGACGTAGCCGCGGCCGCGCTCGATCGTGAGCTCGAGCTCGAACTTCGCGTTGTCGTTGAGCGTGGCGATGACGAGCTCAGGGTTGTGCACCTCGACGCCGGCGGGAGCCGAGATGTCGGCCGCCGTGACCTCGCCCGCACCCGTCTTGCGCAGGTACGCCGTGATGGGCTCGTCGCGCTCGCTCGAGACGACCAGCTGCTTGATGTTGAGGATGATCTGCGTGACGTCCTCAACGACGCCCGGGATCGTGCTGAACTCGTGCAGGACGCCGTCGATGCGGACGCTCGTGACGGCCGCGCCCGGGATGGACGACAGCAGGCTGCGGCGCAGCGAGTTGCCGATCGTGTAGCCGAAGCCGGGCTCGAGCGGCTCGATGACGAACCGGCTGCGGAACTCGGAGATCTTCTCCTCGGTGAGGGTAGGACGCTGTGCGATGAGCACTATGTGTTCCTTTCGATCAAGTGACCGCTATATGACACTTGGTGAATGAGGTCTTGAGTTGTGACTCGTGCGCGCGGACTGCGCGCAGATGGAACGACGTTCGCCGGGGCGCCGCGCTCGCCGCGCAACACCCCGGCAAAACATGCTCAGACGCGGCGACGCTTGGGCGGGCGACAGCCGTTGTGCGCCTGCGGCGTCACGTCCTGGATCGACCCGACCTCGAGGCCCGCGGCCTGCAGCGAGCGGATCGCGGTCTCGCGGCCCGAGCCCGGGCCCTTGACGAAGACGTCGACCTTCTTGACGCCGTGGTCCTGCGCCTGGCGCGCAGCGGACTCGGCGGCCATGCCAGCGGCGTACGGCGTCGACTTGCGCGAGCCCTTGAAGCCCACGCCACCCGAGGACGCCCAGCTCAGCACGGCGCCCGACGGGTCGGTGATCGAAACGATCGTGTTGTTGAACGTCGACTTGATGTGGGCCTGGCCCAGCGCGACGTTCTTCTTCTCCTTGCGGCGCGGCTTGCGCGCGGCAGACTTCGGTGCAGCCATCGTGTTCTCCTAAACCTTTACGCGCTCAGCGTGCCTTCTTCTTACCGGCGACCGTGCGCTTCGGGCCCTTACGGCTACGCGCGTTGGTCTTGGTGCGCTGGCCGCGCACGGGCAGGCCGCGACGGTGGCGGATGCCCTCGTAGGAGCCGATCTCGACCTTGCGGCGGATGTCGGCGGCGACCTCGCGACGGAGGTCACCCTCCACCTTGTAGGTGCCCTCGATGTGGTCGCGGAGTGCGACGAGCTGGTCGTCCGAGAGGTCCTTGACGCGGATGTTCTCGTCGATGCCCGTGGCTGCGAGGATCTCACCCGAACGGGTGCGTCCCACGCCGTAGATGTACGTGAGTGCGATCACCACGCGCTTGTCGCGCGGGATGTCAACGCCGGCAAGACGTGCCATGCGATATCTCCTGTGTGTTGGTGGAGGTGTGGAGCAGGATCGGTGCCCGGGCCTCCGCCCCGAGGTGTCCCCCGCGCATCGCGGGTTCTGATCCTGCCGAAAATGTGGAGTTGTCGTCCTGAGGGATCCGCCGGAGCGGGTCCGTCAGCCCTGGCGCTGCTTGTGGCGGGGGTTGGACTTGCAGATGACCATGACCCGGCCGTTGCGGCGGATGACCTTGCAGCTCTCGCAGATGCGCTTGACGCTGGGCTGAACCTTCATGATGTTCCTTATCGCTGTCTTCGTGCCCGGGGGATGCCCCGGGCCGTTACTTCTCGGCCGGGCCGATCAGCGGTAGCGGTAGACGATGCGCCCGCGGGTGAGGTCGTAGGGGCTGAGCTCCACGACCACGCGGTCCTCGGGGATGATGCGAATGTAGTTCTGTCGCATCTTGCCCGAGATCGTCGCGAGCACCTTGTGCCCGTTGGTGAGCTCAACGCGGAACATCGCGTTGGGCAGCGCCTCGGACACCGTGCCTTCGATCTCGATGACACCGTCTTTAGCCATAGACTCGCTAACCTTCTCGGCAGACCGGCCGGTCTGCGGTGAATGTGATGGGCGGTGCTTCGGCGCGCGTAAACGCAGGCGCAAAGCACCAAAGATCTATAGTAGACGACGCGCCCGGGTTGATCAACCCGGGCGCGTCGCGACGTGCTAATGGCGTCAGTCGAGGTTCGCGACGATGTCGGTCTGCGGATCCATCGTGACCGCGATCAGCTCGCCGTTGACCGCGACGGTGGGCGTCGAGATCCCCGAGGCGCCCTCCTGGATCGGGGTCTCCTGCGTCATCTGGGTGACGTAGTCCATGTACTCGCCGTTCGCGATGCAGTCCGCGGCGCCCTCGGCGCCGGCGTCGGCCGCGTATCCCGCGATCTCGTCGTCGGTCAGGCCCTCGGTCGACTCGGCCGGCTGGTTGCGGTACATGAGGTCGAAGAACGGGTAGACGGCGTCGCCGTTGTCCTCGGCCACGCAATACGCCGCGCTCGCGGCGCGGGTCGAGAACTGCGTGCCCTGCGAGGCGTTGTCCAGGATTGAGATCGGGTGGATGTTCAGCGTGATCTCGCCGCTCTCCACCAGCTCCGTCACGGTGTCGCTGTACGCCTCGAACGCCTGGCTGCAGTACGGGCACATCAGGTCGACGTACTCGTCGACCGTCTGGTCGCCGTCGCCGATCGCGATCGCGCCCGTGTCCTCGTTGATGATGCCCGCGGCCGGCGCCTCGGCGGGCGCACTCGCGGCGTTGTTCATCCACACGACGAGGCCGCCGACGACGACCACCGCCACGACCACGATCACGGAGATCACGATCGCGAACCCGTTACTCTTCTTGCCTGCTGCTGCCATCATCTCGTCTGTCTTCTCCGGGGTGCCGTTTAAAGGATCGGGGTGGGGGTCACGCCGAAGTCAGCGAGGCCTGCGGCGCCGCCGTCGGCGGCGGTGAGCACCCAGATGCCCCCAGCATGCACGGCGACGCTGTGTTCCCAGTGGGCACCGCTGGATCCATCGAGAGTTGTGATCGTCCAGTCGTCGTCCTCGACGAAGACGTCCTCACTCCCCGCCGTCATCATCGGCTCGACGCACAGGCACAGGCCCGGCTTGATCTCCGCGCCGCGACCCGGCGTGGCGTAGTGGAAAAGCGTCGGATCCTCGTGCATCCGGCGGCCGATGCCGTGGCCGACGTAGTCGCGGAGGATGCCGGCGGGCTGCCCCGTCGACGGCAGCGGATTCGATTCGATGTAGTCCTGAATCACGGCGCCGACCTGGCCGAGGTGCTGCGCGGAGGCGAGCGCCGCGATGCCGGCCCACATGGATCCGCGGGTCACGTCGCTCAGCTCCTCGCGCTGACGGACGAGCTCCGGATCCTGCCCCTCCCCCGGCACGATGAAGGTGCGCGCAGAATCGCCGTTCCAGCCCGCGTCGGTCTCGGCGCCGCAGTCGACGGAGACGATGTCGCCCGCCTCCAGCACGCGCTCGCCCGGGATCCCGTGCACGACCTGCTCGTTCACGGAGACGCACACGGTGTGGCGATACCCCGGGACGAGCTGGAAGTTCGAGTGCGCGCCCTGTGCGACGATCACGGACTCCGCGATGCGATCGAGCTCGAGCGTCGTGATGCCCGGGCGGATCGCCGCGGCCACGGCGTCGAGCGCCTCGGCGGTGATCCGCCCCGGCTCGCGCATGCCGCGCAGCTGCTCGGGCTTCTTGTAGATCGACCGACGGAAGGGGCGCACGGGAAGGCCTTAGGCCGCGGTGCCGACGAGGCCGCGGGCCTCGAGCGCGGCGAACACGCGCGCCGTGATCTCGTCGAGAGACCCGACGCCGTCGATACGGTCGACGATCCCGCGCTCGGCGTACGTGTCGACGATCGGCGCGGTCTCGCTCTCGTAGATCGCCAGGCGGCGCGCGACGGCCTCCTCCGTGTCGTCCGTGCGGCCCTGCTCGGTCGCGCGCTGCACGATGCGCGAGATCGACTCCTCGCGCGGGACGTCCAGGAGGATCACGGCGTCGAGGGCCTCGCCCCGCCCCGCGAGGAACTCGTCGAGGTGCGCGACCTGCGCACGGTTGCGGGGGTAGCCGTCGAGGAGGAACCCGCCCGCCGCGTCGTCCTGCGCGAGGCGATCGCGCACGATCTCGCTCGTGACCTCGTCCGGCACCAGGTCGCCGTTGTCGGTGATCGCCTGGACCTTCTTGCCGAGCTCCGTGCCGCCCGCGATGTTCGCGCGGAAGATGTCGCCCGTCGAGACGACGGGGATCCCGAAGGCCTCCGCGATGCGCACGCCCTGCGTGCCCTTGCCCGAACCCTGCGGGCCGACGATCAGGAGCCTGGTGGTCATCGGAGGAGCCCTTCGTAGTGGCGCTGCTGCAGCTGCGCATCGATCTGCTTGACGGTCTCGAGCCCCACACCCACGATGATGAGGATCGACGCGCCGCCGAACGGGAAGTTCTGGTTCGCCTGCACCGTGGCCAGCGCGATGAGCGGGATGAGCGCGATGAGGCCGAGGTAGATCGACCCGGGGAACGTGATGCGCGTGAGCACGAAGTCGAGGTACTCCGCCGTCGGGCGCCCCGCGCGAACGCCGGGGATGAATCCGCCGTACTTCTTCATGTTGTCCGCGACGTCGACCGGGTTGAAGGTGATGGCGACGTAGAAGTACGTGAAGCCGACGATGAGGAGGAAGTACACCGCCATGTAGAGGGGGTGGTCGCCCGTCGTGAAGTACTGGCCGATCCACGAGACCCACTCGGGCGGAGCGGATCCGTCGGTCGGGGTGTTGAACTGGGCGATGAGCGCCGGAATGTACAGCAGCGACGACGCGAAGATCACGGGAACCACGCCCGCCATGTTCACCTTGATGGGGATGTACGTGTTGGTCCCGCCGTAGGTGCGGCGCCCGACCATGCGCTTGGCATACTGCACGGGGATCCGGCGCTGGGACTGCTCGACGAACACGACCAGCGCGACGATGACGATGCCGATCGCGAGCACGAGGAGGAAGATCTCGAAGCCACGCGCGGCCCAGATCGCGCCGAGGGCGCCGGGGAAGGTCGCCGCGATCGACGTGAAGATCAGCAGCGACATGCCGTTGCCGATGCCGCGCTCCGTGACAAGCTCGGCCATCCACATGACGAGGCCCGTACCAGCGGTCAGCGTGATGATGATCATCGCCTGGGTGAACCAGCTGGTGTTCGTCAGGAGGTTGTTGCACTCCGCGATGTCGGTCACGCCGAACAGCTGACCGGAGCGCGCGACCGTCACGAGCGTCGTCGACTGCAGGAGCGCGAGCGCGATCGTCAGGTAGCGCGTGTACTGGGTGAGCTTCGCCTGGCCCGCCTGGCCCTCCTTGTGGAGCGTCTCGAAGTGCGGGATCACGACGCGCAGCAGCTGCGTGATGATGGTGGCCGTGATGTACGGCATGACGCCGAGCGCGAAGATCGACAGCTGCAGGAGCGCGCCGCCGGAGAAGAGGTTCACGAGGGAGAGCAGGCCGCCCGCGCCGGCCGTCTGGTCGAGACAACTCTGGACGTTGGGGTAGCTGATGAACGGCGCCGGCACGTGCGCGCCAAACCGATAAATGGCGATGATGCCGAGCGTGAAGCCGATCTTCCGACGGAGGTCGGGTGTGCGGAAGATCCGCGCGATGGCGCTGAACAAGAAACTGCCTCCCAGAACGGACGGTGCGCGCGCGGAGAGCGCACACCAGCCACCAGACTAACGGAAAAGGGCCGGGAGCTTGTCGCTCCCGGCCCTACCGGTATGACGCACCAGGGGTGCGTTACTTGATCGAACCGCCCGCGGCCTCGATCTTGGCCTTCGCCGACGCCGACACCTTGTCGACCGCGACGTTCAGCGCGACGGCGATCTCGCCGTCGCCCAGAACCTTGACGAGCTGGTTCTTGCGCACGAGGCCCTTGTTCACGAGGTCGGCGACGGTGATGTCGCCACCCTCGGGGAAGACCTCAGCGAGCTTGTCCAGGTTCACGACCTGGTACTCGGTGCGGAACGGGTTCTTGAAGCCGCGCAGCTTCGGCGTGCGCATGTGCAGCGGCATCTGGCCACCCTCGAAGCCCACGCGCACGGTGTTACGCGCCCGCGTGCCCTTCGTGCCACGACCGGCCGTCTTACCCTTCGAACCCTCACCGCGGCCCTTGCGGGTCTTCGCCGTGTTGGCCCCGGGGACGGGACGGAGGTGGTGAGCCTTGAGCACGCCGGGGCGCTCGTTGTTCTCAGCCATCAGTCGATCTCCTCAACCTTGACGAGGTGAGCAACCGCACGGACGTAGCCGCGGGTCTGCGCGTCATCGGGGCGGACCACCTGGTCGCCGATGCGCTTGAGACCGAGGCTGCGCAGCGTGTGACGCTGGTTCTGCTTCTCGCTCACCTTGGACTTGATCTGCGTAACCTTCAGACGCGCGGCCATCAGGCACCTACCTTCGCAGCAGCGGCGGCCTCGGCCTCCGCACGGACGAGACGGGCGGGCGCGACCTGGTCGAAGTCGAGGCCACGGCGCGCGGCGACCGCACGCGGCTCCTCGAGCTGCTTCAGGGCCGCGACCGTCGCGTGCACGATGTTGATCGTGTTCGACGAACCGAGCGACTTCGAGAGCACATCGTGGATACCGGCGCACTCGAGGACGGCGCGAACCGGACCACCGGCGATCACACCGGTACCGGCCGAGGCCGGACGCAGCATGACGACACCGGCAGCGGCCTCGCCCTGGACGGGGTGCGGGATCGACTGGCCCGAGCGCGGAACGCGGAAGAAGTTGCGCTTCGCCTCCTCGACGCCCTTCGAGATCGCGAGCGGAACCTCGCGCGCCTTGCCGTAGCCGACGCCCACGAGGCCGTTGCCGTCACCCACGACGACGAGCGCCGTGAAGCTAAAGCGACGTCCACCCTTGACGACCTTCGACACGCGGTTGATCGTGACGACGCGCTCGAGGAACTGGCTGTCGTTGCCGCGACCGTTGTTGCGGTCGTTGCCCCGACGGTCGCCGCGGCCACCCCGGCCGCCGCGGTCGTTGCCGCGACGCTCCTGGCGCTGCTCGGCCTGCGCCTGCTCGGGCGCAGCCTGACCGGCTTCGGTGGTCACTTCGGTCTCCTTGTTGTCACTCACAGGCTCAGCCCTCCTTCGCGGGCGCCCTCGGCGATCGCGGCAACGCGACCGGCGTAGCGGTTACCGCCGCGGTCGAACACGACGGCCTCGATGCCAGCGGCCTTCGCGCGCTCGGCGAGAAGCTCGCCGACCTTGCGGGCCTTAGCGGTCTTGTCGGACTCGGCCGAGCGCAGCTCGGTCTCGAGCGTCGACGCGGAGGCCAGCGTGTGACCCTGCGCGTCGTCGACGATCTGCACGAAGACGTGGCGGGCGGAGCGCGTCACGACGAGACGCGGACGCTCTGCGGTGCCCACGACCTTCTTGCGAAGGCGAGTGTGGCGGCGCGAACGCGCGGCGGACTTCGACTTCACAGCCATGATTACTTACCAGCCTTTCCGGCCTTGCGGCGGACCTGCTCGCCGGCGTAGCGCACACCCTTGCCCTTGTACGGCTCGGGCTTGCGGATCTTGCGGATGTTGGCGGCGCACTCGCCCACGGCCTGCTTGGAAATGCCGCTGACCGTGATCTTCGTGTTGCCCTCGACCGCGAAGGTGATGCCTGCGGGGGGCTCGATCACGACGGGGTGCGAGAAGCCGAGCGCGAGCTCGAGGTTCGAGCCCTTCTGCTGGACGCGGTAACCCGTGCCCACGATCTCGAGGGACTTCGAGTAGCCCTGCGTCACGCCGATGATGCTGTTGTTGATGAGCGTGCGGGTCAGGCCGTGCAGGGCACGCGACTCGCGCTCGTCGTCGGGACGGGTGACGAGAACCTGGTTCTCCTCGATCTTGGCCTGGATGGGCTCAGCGACCTCGAGGGCGAACTCGCCCTTGGGGCCCTTGACCGCAACCGTCTGGCCGTCGATCTTCACCTCGACGCCGGCGGGAATGTCAATGGGAAGACGTCCAATACGCGACATTGTCGATCACCACACGTAGGCGAGAACTTCTCCGCCCACGCCCTTCTGCTCGGCCTGGCGGTCCGTCAGGAGGCCGCTGGAGGTGGACAGGATGGCAACGCCGAGGCCGCCGAGCACCTTGGGGAGCTCGTTCGACTTGGCGTAGACGCGCAGGCCGGGCTTCGACACGCGCTTGATGCCCGCGATCGAGCGCTCACGGTTGGCGCCGTACTTGAGGGTGAGGGTGAGGGTCTTGCCGACGCGAGCGTCCGACTCCTCCCAACCCGTGATGTAACCCTCCTGCTGGAGGATGTCCGCGATGTGCGTCTTGAGCTTGCTCGACGGCAGCGACACCTGGTCGTGGTGCGCCGAGTTCGCGTTGCGCAGACGGGTCAGCATGTCTGCGACCGGGTCTGTCATGGTCATATGAAATGTCCTTTGTTCATGAGGTTTCGGCTGCCGTTACACGACAGACGACCTTCCACGACGTGGATAGCCAATATTCGATTGTCCGCCAGGATGCCGGACCCGGCCAAACCGGATCCGGCATCCTCAGCGTTTTACCTGGTTCGGCGTGGCCGAATCAGGAGTTCTTGACGAACGGGAAGCCGAAGTGCGTCAGCAGCGCCCGGCCCTCGTCGTCGGTCTTCGCGGTCGTGACGACCGTGATGTCGAAGCCGCGAACGCGGTCGATCTTGTCCTGGTTGATCTCGTGGAAGATCGACTGCTCCGTCACACCGAAGGTGTAGTTGCCGTTGCCGTCGAACTGCTTCGGCGACAGGCCACGGAAGTCGCGGATACGGGGCAGCGCCAGGGAGATCAGGCGGTCCAGGAACTCCCACGCGCGGTCGCCACGAAGCGTGACGTGCGCGCCGATCGCCTGACCCTCGCGCAGCTTGAACTGCGCGATCGACTTCTTGGCCTTGGTCACGACGGGCTTCTGGCCCGTGATGGCCGTCAGGTCGGCCACGGCGCCGTCGATCACCTTGCTGTCGCGAGCTGCCTCGCCGACACCGGTGTTCACGACGACCTTGACCAGGCCCGGGACCTGCATGACGTTCTCGTAGCCGAACTCATCCTGCAGCTTCTGGCGGATCTCCTTGCGGTAGACCTGCTTCAGGCGCGGCTGGATTTTGCCAGCCTGCGCGGCGGTGTCCGTGCTCATGTGCTAACCCTTACTTTCCCTTGGGGTCGGGGATGTCCGTACCCGAACCCTTGGCGACGCGAACGCGCACGGTCTTCTTGACGCCGTCCTTGACCTGCTCCTCCACGCGGTATCCCACGCGGGTCGGCTTCTTGGTCTCGGGGTCGACGATCGCGACGTTCGACACGTGGATCGGAGCCTCGAAGGTCTCGATGCCACCCGTCTTGGTGCCGCGCTGCGTCTGACCGACGCGGTTGTGCTTGGTGATGTAGTTGACGCCCTCGACGATGACGCGGTTCCCGAGAACCTCGAGCACCGTGCCCTGCTTTCCGCGGTCGCCGCCGCGCTCCTGCGTGGCGCCGGTGATCACCTGGACGAGGTCGCCCTTCTTGATCTTGGCCATGGCTTACAGCACCTCCGGGGCGAGCGAGACGATCTTCATGAACTTGCGGTCACGAAGCTCACGACCGACCGGGCCGAAGATACGGGTGCCGCGGGGCTCCCCGTCGTTCTTCAGGATCACGGCGGCGTTCTCGTCGAACTTGATGTACGAGCCGTCAGCGCGGCGCGTCTGCTTCACGGTGCGGACGACGACCGCCTTGACGACGTCGCCCTTCTTCACGTTGCCGCCGGGGATCGCGTCCTTGACGGTGGCGACGATGGTGTCACCCACGCCCGCGTAACGGCGGTTCGACCCACCGAGCACGCGAATCGTGAGCAGCTCCTTCGCGCCGGTGTTGTCGGCGACCTTGAGGCGAGATTCGTTCTGAATCACTGGTTACTCCTTCAAGCGAGCCCGAGGGCTTACTTGGCCTTTTCGACGATCTCGACCAGGCGCCAGCGCTTGGAGGCGCTCAGCGGACGGGTCTCGTTGATCACGACGAGGTCGCCGATGCCGGCGGTGTTCTGCTCGTCGTGCGCCTTGAGCTTCTTCGTGCGACGGATGACCTTGCCGTAGAGGGGGTGCTTTACGCGGTCCTCGACCTCGACGACGATCGTCTTGTCCATCTTGTCGCTCACGACATAGCCGCGAGCGGACTTGCGGTAACCGCGCTCGACGGCGGTCTCCTCAGCCTTCTTGTCGGTGGCCATCACTCAGCCTCTCCCTCGGCGGGAGCCGACTCGTCGGCGCCCTTCGCCTTGCTCTTCTTGGCCTTCTTCGGGGCCGCGGGCTCCGGCGTGGCGCGGATCCCGAGCTCGCGCTCGCGGATCACGGTGTAGAGACGCGCAATGTCGCGCTTCACGGCGCGGATGCGACCGTGGCTCTCCAGCTGGCCGGTGGCCGACTGGAAGCGCAGGTTGAACAGCTCTTCCTTGGCCTTACGCAGCTCCTCGACGAGGCGCTGGTCTTCGAACGTGTCGAGCTCGGTCGTGGCGAGCTCCTTGGTGCCGATCGCCATTACGCGTCGCCCTCCTCGCGCTTGATGATGCGTGCCTTGAGCGGCAGCTTGTGCATTGCCCGGGTGAGCGCGCCCTTGGCGAGCTCCTCGCTGACGCCCGCGACCTCGAAAAGGACACGGCCCGGCTTGACGTTAGAGACCCACCACTCCGGCGAACCCTTACCCGAACCCATGCGGACTTCGGCGGGCTTCTTCGTGAGCGGACGGTCGGGGTAGACGTTGATCCACACCTTGCCGCCACGCTTGATGTGACGCGTCATCGCGATACGAGCTGCCTCGATCTGACGGTTCGTCACGTAAGCGGGGGTCAGGGCCTGGATGCCGTACTCGCCAAACGACACCTTGGTGCCGCCCGTCGCCTGGCCGCTGCGCTTGGGGTGGTGCTGCTTGCGGTACTTGACCTTGCGGGGGATCAGCATTACGCCGTTGCTCCTTCCGGGGCCTTCTTCTCGGCGGCGTCGTTACGACGCGGCCCACGACGGCCACCACGGTCGCGCGCCGGCTTCTTCGAAGCCTCCTCGCGAGCGAGTTCCTTGTTCGTGAGGTCACCCTTGTAGACCCAGACCTTCACGCCGATACGACCGAAGGTGGTCTTCGCCTCGTAGAAGCCGTAGTCGATGTTCGCGCGCAGCGTGTGCAGCGGCACACGACCCTCGCGGTAGAACTCCGTGCGGCTCATCTCGGCGCCGCCGAGGCGGCCCGAGACCTGAATCCGAACGCCCTTGGCGCCGGCGCGCATGGCGCCCTGCAGCCCCTTGCGCATCGCGCGGCGGAACGCCACGCGCGCAGCGAGCTGCTCGGCGACGCCCTGGGCGACGAGCTGAGCGTCAGCCTCGGGGTTCTTGACCTCGAGGATGTTCAGCTGGATCTGCTTGCCCGTGAGCTTCTCGAGCTCCGTGCGGATCCGCTCGGCCTCCGCGCCGCGGCGACCGATGACGATGCCGGGACGGGCGGTGTGGATGTCGACACGAACGCGGTCACGCGTGCGCTCGAGGTCGATACGGCTCACACCGGCACGGTCGAGGTTCTTCTGCAACAGCTGACGGATCTTGATGTCCTCAGCAACGTAGTCGGCGTACCGCTGGCCCGGCTTCGTCGAGTCAGCGAACCAACGGGACGTGTGGTCCGTCGTGATGCCGAGGCGGAAGCCGTAAGGGTTGATCTTCTGTCCCATTACTTGCTCGCCTTCTGCTTGCTGCCCTGGGCCGCATCGGCGACCTCGGGCGTCGAGAGCACGACCGTGATGTGGCTCGTGCGCTTCTTGATCTGGTCAGCGCGACCCTGGGCACGGGGGCGGAAACGCTTGAGCGTCGTTCCCTCGTCCACAAAGGCGTTCTTGACGAACAGATCCTGCTCGTTGAGGTACTCGCCGGCGGCGTCGGCCTTCACCTGTGCGTTGGCCTTGGCCGACTCCACGAGCTTGTACACGGGCTCCGAAGCGCCCTGTGCGGCGAACTTCAGGATCGCGAGGGCCTCATCGGCCTGCTTGCCCTTGATGAGCGCGACGACACGACGAGCCTTCTGAGGGGTCACGCGGATGTGTCGCACGCGTGCGATGGACTCCACCATTTCTCTCTCCTCCTCGAGTCGCCGCGTCAGCGGCGACGGCCCTTCTTGTCATCCTTCACGTGACCGCGGAAGGTACGGGTGGGCGCGAACTCGCCCAGCTTGTGGCCGACCATCGACTCGGACACGAACACAGGAATGTGCTTGCGACCGTCGTGGACAGCGATCGTGTGGCCGAGCATGGCCGGGACGATCATCGAGCGGCGCGACCAGGTCTTGATCACGTTCTTCGACCCCGACTCGTTCTGCGAGACAACCTTGCGAAGCAGGTGCTCGTCGACGAAGGGGCCCTTCTTCAGACTGCGTGGCATCTTCCCAAACTCCTACTTACGCTTCTTGCCCGCGGTGCGACGACGCACGATGTACTTGTCGCTTTCCTTGTTGGCGTGGCGGGTGCGGCCCTCCGGCTGACCCCACGGGGTCACGGGGTTACGACCACCAGAGGTACGACCCTCACCACCACCGTGGGGGTGGTCCACCGGGTTCATGACGACACCACGGACGGTCGGGCGGACGCCCTTCCACCGCATGCGGCCGGCCTTACCCCAGTTGATGTTCGACTGCTCGGCGTTGCCGACCTCGCCGATCGTGGCGCGGCAGCGCGCGTCGACGTTGCGGACCTCGCCCGACGGCAGGCGGAGCTGCGCGTAGGGGCCGTCCTTGGCGACGAGACGCACCGAGGCGCCAGCCGAACGCGCGATCTTCGCGCCGCCACCGGGGCGGAGCTCGATGTTGTGGATGACCGTACCCGTGGGGATGTTGCGCAGCGGCAGGTTGTTGCCGGGCTTGATGTCCGCGCCGGGGCCCGACTCGACGATGTCGCCCTGCTTCAGCTTCGCCGGAGCGAGGATGTAGCGCTTGGTGCCATCGAAGAAGTGCAGCAGCGCGATGCGCGCCGTGCGGTTCGGGTCGTACTCGATGTGAGCGACCTTCGCGTCGATGCCGTCCTTGTCGGCGCGACGGAAGTCGATCACGCGGTACTGGCGCTTGTGGCCACCGCCGATGTGACGCGTCGTGATGCGGCCCTGGTTGTTGCGGCCACCCGTCTTGGCGAGCGGGCGAAGCAGCGACTTCTCGGGCGTCGAGCGCGTGATCTCGGCGAAGTCGGCCACCGACGAGCCGCGGCGACCGGGGGTCGTGGGCTTGTAGTTGCGAATAGCCATATTCGTTCCTCTAATCCTTCCCAGCTATCAGGCGACAGCCGTGAAGATGTCGATGGTGCCCGACTTCAGCGTCACGATGGCGCGCTTGGTGTCCTTGCGCTTGCCGGTGCCGAAGCGGGTACGGCGGGACTTGCCCTGACGGTTCAGGGTGTTCACCGAGGCGACCTTCACACCGAAGATCTTCTCGATCGCGAGCTTGATCTCGGTCTTGTTCGCGCGGGGGTCCACGATGAACGTGTACTTACCCTCGTCGATCAGGCCGTAGCTCTTCTCCGAGACCACGGGCGCGAAGATGATCTCGCGCGGGTCCTTGTTGATCGCGGTCATGCCGAGACCTCCTTGGCGCCGGCCTTCATCGCGATGAACGCGTCGATGGCGGCCTGGGTGAAGACAACGTCGTCGCTCGTGACGACGTCGTACGCGTTGAGCTGGTCAGCGGCGATCACGTGCACGTTCGCGAGGTTGCGAACGCTCAGGAAGCCGACCTCGTCGTCGCGGTCGAGCACGATGAGCGTGTTCTTCTGCGACGTGAACGTGGCGAGGAAGCCCGCCGCGGCCTTGGTCGACGGCGCCTCGGCGCCGAACGACTCGACCACGTGGATGCGCTCACCGCGAAGGCGGTCGCTGAGCACGCCCGCGAGGGCGGCGGCGATCATCTTCTTGGGGGTGCGCTGCGAGTAGTCGCGCGGCTTCGGGCCGTGGACGATGCCACCGCCGCGGTGCTCGGGCTGGCGGATCGAGCCCTGGCGCGAGCGGCCGGTGCCCTTCTGCTTGAACGGCTTGGCGCCGGTACCCGAGACCTCACCGCGACGCTTGGTCGAGTGCGTGCCCTGGCGAGCCGCCGCGAGCTGCGCGACGACGACCTGGTGGATCAGCGGAACGTTCGTCTTGACGTCGAACACCTGAGCGGGAAGCTCGACCGTGCCGGTCTTCTTGCCGTCGGTGCCGAGAACGTCGAGAGCGAGAGTCGAGTCAGCCATGTGCCTCAGGCCCCCTTCACTGCGTTGCGGACGTACACGACGCGGCCGCGCGCACCGGGGACCGCGCCCTTGACGAGCATCAGGCCCTTCTCGGCGTCGACGGCGTGCACCGTGAGGTTGAGAACGGTCACGCGCTCGCCGCCCATGCGGCCGGCCATGCGCGTGCCCTTGAAGACGCGGCTCGGCGTCGCCGAGGCGCCGATCGAGCCGGGCTTGCGGTGGTTGCGGTGGGCACCGTGCGAGGCGCCAACGCCGGAGAAGTTGTGACGCTTCATCGTTCCGGCGAAGCCCTTGCCCTTGCTCGTGCCGACGACGTCGACGAGCTGGCCCGCCTCGAACGTCTGGTCGACCGTGATCTCCTGGCCGGCCTCGTAGTTCGCGGCGTCGGCGGTGCGGATCTCGGTGACCTGACGACGGGGCGTCACGCCCGCGGCGGCGAAGTGGCCGGTGAGGGGCTGCGTGACCTTGCGCGGGTCGACCTCGCCCGCCGCGATCTGCACGGCGTTGTAGCCGTCCTTCTCGGGCGTGCGGACCTGCGTCACCACGTTGGGAGCGAGCTCGATCACCGTGACGGGGATGAGCTTGCCGCTCTCGTTCCAGACCTGGGTCATGCCGACCTTCTTGCCGAGCATGCCCTTCGAAATCTTGTTGTTGATGTCAGCCACGTCGCACCTCAGAGCTTGATCTCGATGTTGACGTCGGCCGGAAGGTCCAGGCGCATGAGCGAGTCAACCGCCTTGGGGGTCGGGTCAACGATGTCGATGAGGCGCTTGTGGGTGCGCTTCTCGAAGTGCTCGCGGCTGTCCTTGTACTTGTGGGGCGAACGGATGACCGCCACGACGTTCTTCTCCGTCGGGAGGGGCACCGGGCCCACGACCTGCGCGCCCGCGCGGGTCACGGTGTCGACGATCTTGCGCGCCGACGTGTCGATGACCTCGTGGTCATACGACTTCAGGCGAATGCGGATCTTCTGTCCCGCCATTTGTCTGCTCACTCTCTTTTCGCGTCGTACCTCTCGGGCATTGGACGCACGTACCCTCCGGACACCCTTCGGGTCGGCACCTTCTCGACTCCCGCGCAGATCCACACCGGATCCGCCCGCAGCGATGCGCCTTGTTCACATGTCAGGCCCACAGGCGCGCGGCGAACCGTGCGATGCAGGTGTGTGAGGTGTTCCTCTGCCCGCGGCCCAGGTCCGAGACGCCGTGGGCGCCGCCTGTGCACTGCCGATGCAGTGATTCGGGCCGCGTGCGCGAGCGCAGGGCGCCGAAATGTGGAACTGGTCTATTCTGCCAGGCGCAGACCCCGACGCGCAACCCGGGCGTGTCGCGCCGCGAGCCCCGGAATCACGCGGATCCTCGCGTCCCGCCAGCAACCTCACAGCAAGCGCCGGGCGAGCGCCGCGCCCGACGCGCCCGGACGCCTATTCTGGCAGGTGCGCGCGCGGACGCCGGGCGGAGAGGACACACGATGCAGCGGATCCTGGTCACCGGCGGCGCCGGCTTCCTCGGCGCCAGCTTCGTGCGACATCTGGTCGCCGAGACCGATGCGGTCGTCACGGTCCTGGACGCGCTGACCTACGCCGCCTCGCCCGAGGCCCTGGCGGAGCTGCCGCCCGAGCGCGTCTCCCTCGTCGTCGGCGACGTCGCCGACGACGCCACGGTGGATCCGCTCGTCGCCGCCGCCGACGCGGTCGTGCACTACGCGGCCGAGTCGCACAACGACAACGCGCTCGACGACCCGCGCCCCTTCCTCGACTCCAACGTCGTCGGGACCTTCACCCTGCTCGAGGCGGTGCGCCGCCACGGCACCCGCCTGCACCACGTGTCCACCGACGAGGTCTTCGGCGACCTCCCCCTCGAGGGCACGGAGCGTTTCACGCCGTCGTCGCCCTACCGCCCCTCCTCGCCGTACTCGGCGACGAAGGCGGCCAGCGACCTGCTCGTGCGCGCGTGGGTGCGCTCGTACGGCGTGCGCGCCACGATCTCGAACTGCTCGAACAGCTACGGGCCGTACCAGCACGTCGAGAAGCTCATTCCCCGCCAGATCACGAATGTGCTGTGCGGGCGGCGGCCGCGCGTGTACGGGTCCGGCGCGCATGTGCGCGACTGGATCCACGCCGACGATCACTCCTCGGCGGTGCGCGCGATCCTCGAGCGCGGACGGGTCGGCGAGACCTACCTCATCGGGGCCGACGGCGAGCGGTCCAACCGCGCGGTCGTCGAGGCGATCCTCGAGCTCATGGGTCAGCCCCGCGACGCGTACGACCACGTGCCCGACCGCCCGGGCCACGACCTGCGCTACGCGATCGACGCGACGCGCCTCCGGACCGAGCTCGCGTGGGCGCCGCGGCACACGTCGTTCGAGGACGGCCTCGCCGAGACGATCCGGTGGTACCGCGACCACGAGGGGTGGTGGCGGGACGCGAAGCTCGCCGCCGAAGAGCGATACGCCCGCCAAGGGCGCTGACACGGCGACGCGGCCGGCGCCCCGTGGGGGCGCCGGCCGCGTCGATTCCCGCCGGTTACTCGGCGTTGTTGATGGTGCAGGCCGCGACCGTCGCGTTCGTGGCCTCGTCGATCATCACGAACGACCCCGTCTCACGATTCTTCGCATACGGATCCACGACCAACGGCGTCGTCATCCGCAACGTCACCCGACCGATCGCGTTCCGCCCCAGCTGCGTCGCCTCCTGATCACGATGCAGCGTGTTCACATCGAGCTCGTACTGCAACTCCTTCACCACACACCGCGCCTCACGCGAGTTATGCAGCACCGCGTACTTCTTCCCCTTCACCAGGGGCGCATCATCCATCCAGCAGATCGTCGCGTCGATGTCCTGCGACACGATCGGCTGATTATTCGGACGCGCGATCACATCCCCCCGCGAAATATCGATCTCGTCCGCCAACCGCACCGTGACCGACATCGGCGGGAACGCCTCCTCGATCTCCCCGTCCGCGGTATCAATCCCCGCGATCGTCGACGTCAGCCCCGACGGCAACACGACCACCTCGTCACCGGTCTTCATCAACCCGCTCGCGACCTGACCCGCGAACCCCCGGTAATCGATCACGTCCTTCTGCTGCGGACGAATCACGTACTGCACCGGGAACCGCACATCCTGCAGATTACGATCCGCCCCGATATACACCGTCTCCAAGTGATGCAACAACGCCGGCCCCTGATACCAGGGCGTGTTCTCGCTCCGCGAGACCACGTTGTCCCCGTTCAACGCCGAAATCGGAATCGCCGTGATATCCGTGATGTTCAACTTCGACGAGAAATCCAGGAAATCCTGCCGGATCTCCTCGAACACCTTCTCGTCAAAATCCACGAGATCCATCTTGTTCACCGCGAGGACCACGTGCGGCACCCGCAACAACGACGCGATCGTCGCGTGACGCCGCGACTGCTCGATCACACCCTTACGCGCATCCACCAACACGATCGCCAGATCCGCCGTCGACGCCCCCGTGACCATATTGCGCGTGTACTGCGCATGCCCCGGCGTGTCCGCGATGATGAACTTCCGCTTCGGCGTCGCGAAGTACCGGTACGCGACATCAATCGTGATGCCCTGCTCCCGCTCCGACCGCAACCCATCCGTCAGAAGCGACAGATCCACATACTCGTTCCCGCGAGACTTACTCGTCTCCTCCACGCTCAACAACTGATCCTCGAAGATCGACTTCGAGTCGAACAACAACCGACCAATCAGCGTGCTCTTGCCATCATCGACCGACCCCGCGGTCGCAAAACGCAGCATATCCATGGTTTAGAAGTACCCCTGCTTCTTCCGGTCCTCCATCGCGGCCTCGCTCACGCGGTCATCCCCACGCGTCGCCCCCCGCTCCGTGATCCGCGTCGCCGCGACCTCGGCAATCACCTTCTCGACCGTGTCCGCATCCGACTCGACCGCCGCCGTCAACGTCGCATCCCCCACCGTCCGATACCGCACCACACGCGTCGAGACCTCCTCGCCCGCCTTCGGCTGACAGAACCGGTTCGCCTCGAACACCATCCCGCCCCGCACGAACGTCTCCCGCTCCCGCGCGAGATAAATATCCGGGATCTCCACCCCGTCCTCGTGGATGTACTGCCAAATATCCAACTCAGTCCAGTTCGACAACGGGAACACCCGAATCGACTCGCCCTGATGCACCCGCCCGTTATACAGATTCCAAATCTCCGGACGCTGGTTCTTCGGATCCCACTGCCCGAACTCGTCCCGGAAACTAAACACCCGCTCCTTCGCGCGCGCCTTCTCCTCGTCCCGGCGAGCACCACCCAACATCGCGTTGAACCCGTGCTTCTCCACCGTGTCCAGCAACACCGGCGTCTGGATCCGGTTCCGCGAACCGTTCGGCTCCTCCTGCACCAGCCCCGACTCGATCGCCTCGGGCACCGACCCCACGATCAACCGCAACCCATGCTTCTCCACAAACCGATCCCGGAACTCGAGAATCTCATCGAAGTTATGACCCGTATCGATATGCACCACCGGAAACGGCAACCGCGCCGGCGCGAACGCCTTCATCGCCAGATGCAACATCACCAGCGAATCCTTACCCCCCGAGAACAGCAACGCCGGCTTCGACAGCTGCGCCACCACCTCCCGGATGATATGAATCGACTCCGCCTCCAACTGCCTCAGCTGGGAAATCGAGTAACTCGTTGACGAGGACACGTGACTCCTTTCACTCCGACGGCGACGCAAGCGCCGCGCCGATCGCGTCCATGACGCTGTCGCGGATCTCGGGGCGGCACACCACGAGATCCGGCAGGTACGGGTTCGGCTGGTTGTAGACGAGCTCGCTGCCGTCCAACCGCGAGGTGTACAGGCCCGCGGCGCGGGCGATGGCGATGGGGGCGGCGCTGTCCCACTCGTACTGGCCGCCGCCGTGCACGTAGGCGTCGGCCTCGCCGCGGACGACGGCGCAGATCTTGACGCCGGCGGATCCCATGGGCACGAGGTCGGCGCCGGTCGCCTCGGCGACGGCCTCGACGATCTTCGGCGCGCGGCTCCGGCTCACGGCGATCCGGATCGGATCCGCGAGGGGCGCCTCCGCCGCGACGTCGGTCGAGACGAGGACGACCTCGGGGCCGCCGAGCGCGACCGCCCCCAGGGTCAGCTCGCCGTCCTCGACGAGGGCCACGTGCACGGCCCAGTCGTCGCGGCCCTCGCTGAACTCGCGCGTGCCGTCGAGCGGGTCGATGATCCAGACGCGCGGCGCGCCGAGGCGGGCCGCACTGTCGGCGGCCTCCTCGCTGAGCACCGCGTCTCCCGGCGCCAGCTCCGCCAGCCGCGCGGCGATCAGGGCCTGCGCGCCCTGGTCCCCCAAGTCCTTCAGCTCGCGGCCGGGGACGCCCGGATTCTCCGCGCGGATCTCGAGGAGGCGGCGCGCCGCCTCGGTGGCGATGAGGCGCGCGATGTCGGCGTCGGCGCGCGGGGTCGAGTCAGTCACGGATCGAGGGCTCCACTCTTCTTGCGTCGCTCACGAGGGCGTGAGGGGGCAACGACGCGACTTTATCGCACGCCCCTGTGATCAGGTGTCATGCGCGGACATACGCGCGTCCGCGTGCTGATAGCGTTTCACGTCATGGACTGGGCTCTCGTGATCGCGGCCCTGGGCGTGGGCGTCGTCGTCGGACTGACCGGCATGGGCGGGGGCGCGCTCATGACGCCCGTGCTCGTGCTCGGCTTCGGGGTGAGCCCGCTCACGGCCGTCTCCAGCGACCTCATCACCTCCGCCGTCATGAAGCCCGCGGGATCGCTCGTGCACGCCCGCAAGGGCACGGTGCACTGGAAGCTCGTGCTGTGGTTGATGGTCGGATCCGTGCCGGCGGCCTTCTGCGGCGCTCTCATCATCTCCGCCGTGGGCGAGCTCACGGGCGTGCAGACGTTCGTCAAGACCACGCTCGGCGTCGTGCTCCTCCTCGCCGCGCTCCTCCTCGGCCTGCGCGCCTTCATCGGCATGCGCAACCGCGCCCGCGAGCGGCGCGACGGCACGACGACGGCGCGCAGCGAATCCTCGGAGGTGCGCCCGAAGGTCGTCGCGACGATCATCGTGGGCGTCGTCGGCGGCCTCATGGTGGGGCTGACCTCCGTGGGATCCGGGTCCTTCATCATCATCGCGCTCATGCTCATGTATCCGCTGCTCTCGATGAACCGCCTCGTCGGCACGGACCTCGTGCAGGCCGTCCCCCTGGTGATCGCGGCCGCCATCGGCCACCTGCTGTTCGGCGACGTGCACTGGGACGTCGTGATCCCCCTCATCATCGGGAGCGTGCCGGGCGCGATCATCGGCGCGCGCCTGTCGTCGACGCTCCCCAGCGGGATCGTGCGCCGCGCGCTCGCACTCGTGCTCCTGGCCGCCGGCCTGCGCATGCTGAACGTCGACCTCACCTGGACGATCGCCGCCGTGGCCGCCGCGTTCGTCGCGGCGACGCTCGGGTGGAGCTGGCTGCGCTCCATGTACGAACCGCGCGACGACGCGCGCGAGCCCCTTCCACCCTCCCCCTGACCCCTCCCGAAGGATCCTTCGTGCCCGACGTTCCCGTCACCCTGTCCTCGCGCCAGTTGCGCCGCGTCGAGCTCGCCCTCGCGGCGCCCGAGCGCCCCCTGACGCTCGCGCTCGAAGGTGTTGCGGCGGCGGCCGGCGACACGCTCGTGCTGCACGACGCCGAGGGAACCGACGTCGCCGCCCTGGCGGCCGAATCGGTCGAGATCGTGCCGCCGCACGCCGCCGAGACGCCGCAGATCGGCGCGGGCGAGGCCCCGCCGCTGCCGGGCATCGCCCGCGTCACGGGCCCCGTATCGCCGCGCCGACCGCTCGGGCACCGCGATGGCGGCGCGCTGCGAGTGGGCCCGGAGACGGCGCGGGTGCCCCGGGCGACCCTCGTCACCGGCACGGTCCCCGACGCCGACGACGCCGGCTGGGCCGGCAGGACCTCCCCCGTCATCGTCCGCGACACGGGCGATGCGCGCGCGCTCGCGACCGCGATCGCGAAGATCGAGGCGGGCGGCCGGCGCGCGGTCGTGCTGCCGGACGCGGGCGACGGCCTCGCCGCCACCCTCGACGCCGCGCGGGCCGTGGTCGCCGACGACGTCGACGTCTGGGAGACGCCGATTCCCGCGCCCGCGGGCCGCGCAATCCTGCTGACCGGCCTGTCCGGATCCGGCAAGTCCACTATCTCGAAGCTGCTCGTCGAGCGCCTGGCCGCGGCGGATCCGCGCACCGTGAGCCTCCTGGACGGCGACGAGGTGCGCCTCATCCTGTCGGCGGGCCTCGGCTTCTCCCGCGACGACCGCATGCTCAACGTGCGGCGGATCGGCTGGGTGGCCGCTCTCGTCGCCGCGCACGGCGGCATCGCGGTGTGCGCCCCGATCGCGCCGTACGAGGCCATGCGCCGGGAGATGCGCGAGCGCGTCGAGGAGGTCGGCAGGTTCCTCCTCGTGCACATCTCCACGCCGGTGGAGGTCTGCGAGGCCCGCGACCGCAAGGGGCTGTACGCGAAGGCGCGCGCGGGCCAGATCCCCGAGTTCACGGGCATCTCGGACCCGTACCAGGTCCCCACCGACGCCGACCTCACGATCGACGCGTCGGTCGTGGCGCCGGACAAGGCCGTCGACGCGATCCTCGCCCGGCTCGCCGAGCTCGACGCGTAGGCGCCTCAGACCGCGACGGGTTCGCTCGCCGCGCGTACCTCCTGGCGGTGGGCGCGGAAGCTCCAGACGACGGCCGCCGCCCAGACGGCGACGATCGCCGCGTAGACGGCCCAGGCCACGGCGGCGGGCGCCTGGATCCCGTCGCTGTTCAGGAGCGTGCGGCTGTTCGTGAGCACGATGACGCCGCCCACGAGGGATCCGAGCACGCGCGGCGGGACGTGGCGCACGAGCCAGGCCGCGATCGGGGCGGCGACCAGCCCGCCCACGAGGAGCGCGATCGCCCACGACCACGTGATGCCCTCGCCCGAGAGGCCGACGAAGAATCCGATGCTCGCGGCGATCGCGACGAAGAACTCGCTCGTGTCGATCGTGCCGATGACCTTGCGCGGTTCCATGCGCCCCGTCGCGAGGATCGCCGGCGTGCCGACCGGCCCCCAGCCTCCGCCGCCCGTCGCGTCCATGAAGCCGCCGACGAGGCCGAGCGGCGCGAGGAAACGCGTGCGCAGGGGGCGCGCGCTCCGCGCGGGCAGGCCCACGATCGTGAACCGCGAGAGCACGTAGATCCCGAGCGCGAGCAGGACGATCGCCATGAGCGGGCCCGCGACCTCGGTGGAGAGCCACGAGAGGAACGTCGCCCCCGCGAACGCGCCGATCGCGCCTGGGATCCCGATGCGCACGACCACCCGCCAGTCGACGTTGCCGAACCGCCAGTGCGCCGCACCGGACGCGAGCGTCGTGCCGATCTCCGCGAGGTGCACGGTCGCCGAGGCGGCCGCGGGGTTCGTGCCGATCGCGAGGAGCAGGGTCGTCGATGTCACGCCATACGCCATGCCAAGGCTGCCGTCGACGAGCTGCGCGCCGAGCCCGACGAGCGCGAGGAGGATGAGGGTCTGCATGCCGAGGAGCATACTCCACTAATCCGGTCGGATTTACATAGTTACGGCATGCGACGTCTCACCCGCGCGGATCCGCGGGCCTCAGCCCTGCGACCACGCCGCGTCGTCCGCCGCCAGGGCGCGCACCGACTCCGGCAGCCGCCCGCTCGCGAGGTCGGCGAGCGTCACGGCCTCGAGAACGGCGCGGACGTTGGCCCGCAGCGCGACCCACACCTCGAGGAGGGGCTCCGCCGCGCCCGAAAACTCCAGGTCGGACGGGCGCTCGTCACGCACGTACACGAGCGGACCGTCGACGGCGCGGATCACGTCCGCGAGGGTGATGTCCTCCCCCGCCCGCGCAAGGCGATGGCCGCCGCGCGCGCCCCGCACGCTCGTCACGACGCCCGCGCGCCGGAGGTCGGAGAGGATTCCCTCGAGGAATCGCTGCGGGATCTCCTGGCGCTCCGCGAGCTCCTCGGCCCGCACCGGGTCGCCGCCCGCCCGCGCGGCGAGCTCCGCCGACGCCCGGATCGCGTAGTCCGCCCTGGCCGATATGCGCATGGGTTGATTCTCCCGGATCCGCGCGCCGCGGGCGAGCCGGCGTCAGCGCAGGCCGAGGGTGTCGAGCACCTGAGTCTGGTCGGGGTCGCGCCGCGGGCGCGGCGCGCGATCACGCTCCCAGAGAGCGCGCGCCACGACACGCCGGTCGCGCGCGTGCACGATCGCGCGCAAACCGGCCGCGCAGAGCGCGCCGAGCCACGCACCGACCGAATTCGACACGATGTCGCGCACGTCGCTGACGCGGCCGGCGAGGAACTCGCCTTGCGTCCACTCGATCCCGGCCGACAGCAGCGGCAGGGCGATCAGCGCGAGCCACCATCCCCACCCCGGGAGCGCGAGCGCCAGGAGGAACCCGAGCGGGACGAACATCCCGACGTTCGCGACGAACTCCAGCTCCATGTAGCCGAAGGCGTCGGGCATGCCGAGCCGGTGGAGCACGGCGAGGACGCGCTCGGCGACCGTGTCCACCCCGACGCCGTCGAGAGACGGCGTCATCGTGACCCAGAGCACGATCGCGAGATAGGCCGCGAACAGCGTCGTCGCGATCGCGACGCGCGCGCGGCTGCGCGGGGGTCGGGGGTCGTGCGAGGAATTCGCCATACCCGCACGGTAGACCGTCCGGCGTGGCGCGTCCTCCACGCGCCCTCAGGAAACACGAAAGCGGGGCGGATCCCGAAGGATCCGCCCCGCCCTGAGACCGGAGGTCTTACTTGACGATCTTCGTGACCGTACCGGCGCCGACCGTGCGGCCACCCTCGCGGATGGCGAAGCCGAGGCCCTCCTCCATGGCGATCGGCTGGATCAGCTCGACCGTCATGTCGGTGGTGTCACCGGGCATGACCATCTCGGTGCCCTCGGGCAGCGTGATGACGCCCGTGACGTCGGTGGTGCGGAAGTAGAACTGCGGGCGGTAGTTCGTGTAGAAGGGGTTGTGACGCCCACCCTCGTCCTTGGACAGGATGTACGCCGTGCCCTCGAAGTTGGTGTGCGGCGTGACCGAACCCGGCTTCACGACGACCTGGCCGCGCTCGACGTCCTCGCGCTTCAGACCGCGAAGCAGCAGACCACAGTTCTCGCCGGCCCACGCCTCGTCGAGCTGCTTGTGGAACATCTCGATACCCGTGACCGTGGTCTTCTGCGTCGGGCGGATGCCGACGATCTCGACCTCAGAGTTGATGCCGAGGATGCCGCGCTCCGCGCGACCCGTGACGACCGTGCCACGACCGGTGATCGTGAAGACGTCCTCGATCGGCATGAGGAACGGCTTGTCGCGGTCACGCTCGGGCTCGGGGATCGAGTTGTCGACGGCCTCCATGAGGTCGACGATCGCCTGCGTCCACTTCTCGTCGCCCTCAAGAGCCTTGAGGCCCGAGACCTGCACGACGGGAGCGTTGTCGCCGTCGAAGCCCTGCGAGGAGAGGAGCTCACGCACCTCGAGCTCGACGAGCTCCAGGATCTCCTCGTCGTCGACCATGTCGCTCTTGTTCAGCGCGACGAGCAGGTAGGGAACGCCGACCTGCTTGGCGAGCAGCACGTGCTCACGCGTCTGCGCCATGGGACCGTCGGTCGCGGCGACCACGAGGATCGCGCCGTCCATCTGGGCGGCACCGGTGATCATGTTCTTGACGTAGTCGGCGTGGCCGGGGGCGTCGACGTGAGCGTAGTGACGCGTGGGCGTCTCGTACTCGACGTGCGAGATGTTGATCGTGATACCGCGGTCGCGCTCCTCGGGAGCCGAGTCGATCGAGCTGAAGTCGCGAATGACGTTCACGTCCGACGGGTACTTGTCCGCCAGCACCTTCGAAATCGCCGCGGTCAGCGTCGTCTTGCCGTGGTCGACGTGACCGATCGTTCCGATGTTGAGATGCGGCTTGGTGCGCTCGAACTTGGCCTTAGCCACTGTGTCCTCCTCAGGACGCTCATGGAGAAGTACCGGGCGCTGGATTGCGACCGGCTCTCTTCCGGGGTTTGTTTCAGTCTAGTAGAGACAGTCTGTGTGAAGTTGTGCGGTGGCGGGTGGGGCCAACCTTGGCCACACCCGCCCCCAGAGGGGCCGGGGAGTGTTACTCGCCCTTGCCCTTCTGGATGATCTCGTCGGCGACGGCCTTGGGAACCTCGGCGTAGCTGTCGAACTCCATCGAGTACACCGCACGCCCCGAGGTCTTCGACCGCAGGTCGCCAATGTAGCCGAACATGCTCGAGAGCGGCACGAGCGCGCGGATGACCTTGACACCCTGCGCGTCCTCCATCGACTGCACCTGACCGCGGCGCGAGTTCAGGTCGCCGATGACGTCGCCCATGTACTCCTCGGGCGTGCGGACCTCGACAGACATGAGCGGCTCGAGCAGCACGGGGCTCGCCTTCTGGACGGCCTCCTTGAAGCCCATCGACCCGGCGATCTTGAACGCCATCTCCGAGGAGTCGACGTCGTGCGACGCGCCATCCGTCAGGACGGCCTTCACGCCGACCATCGGGTAGCCGGCCAGGATGCCGACGTTCATGGCGTCCTGGAAACCGGCGTCCACCGACGGGACGTACTCGCGCGGAACGCGGCCACCCGTGACCTCGTTGGCGAACTCGTAGATCTTGTCGCCCTCGACGTCCATCGGCTCGAGGCGGAACTGGATCTTCGCGAACTGACCGGATCCACCCGTCTGCTTCTTGTGGGTGTAGTCGTGACGCTCGACGGCGCGACGAATCGTCTCGCGGTAGGCCACCTGGGGCTTACCGACGTTCGCCTCGACCTTGAACTCGCGCTTCATGCGGTCCACGAGGATGTCGAGGTGGAGCTCACCCATGCCCTTGACGGTCGTCTGACCGGTCTCGGGGTTGTTCTCGACGCGGAAGGTCGGGTCCTCCTCAGCGAGCTTCTGGATCGCGAGACCCAGCTTCTCCTGGTCGGCCTTCGTCTTCGGCTCGATCGCGACCTCGATGACGGGCTCGGGGAACGTCATCGACTCGAGCACGACCTGCGACGCCGGGTCGCACAGCGTGTCGCCCGTCGTCGTGTCCTTGAGGCCGATGACCGCGTAGATGTGGCCGGCCGTGATCGACTCGACCGGGTTCTCCTTATTGGCGTGCATCTGGAAGATCTTCCCGATGCGCTCCTTCTTGCCCTTGGTCGAGTTGATGACCTGCGCGCCCGAGTCGAGGTGACCCGAGTACACGCGGATGTAGGTCAGGCGACCGAAGAAGGGGTGCGAGACGACCTTGAACGCGAGGGCCGAGAAGGGCTCCTCCGCGTCGGCGTGACGCTCGATGACGACCGACTCGTCCTTCGGGTCGTGCGCCTCGATGGCGGGCACGTCGATGGGGGCCGGCAGGTAGTCGACGACCGCGTCGAGCATGGGCTGCACGCCGCGGTTCTTAAAGGCCGAACCACAGAACACGGGGTAGATGTCGCCCGCGATCGTGAGCTTGCGGATGCCCGCCTTCAGCTCGTCGATCGACAGCTCCTCGCCACCGAAGAACTTCTCGAGGAGGGCCTCGTCGCTCTCGGCGACGGCCTCGACGAGCGCCTCGCGGTACTGCTCAGCGCGCTCCTGGAGGTCGGCGGGGATCTCGCGCGTCTCGTAGGAGGCGCCCATCGTGACGTCACCCTTCGCGTCGCCCGGCCACACGAGGGCCTTCATGTGGAGCAGGTCCACGACGCCGACGAAGTCGTTCTCGGATCCGATGGGAAGCTGCATCACGAGCGGCTTCGCCTTCAGGCGGTTGATGATCGTGTCGACCGTGAAGTAGAAGTCCGCGCCGAGCTTGTCCATCTTGTTGACGAAGCAGATGCGGGGGACGTTGTACTTGTCGGCCTGGCGCCACACCGTCTCGGACTGCGGCTCCACACCCTCCTTGCCGTCGAAGACGGCAACCGCGCCGTCGAGCACGCGAAGCGAGCGCTCGACCTCGACCGTGAAGTCGACGTGACCCGGGGTGTCGATGATGTTGATCTGGGATCCCTCCCAGAAGCACGTCACAGCAGCGGAGGTGATCGTGATGCCACGCTCCTGCTCCTGCTCCATCCAGTCGGTGGTGGCTCCACCGTCGTGCGTCTCACCGATCTTGTGGTTGACGCCCGTGTAGAACAGGATGCGCTCGGTCGTGGTGGTCTTACCGGCATCAATGTGGGCCATGATGCCGATGTTGCGGACCTTCTTGAGGTCGGTGAGCACGTCTTGTGCCACTTCGAGTTTCCTTACGTGAAGAGAGGGATGAAGCAGGAGTGTCGGCCCCGGAGCACCCGGAACGAGGTCCGGGGCCGACATGACTCGCTGTGTCTTACCAGCGGTAGTGCGCGAAGGCGCGGTTCGACTCGGCCATCTTGTGCGTGTCCTCGCGGCGCTTGACCGCGGCGCCGAGGCCGTTCGACGCGTCGAGGATCTCGTTCATGAGACGCTCGGTCATCGTCTTCTCGCGACGACCCTTCGCGTAGCTCACGAGCCAGCGGAGGGCGAGCGTGTTGGCGCGGTGAGGCTTGACCTCGACCGGCACCTGGTAGGTCGAACCACCGACGCGGCGGCTGCGGACCTCGAGCGTCGGACGCACGTTGTCGAGCGCCTTCTTGAGCGTCGTCACCGCGTCGGCCTCAGCCTTCGCGTCGACACCCGCGAGGGCGCCGTACACGATGCGCTCGGCGATGGACTTCTTGCCATCGACGAGGATCTTGTTGACGAGCTGCGTGACGATCGGGGCGCCGTATACCGGGTCGTTGACGACGGGGCGCTTGGGAGCCGGACCCTTACGAGGCATCTAACTCAACCCTTCTTCGCGCCGTAGCGGCTGCGCGCCTGCTGACGGTTCTTGACGGCCTGGGTGTCGAGCGCACCGCGCACGATGCGGTAGCGCACACCGGGGAGGTCCTTCACACGACCGCCACGGACGAGCACCAGCGAGTGCTCCTGGAGGTTGTGGCCCTCACCGGGGATGTAGGCCGTGACCTCGGTGCCGTTGCGGAGCTTCACACGAGCGACCTTGCGCATCGCCGAGTTCGGCTTCTTGGGCGTGGTGGTGTACACACGGGTGCAGACACCGGCCTGCTGCGGGTTCGCCTTCAGGGCGGGCGCCTTGGTCTTCGAGACCTTGGGCTTGCGACCCTTGCGAACCAACTGCTGAATAGTTGGCACGATTCTCCTTGTTCACATGCTGCACGGTGACAGCGGGGCGTGATGTTTCACGTCGGACCCATCCACCCGCGCGAACGCCCGGGTGTTGTCGATGGATATGCCGTGGGGGTGGGCCTGTTCGCAGGCCCTTTCCCTGCGCGAGCGCACGCGACAAGCGCGTACACGCACACTGAACCATCATACGTGCGCGACACGCGCCCCGCAAACGCCCCGGGATCACTACTCTTGGCGTATGGAGCGGTCGCTCGAAACGCGGGTCAGCCAGGCAGTCGACGCCTGGCTCCGCTGGCTCCCCCGCTGGGAGCCCGCGACCCACCGCGGGCGGCGCTCGCCCTGCCGGCGGTGCCTCGGATCCCCCCTCCTGGCGGCGGCCGGCATCGACAGCGACACGCCACACGGCGTACAGCACGGGCTCACCACGCGGCTGACCACCCTCGTCGACCAGCGTGTGGCCGGCTACACGGCGGCGAACCTCCCGCTCCTCCAGGCCGAGCTCGACCAGCAGGCTGCGCGCAATCGGGCGCGGAGCTACCGCCCGCGCGACGGCCTCGACCCCGAGTTCGACGGGTTGCCGCTGGACCCGGATCCGGACCCGTCGCAGCCCTTCCTCTTCACGATCGCGGGGTTCGAGGAGGAGGCAGCCCGCGAGGCGCCGCCGCTCCCGCCGCTCACGGCGGCCGCAAAACAGGCCCTCCGCCGCGAGGTCGCGCTCGCGGACGAACACGCCGACGCCGTCGGGCGCGAGATCTGCCACCTCCTCGGCCCGCACCGCCGCCGGATCCGCGCCGCGATCGTCGAGTTCGTGGATCCGCAGGTCGATCGCCTGCTGGCGGAGCTCGGCGCATCGCTCGACGCGCCATTCGACCCGCGGGACCTCGACGGCTGAGGGCTCAGCGCGGCGAGTCCTCCCAGGGCCAGCGCGGGCGTTCCGCGCCCGTGCGGCGCACCGCAATCGCCGCCCAGGCGGCGACGGCGGCCGTGAGCGCCACCACGGGCTCGACCCAGCCGACGAGCACCTCACTCACGGCTCCCAGCGCGACACCCAGGTCGCCGGAATCGAGGAGCGCGCCGGCGCCGAGGACCAGCGCGTGGGTCGCCGCCGACGCGAGCGCCACACCGGCGGCCGCGACGTACGTGGGGCGCTCGCGCGCGACCGCCTGGCGCACGAGGAGCGCGAAGACCGCGAGGGCGGCCCCCGCCGCGACATAGGCGGGGACGAGGCCCACGCCGCGCGTGCGAATGACGTCCTCGTCCAGGGCGAGGCTCGCCACGCCCAGGCCCGCGACGAGGAGGGCGAGGTAGCCCGCGGTCGCGAACGCCGTGAGCACGCCGTCGGAGAGTCGGTCGCGCGAGGTCATGGCTCCATTGTCGCGCCGAACGCCCGAAACGTCTCCGGCGGGCCCGCGCATCGCGCGGGCCCGCCGGAGACGTCGGGGCGCCTTAGGAACGCGCCTGCGGTCCGTCCGCGATCAGGCGGTCGTACTCCTCGCGCTCCTCGCGGTTGAGCTCCGCGATCTTGCCGCCGCGCTTGGAGACCCACGCGCCGAACCAGATCGTCACCTCGCGGGCGAGGATCAGCGCGAGCAGGGCGACGGGGTGCAGAACGTTGGCGACGAGCAGGTCGACGCCCTCGCGCGCCGTGATCGCCCAGAACGGCGCGTCGACGAAGACGCCCGCGAGGAACCCCACGTACGTGAGCACGGCGACGAGCAGGCCGAAGATGACCCAGGACCACCAGCGCGCGCGGTTCACGATCGCCCCGAGGAGCCAGAAGGCCAGCCAGAACGCGATGACCGTGACCCAGAACGTCGGGGCAAGCAGGTCGAGCGTCACGAAGTCGACGGGATCCGGGATCCCCTCGCCGTTCGCGACGCTCATCACCGCCTGCCAACCGAAGGTCGCGGCGGCGAATAGGACGGCGAACGCGAGGGCGGCGACGAGGCCGATAAGCCCCGACGCGCCGCGGTTGCCGCGCTTGCGGGGCGCCTCCGGGGCCTGCACGAAGATCGGCGCGGGCGCCGCGTGGGTCGGCTCGCTGGGCGCGACGGAGGCGGGCTCCTCGGCGGGGTCGTCCGTGCGGAAGGTGCGCGTCTCAGCGGGCTCGAACCACGGGCTCTGCGCCGCGGGAGACTCCCCCGCCTCGTCGACGCGGCGCGTCTCGGGCTCCGGCTCGGGGCGCGACGGCGCGACCGGCGCGGCGGCGGCGGTCTCGGCCTCGAGACGGTCGAGCTCGGCAGCGAGGGCCTCGTAGTCGGGCTCCTCCTCCGGGGTCTCGGCGGCGGGCTCGGCCGTCTCGGCGCGGCGCTGGGCCGCGAGGTCGGCGCGGGTCTGCCCCGTCGTCGGCTCCGGCTCGGCGGTGGTCTCTTCCGCGCCCGGATCCGCGGTGGCGGGCTCCGCCGTGGTCACCTCGTCTGCGGCCGGAGTCTCGGCCGGCGCGTTCTCCGCGGGCTCCGTCGAGGCGCTCTGGTCCTCGATGGGGTCGCCGTCGTGGTCGTTCCTCGAACCCTGGGCGTCACTCATCGCACGCACTCCTCACGGGCGGGGCCTCTCCCCTCCTGCGGCAGGATAACCCGCGCGATCCCGCTCGCCCCGGCGCCTCGCCGCGGGCGCGTCGCCCCGCCCGCTACGCGGTCGTCGCGCGCAGCCAGTCGAAGAATCCAAAGAAGATTCCGCTCAGCCAGTTGCCCACCATGGGCAGCAGCGGCCACGCGGCCCACAGGAGGGCGCCGACGATCCCGATCACGACGACGGTCACGATGATCGTCGCCACGTTGTTGCGTCCCCCGATGGCCATGCGCCCAGGATACGGCGCCCGTGACCCCACGAGGAACGGCCCCGGATCCGCGAGGGATCCGGGGCCGTTCGAGAGCTCACGCGGGCTTAGTTGTAGGTGCCCGGCGTGAAGTCGTCCGTCGAGAACGCGTCGAAGTCGACGTAGCTGTAGTCGCCGTCGGCGAAGGCCCCGTCGGACGCGAAGATGCGGTTGGGGTACCGCTCGCTCTTCGCCTCCTCCGTCGCCTCCACGACCACGTCGCGGTACTTGGCGAGGCCCGTACCGGCCGGGATCAGCTTTCCGATGATGACGTTCTCCTTGAGACCGATCAGCGGGTCGCTCTTGCCCTGGAGAGCCGCCTCCGTGAGGACGCGGGTCGTCTCCTGGAACGACGCGGCCGACAGCCACGACTCCGTCGCGAGCGACGCCTTCGTGATACCCATCAGCTCCGGGCGTCCCGACGCGGGGCGCTTGCCCTCGCCGACCGCCTGGCGGTTGACGTCCTGGTAGTGGCGCATGTCCACCATCTCGCCGGGGAGGAGGTCCGTCTCGCCGTGGTCGACGACCGTGACCTTCCGCAGCATCTGGCGCACGATGACCTCGATGTGCTTGTCGTGGATCGGCACACCCTGCGAGCGGTACACGCCCTGCACGCCGTCCACGAGGTACTTCTGCACCTCGCGGGCGCCCTGCACGCGCATGATCTCCTTCGGGTCGAGCGTGCCGACCTGGAGGGCCTGGCCCACCTCGACGTGCTGGCCGTCCTCGACGAGGAGGGTCGCGCGCTTCAGGACCGGGTAGACGTGGGGCTCGTCGCCGCTGTCCGGCGTGACGATGACCTTCTTGCCCTTGTCCGTCTCCTCGATCGTGACGCGACCGGCCGACTCGGAGATCGGCGACGCGCCCTTGGGGGTACGCGCCTCGAAGAGCTCCTGCACGCGGGGAAGACCCTGCGTGATGTCGTCGGCCGAGGCCGAACCACCCGTGTGGAACGTACGCATCGTAAGCTGCGTGCCGGGCTCACCGATCGACTGGGCCGCGATGATGCCGACGGCCTCGCCGATGTCTACGAGGTTGCCCGTGGCGAGCGAGCGACCGTAGCAGCGGGCGCAGACGCCCACGGCCGAGTCGCACGTCAGGACCGAGCGGACCTTGATCTCCGTGATGCCGCCCGCGACGAGCTTGTCGATCAGCGGGTCGCCGACGTCCTGGCCGGCCTGCGCGAGCACCGTGCCGTCCTCGGCCACCACGTCCACCGCGAGGCTGCGCGCGAAGACCGAGTTCTCGACGTTGGAGTCCTTGACGAGCACGCCGTCGGGACCGACCTCCGCGATCGGGTACGACAGGCCCTTGGCCGTGCCGCAGTCCTCCTCGCGGATGATGACGTCCTGCGAGACGTCGACGAGACGACGCGTCAGGTACCCCGAGTCGGCCGTACGGAGGGCCGTGTCGGCGAGGCCCTTACGCGCACCGTGGGTGGCGATGAAGTACTCGGCGACCGTCAGGCCCTCGCGGAACGAGGACAGGATCGGGCGGGGGATGATCTCGCCCTTGGGGTTGTTCACGAGACCACGGATGGCCGCGATGTTCCGGATCTGCAGCCAGTTACCGCGGGCGCCCGACGAGACCATGCGGAAGATGGTGTTGTCGGCCGGGAAGGCGTCCTTCATCTCCTTCTGCAGGACGTCCGTCGCCTCGGTCCACAGAGCCGTGAGCTCCTGACGACGCTCGTCGTCGGTGGTGAGACCCTTCTCGTACTGCGCGGTGATCTTCGCGGCCTTCTTCTCGTAGCCCGCGATGATCTCGCCCTTGTTCTCCGGCGTGACGACGTCGCTCATCGCGACCGTGACGCCCGAGCGCGTGGCCCAGTAGTAACCCGCGTCCTTGATCTTGTCGAGCGTCTCCGCCGTGACGACCTTCGGGTACTCCTCCGCGAGCTTGTTCACGATCTGCGAGAGCTTGCCCTTGTCGGCCTGCTCGCGCACGAACGGGTAGCCCTTGGGCAGCTGACCGTTGAAGATCATCTGACCGAGCGAGGCGTCCACGAGACCGTGCGTGTCGTAGCCCTCGGGGGCGTCGCCCTCGAGGAACGTTAGGCCGGGCTGGCGGATCCGCGCCTTCGCCTGAAGGTGCAGCGTGCCCTCCTCGAACGCCATCTGCGCCTCGTCGACCGAGCCGAACACGCGACCCTCGCCGGCGGCGCCCTCGATCACGGTCGACAGGTGGTGCAGACCGATGATCATGTCCTGCGACGGGAGCGTCACGGGACGGCCGTCCGACGGCTTGAGGATGTTGTTCGAGGCGAGCATGAGCACGCGCGCCTCGGCCTGAGCCTCGACCGACAGCGGAAGGTGGACGGCCATCTGGTCGCCGTCGAAGTCGGCGTTGAACGCCGCGCACACGAGCGGGTGCAGCTGGATCGCCTTGCCCTCGACGAGCTGCGGCTCGAACGCCTGGATGCCGAGACGGTGCAGCGTGGGCGCGCGGTTCAGGAGAACCGGGCGCTCGCGGATGACCTCGTCCAGCACGTCCCAGACCTCGGGGCGCGTGCGCTCGACGGCGCGCTTGGCGGCCTTGATGTTCTGCGAGTGACCGAGGTCGATCAGGCGCTTGATGACGAACGGCTTGAACAGCTCGAGCGCCATCTGCTTCGGCAGACCGCACTGGTGCAGCTTGAGCTGCGGGCCGACGACGATGACCGAACGACCCGAGTAGTCGACGCGCTTGCCGAGCAGGTTCTGGCGGAACCGGCCCTGCTTACCCTTCAGCATGTCGCTGAGGGACTTCAGCGCGCGGTTACCCGTGCCCGTGACCGGGCGACCGCGGCGGCCGTTGTCGAACAGCGCGTCGACGGCCTCCTGCAGCATGCGCTTTTCGTTGTTCACGATGATCTCGGGCGCACCGAGGTCGATCAGACGGCGCAGGCGGTTGTTGCGGTTGATCACGCGGCGGTACAGGTCGTTCAGGTCGCTAGTCGCGAACCGGCCACCGTCGAGCTGCACCATGGGGCGCAGCTCCGGCGGGATCACGGGCACGACCTCGAGGACCATCGCGGCCGGCGACATGCCGGTCGAGAGGAACGAGTTGACAACCTTGAGGCGCTTGATCGCGCGGATCTTGCGCTGGCCCTTGCCCTCGGCGATCTGCAGGCGCAGCGCCTCGGCCTCGGCGGCCAGGTCGAAGTTCGCCAGGCGCACCTGCAGCGCCTCGGCGCCCATGCGGGCGTCGAAGTACTGACCGAAGCGGTCCTGGAGCTCCTGGAAGACGTCGTCCTCCGGCTTGAGCTGCCCGACCTCGAGGGAGCGGAACTCCTCCCACATGCGGTCGAGCTTGGCGACCTGCTCGTCTGCGCGCTTGCGGATCGTCGCCATCTCCTTCTCGGCGGCGTCCTTCACCTTGCGCTTCTGGTCGGCCTTGGCGCCCTCGGCCTCGAGCGCGGCGAGCTCCTCCTCCAGCTTCTGGAGGCGCGCGGCGACGCGGGCGTCGCGGCGGTCCGAGACGTTCTTAATCTCGAGGCGCAGGTTGTTCTCGTGCGTGGGCATGTCACGGTGACGTGCCTCCTCGTCGACCGAGATCACCATGTATGCGGCGAAGTAGATGACCTTCTCGAGGTCCTTCGGCGCCATGTCGAGCAGGTACCCGAGGCGCGAGGGGACGCCCTTGAAGTACCAGATGTGCGTGACGGGCGCGGCGAGCTCGATGTGGCCCATGCGCTCGCGACGGACCGAGCTCTTCGTGACCTCGACACCGCAGCGCTCGCAGATGATGCCCTTGAAGCGGACGCGCTTGTACTTGCCGCAGGCACACTCCCAGTCGCGGCTGGGTCCGAAGATCTGCTCGCCGAAGAGCCCGTCCTTCTCGGGCTTCAGCGTGCGGTAGTTGATCGTCTCGGGCTTCTTGACCTCGCCGTGGGACCAGCGACGGATGTCGTCGGCGGTGGCCAGACCGATGCGAAGCTCATCGAAAGTTGTTGCGTCGAGCAATTGACTCTCCTGTGTGGGAAATCTCTAAATCGGCCGGGCGGATCAGATCTCGTCGATCGAGGCGGACTCGAAGCGACTGGAGATGTTGATGCCGAGCTCCTCCGCTGCGCGGAAGGCCTCGTCGTCGGTGTCGCGGAGGCTAACGGCCCGGCCGTCAGCGCCGAGCACCTCGACGTTCAGGCAGAGCGACTGCATCTCCTTCATGAGCACCTTGAAGGACTCGGGGATGCCGGGCTCCGGGATGTTCTCGCCCTTGACGATCGACTCGTAGACCTTCACGCGGCCCAGGATGTCGTCCGACTTGACCGTGAGCAGCTCCTGGAGGGCGTACGCGGCGCCGTAGGCCTCGAGGGCCCACACCTCCATCTCACCGAAGCGCTGACCACCGAACTGCGCCTTACCACCGAGCGGCTGCTGAGTGATCATCGAGTACGGGCCCGTCGAGCGCGCGTGGATCTTGTCGTCGACGAGGTGGTGGAGCTTGAGGATGTACATGTAGCCGACCGAGATCGGGTACGGGTACGGCTCGCCCGTGCGGCCGTCGAACAGCCGGGCCTTGCCCGTGCCGTCGACGAGACGGTCGCCATCGCGCGTCGGCGTCGTGGACTCGAGCAGGCCGCGGACCTCCGCCTCGTGCGCGCCGTCGAAGACGGGCGTGGCGACGGGGGTGCCGGGGGCCACCTCGCGGAACTCCTCGGGCAGGCTCACGGCCCACTCCGGGGTGCCCTCGATCTTCCAGCCCTGCTGCGCGATCCAGCCGAGGTGCACCTCGAGGACCTGGCCGAAGTTCATGCGGCCCGGGATACCCATCGGGTTGAGGAGCACGTCGAGCGGCGTGCCGTCGGGGAGGAACGGCATGTCCTCCTCCGGCATGATGCGCGCGATGACGCCCTTGTTGCCGTGACGGCCGGCGAGCTTGTCGCCCTCCGTGATCTTGCGCTTCTGGGCGATGTAGACCACGACGCGGCGGTTGACGCCCGAGCCGAGCTCGTCGTCGCCCTCCTCGGCGTCGAACTCCTTGACCGCGATGACGGTTCCCTGCTCACCGTGGGGCACCTTCAGCGACGTGTCGCGGACCTCGCGGCTCTTCTCGTTGAAGATCGCGCGGAGCAGGCGCTCCTCGGCGCTGAGCTCGGTCTCGCCCTTCGGCGTGACCTTGCCAACGAGGATGTCGCCGGGGCGCACCTCGGCGCCGATGCGGATGATGCCGCGCTCGTCGAGGTCCTTCAGCAGCTCCGGGCTCACGTTCGGGAGATCGCGGGTGATCTCCTCCTTGCCGAGCTTCGTGTCGCGCGCGTCGACCTCGTACTCCTCGATGTGGATCGAGGTGAGGGTGTCGTCCTTCACGAGACGCTGGCTGAGGATGATCGCGTCCTCGAAGTTGTAGCCCTCCCACGACATGAAGCCGATGAGGAGGTTTTTGCCGAGCGCCAGCTCGCCGTTGTCCGTCGAGGGACCGTCGGCGATAACCTCGCCGACCTCGACGCGGTCGCCCACGCGCACGACGGCCTTCTGGTTGTAGGTGTTGCCCTGGTTCGAACGGTCGAACTTCCGGAGGAAGTAGTCGCGCGTGCCGCCCTCATCGAGCTGCAGCGAGACGTAGTCTGCCGTGACGTCGGTCACGACGCCCGCGACGTCGGTGATGATCGAGTCGCCCGAGTCGATGGCGGCGAACTTCTCCATGCCGGTTCCGACGAGCGGGGCCTCCGACTCGAGCAGCGGCACCGCCTGACGCTGCATGTTCGCGCCCATGAGCGCGCGGTTCGCGTCGTCGTGCTCGAGGAACGGGATCAGCGCCGTACCCACCGACACCATCTGGCGCGGCGAGACGTCCATGTAGCCGACCTCCTCCGAGGGGATGAGGTCGACCTCGTCGCCGTGCTGGCGGGCGAGGACGCGGTCCTGCGCGAAGGATCCGTCGTCGTTGAGCACGGTGTTGGCCGGCGCGACGTTGAAGGACTGCTCCTCGGCGGCCGAGAGGTAGTCGATCTGCGTCGTGACCTTGCCGTCAACGACGCGGCGGTACGGGGTCTCGATGAAGCCGAACGAGTTGATCCGGCCGTAGGTCGCGAGACGGCCGATGAGGCCGATGTTCGGGCCTTCCGGCGTCTCGATGGGGCACATGCGGCCGTAGTGCGACGGGTGCACGTCGCGGACCTCGACGCCCGCGCGCTCACGCGACAGACCACCCGGGCCGAGCGCCGACAGCGTCCGCTTGTGGGTGATACCCGCGAGCGGGTTGTTCTGGTCCATGAACTGCGACAGCTGGCTCGTTCCGAAGAACTCCTTGATCGCGGCCACGACGGGGCGGACGTTGATCAGGGTCTGCGGCGTGATCGCCTCGATGTCCTGCGTCGTCATGCGCTCGCGCACGACGCGCTCCATGCGCGACAGGCCCGTGCGGACCTGGTTCTGGATGAGCTCGCCGACCGCGCGGATACGGCGGTTGCCGAAGTTGTCGATGTCGTCGACGACGATGCGCTTCTCGACGATCTCACCGCCCTTAGCGACGCCCTCGAAGGACGTGTCGCCGCGGTGCAGGCGGACCATGTACTTGATGGCCGCGACGATGTCCTCGACCGTGAGGACCGAGGCCGACAGCGGCTGGTCGATGCCGAGCTTCTGGTTCAGCTTGTAGCGGCCGACCTTCGCGAGGTCGTAGCGCTTCGGGTTGAAGTAGAAGTTGTCGAGCAGCGAGCGCGCGGCCTCGGCGGCCACCTGCTCGCCCGGGCGCAGCTTGCGGTAGATGTCGCGGAGCGCATCCTCCTGCGTGAGGATCGTGTCCTTCGCGAGTGTGTCCTCGATCGACGCGATGCCGGCGAACTCCTCGAGGATCTGCTCGCTCGTGAGACCGAGCGCCTTGAGGAAGACCGTGACGGGCTGCTTGCGCTTGCGGTCAATGCGGACGCCGACCTGGTCGCGCTTATCGATCTCGAACTCGAGCCACGCACCGCGGCTCGGGATCACGCGCGCCGAGACGATGTCCTTGTCGGACGTCTTGTCGGGCGTCTTGTCGAAGTACACGCCGGGCGAACGCACGAGCTGCGAGACGACGACGCGCTCGGTGCCGTTGATGATGAACGTGCCCTCGCGCGTCTGCAGCGGGAAGTCGCCCATGAAGACCGTCTGCGTCTTGATCTCACCGGTCTGGTGGTTCATGAACTCGGCCTCGACGTAGAGCGGGGCCGCGTACGTCTTGCCGCGGTCCTTGCACTCTTCGATCGAGTACTTCTCGGGCTCGAGGTAGGGGTTCGCGAACGACAGCTGCATCGTCTCCGCGAGGTCCTCGATCGGCGAGATCTCCTCGAAGATCTCCTCCAGGCCGCTCTGGTCGGAGGCGTGCTGACCGGAGGCCGTACGCTCCGCGACGCGTGCCTTCCACGCGTCGTTTCCGACGAGCCAGTCGAAGGATTCGGTCTGCAGCGCCAGAAGGTCCGGGACCGTCAGGGCGTCGGTGACTTTTGCGAACGACAGACGCTGTGCGTCGCGTCCGTTCTTGGTGGTGGGGTTGGATGCGTTGCGCGAAGCAGCCAAGGGGATGACCTCCGTGGACCCGAGAAGGGCCCTAGATTCCTTGCCGACAGGGTGTGAGGCGCACTCGAACGTCCACTCGCGCGACCCGCGCCGCTATCTGCGGGGATCGCGCGCATATCCAGCCGACCACCATATGAAGGCACGGAAGACGAAGGCGAGCGCAAATCCCCACGCTACCCCAGTAAGACACGCGCTGTCCACCCCGGTAGTTGACTCGGATTTTCCTCTCAGGTATAACCACGCGAGCTCCCCGCGCGCCGCCCCCGCCGCGTCGCCTACCCTGGGGCCATGAAGCGCCATCCCTGGCCCCTGTCGAGCGCGAAGGCCTGGCCCGCGTCCGGCACGACCATCAAGACCGGAATCACGCGGTGGATCGCGCGTGCCGCGGACGCGGGCGTGACGATCGACACCCGTCACGCGCCGGGCGTCACCGTGCACTCGTCGCCGTTCACGGGGCGCGCCGACGTCGAGGCCCTCGCCCTCGACCTGAGCGGAGCGACGATCGCCGTCGACGGCGCCGCGGCGGCGGCCGAGGACGCGTGGCCTCCCGCCACCGACGGCGAGACCGTGCAGAGCACCCCCGGAACGATCCGCGAGTTCGCGCTGCGGGCGGATCCGGCGACCGTCAACGACATCGAGGTGCGCGCCTCCGCGACCCTCCGCGACGCCCCGGTCGACTGGGTCGTCCTGCGCACGGACGACGGGCTCGTCGGCACGATTCGGGAACGCGCGGGCGGATCCGCCCGGGGAGACTTCCGCGTCTCCATGGAGCAGGAGGACGTCGCGGACCTCGCCGCGTCGATCATCGGCCCGGCGGTCTCGCGGGCCGGTGGCTGGCGGATGTCGCTCACGAAGCTGCGCTTCGCCGCGCGCGAGGCCGCGCCGGGCCGCATCACCGCGACCGCCGGGATTGCCGTGCGGCTGTTCTTCGTGCCGTTCTCGGCGCGATTCGGCGTGGATCTCGAGGCGCACGACGACGGATCCGTGACGATCCACCGCGCCACGGCCGCGAGCCGGAGCCTCCTGTCGAAGCTCGCGCTGCTGCCGCTCCGCCCGCAGCTGCGCGGCGTCGCGGGGCGACGGGTGCCGCTCGGCACCGACGCGATCGCCGTGACGAACCTGCGCATCGACGCGGGCGACGAGCGGATCGCGGTCTCGGGCGAGCTCGCCTCGCGATAGGGGCTACGCGTCGCGGCGCCACGCGAGCGCCGCGTACACCACGAGCCCCGCGGCGAGCGCCCAGAACGCGGCCCCGATCCCCGCGATCGTGACGCCGCTCGCGCCGACGACGAACGTCACGCCCGCGGCCGTGCGGTGGCCCGGCGCCCCGGATCCCATCGCGCCCGCGAGGGATGACGCGAGGGTCGGGATGAGCGCGAGGCCGGCGACGGCGCCGAGCACGGTGGGCGCCACGTGCGCGAGGGCCGTCAGGGCCGTCGCGCCGAGGGCGAGCACGAGGTAGGCGAACCCCGTCGTGCGCACGCCCTTCCAGCGCTCGGCGGGGTCCGGGTGCGCGTCGGGCGACGCCGTGATCGCCGCCGTGATCGCGCCGAGGTTCAGGGCGACGCCGCCGAGGGGCGCCACGAGCGCGGTGCCGATGCCCGTCACCGTCATCGCCTCGCGCCACGGCACGCGGTAGCCGTAGGACGCGAGGATGGCGGATCCGGGAACGTTCTGCGAGGCCATCGTCACGATGTAGACCGGGAGGGCGATGCCGACGACGGCCTCCGCGCTCAGCCGGGGCGCGACCAGCTCGAGCGCGGGCAGGACGGGGCCCGACACCCCGCCGTCCATCGCCGCCTGGACCCCGAGGATCGCGACGGCCACGGCGAACGCGGCGGGAGCCGCCCACGTGGGCGCGACGCGCGAGAGGACGAGCCAGACCGCGACGATCGGCACGACGCGCCAGGGGTCCTCGAGCACGCCGCGGACGGGTTCCAGGCAGAGCCCGACCAGCACGCCCGCGAGCATCGCCTGCGCGATCGTCGCGGGAATCGCGGCGACGGCGCGCGCGAGGAGCGGCCAGACGCCCGTGAGCACGATGAGCGCGGCCACGAGGAGGAACGCGCCGACGGCGACGGCGAAACCGCCAGCGGGCTCGGCCCCCGACGCGAGCAGGGCGGCGCCCGGCGTCGACCACGCCACGAGGACGGGGATCCGCGTGCGCGGCGCGAGCCACAGCATCGCGAGCGCCTGGCCGATGCACACCGCCACGAGGCCGGACGCGGCCTGCGCGGGCGTCGCGCCCACGGCGGTCAGCCCCGCCAGGACGACGGCGGAGGTGCTCGCGAATCCCGCGAGCGCGGCCGTGAGGCCCGCCAGGGTCGTCGAGTGCGCGAGCATGCTCGCCAGCGTAGGGGCGAGAGAATGGTCGCATGGGACGACAGCGCCGCAAGGACACCGACTTCCCTCGCGCGCGGCTGGGCTCCGGCGCGATCGCCGAGGTGCGGCCGAGCGAGTTCGGATCCGGCTACGAGGTGATCGTCGACGGCACGCCCCAGTCCCACGTGGACCCGGCGGATCCGACCCACCTCGCGTTCGAATACGTCGCGCGCATGGGGGCCGTGATCGATCAGCTCCCCGCGGGGCCGATCTCGGCGGTGCACCTCGGCGCGGGCGGGCTCACGCTCCCCCGCTACGTGGCGCACACGCGCCCCGGCTCCCGGCAGCAGGTCGTCGAGCTCGAACAGCCGCTCGTGGATCTCGTGCGGGCGGAGCTGCCGCTGCCCCGCGACGCGCAGGTGCGGATCCGCGTCGGGGACGCACGCGCCGGCCTCGGCCGCGTGCCGCCCGCGATGCGCGGATCCGTCGACCTCGTGGTGAGCGACGTGTATTCGGGCGCGCAGACCCCGGCGCACCTGACGACGGTCGAGTTCTACCGCGAGGCGGCCGCGCTCCTCGCGCCGGGCGGCGTCCTGCTCGTCAACGTCGCCGACGGGGCGGGGCTCGCGTTCGCGAGGCGCCAGGTCGCGACGGTCCGGGACGTCCTCCCGCACGTCGCGATCCTCGCCGAGGTGCAGGTGCTCAAGGGCCGGCGCTTCGGCAACCTCGTGCTCGCGGCCTCGGCGCGCGAGCTCCCGACGGAGTGGCTACCGCGGCTCATGGCCGCCGGCCCCCACCCCGCGAAGGTGGCCGAAGGGGCCGAGGTGCGCGCGTTCGCGGGCGATGCGGCGCCGGCGACGGACGCGGACGCGACGGCCTCACCGAAGCCGTCCGAGCGCCTGTTTGAGTGACACCCCGCGCGCCGGGTTCGTTACCAGGATGTGACCGGGCAGGATAGGAGTCCGCACGAGCGGCCAGAAGGAAGGGATTCGGCGTGGGCTTCATCCAGGGATACGACGCGGACACCCTCCAGGAGATCGTCGACCGGTCCGCCGTCTACGAGCGGCTCATCGAAGTGCGCCGCCAGCGCAGCTTCCCCGCGCAGCTCGAACAGGTGTGGCTCCTCAAGGTCCTCGGGGAGCTGGACGAGGCGCTGCAGGTCGCCGAGCACGCCGTGCGCCTCGCGCGGATGTCGGGCACCCGCAAGGATTTGCTCCACGCGCGGATCCTGCACGCGACCGTCAACCAGATGCGCGGCGCGTTCACGCGCGCCGAGGCGGAGCTGACCGCCTGCATCGAGGAGGCCGAGGGGCAGCGCTGGGCGCGGATCGGCGCGCTCGCGCACACGCACCGCGGCAAGGTGCGCCTCGACGCCGGCGACTACGACGGCGCGCGCGCGGACTTCAAGCGCGAGCTGTTCCTGCGCCAGGAGCTCGGGGCGGACGACGACGAGCTCGAGACGACCCTGACCTTCGTCGAGACGGCGGAACGCCGGCGTAGCCAGAGCCGGGGCCTGTTCGCGAGCTGATCCGCGCCGATGTCGGTGGCCCGGATTAGCCTGGATCCGTGTCGGATCTGAAGCGAGTCACGGTGTGGGCGAACGCCCTGATCCGCCTGCACCTCGACGACAGCTGGTCGTTCGGCTTCGACAACGCCAAGCGGCGCGCCGGGCTCTGCAACTTCACGGCCCGCCGCATCTCGGTCTCGCGCTACCTCGCCGCGCGGTTCTCCGACGATGAGAATCACCAGACGCTCCTCCACGAGGTCGCCCACGCCCTCGCCGGCCCCGCCGCCGGGCACGGGAGCGAGTGGAAGAGGATCGCGCGCGAGCTCGGCTACGTCGGCGGCACGACGCACACGGGCGAGACGGCGACCGAGCTCGCCCCGTGGATCGGGACGTGCCCGCGCGGACACGTCGTGTTCCGCCACCGCCGCCCCTCGCGCCCGTCCTCGTGCGTGCGCTGCGCGCGGGGCTTCGACCCGCGGTTCGCCTTCGCGTGGCGCCACCGCGAGATCACCCGAGCCGAGCGGCTCGCCGCGCAGGCGCCGCGAAACTGACGACAGCGCCGGCCCGCGCCGCCGGGCCTTATTCGCGCGCGTACTCCGTCTCGGGCCGCCCCTTGCCGCCGTGGCGCTGACCGCGCCGGGCGACCCCGCCCTCCGCGAGAAACTCCAGGTAGCGCCGGGCCGTGACCCGCGAGAGCCCGATCTCGGCCGCGACCTCCGACGCGGACAGGGCCGCGGGCGCCGCCGCGAGGAGCGCCTCCACGGCCGCGAGGGTCTGCGGCGCGAGCCCCTTCGGCAGCCCCGCAGCGTTCGAGGTGCGCAGGGCCGAGAACGCCGTGTCGACCTCGGCCTGGCTGAGCGCGGACACGGGCCGGCTCATGCGCTCGACGTAGGCGGCGTAGGCCTCGAGCTTGTCCGCGAAGGCGGGGAATCCGAACGGCTTGATGAGGTACTGGACGACGCCCACCGCGACCGCCCGGCGCACGGCGTCGAGCCCGCGCTCGGCCGTCACGGCGATGACGTCGACGACGAGCCCGGACGCGCGCAGCTCGCCGCACAGGCTGAGGCCGTCACCGTCCGGGAGGGAGAAGTCCATCAGAACCAGGTGGATCCGCTCCCCCGCGCGGGCCGCCTCCCGCAGGCGCCGGCGCGCCTCGGCGGCCGTGCCCGCGACGCCGGCGAGCACGAAGCCGTCCAGCCGCCCGACGTAGGCGCCGTGCGCCTGGGCGGTGCGCGGGTCGTCCTCGACGACGAGCACGCGAATGTCGCTCACGATGCCTCCCCCGGCCGCGGCAGCGTCACGGTGACCTCCGCGCCGCCCGTCGCCGCCTCGCCCACCTCGATCTGGCCGCCGAGGCGCGCGACCGTCCGGGCCACGAGGGCGAGGCCGTAGCCGTGCCGCCTCTCGCCGTCCGCCTTCGTCGTCACCCCGCGCCGGAAGATCCGGGCGCGGTCGGCGACGGGCACGCCGTCCCCGCTGTCGGAGATCTGGAAGGTGAGGGATCCCGACTCGTCGCTCGCGAGGTAGGCCTCGACCCACGCGTCCGCCTCCCCGGATCGCACGCGGCGCGCCACGGCGGCCTCGATCGCGTTGTCGAGGAGGTTCCCGAGGATGGTGACGACGTCGCCCGCGTCGAGCCCCTGGGTGCCCGGCTCCAGGTGCGTCTCGACGTGGAGCTCGACCCCCAGCTCGTGCGCCTGGGCGGCCTTTCCCAGCATCAGCGCGGCGATGACGGGCTGGTCCGGCGCCCCGACGACGCGATCCGTGAGGCGCTGGCCGTCCCCCGCGCGCCCCGTCGCCAGGTCGAGCGCCTCGTCGGCGCGCCCCAGCTCGATGAGCGACGCGATCGTGTGGAGCCGATTGTCGAACTCGTGCACCTGGGCGCGCAGCGCGTCCGCGATCGTCCGCACGTCCGACAGCTCGCGCTGCGCGTCGAAGGCGAGCCGGAGCTCGACCGGACCCCGGCTGTCCGTGGCCCGGTCGATCCGGCGAAACATCACGAGCGTGGCGAGGGATCCCAACACGACGAACGCCGCCGCGATCCCGCCCACGGCCGCGAGCCGCGACAGCTCCGCGGCGGAGATGTCGCGCAGGAGCACCCCGACGGAGACGAGGCCCACGACGTCCCCGTCGACCTCGATCGCCGCGGTGGCGCGCACGGAGGGGCCGAGTGTCCCGTCGTACACCTCCGTGAGGGTGTCCCCGGCGAGCGCGGGCCCGATCGTCCCGACGAATTCGCCGCCGACGCGCTCCGGATCCGGGTGCGTATAGCGGGTCCGGTCCGGGTGCATGATCGTGACGTAGTCGACGCCCGTCTCGCTCATGATGTCCGACGCGTAGGGCTGGAGGGCGTCGGACGCGCTCGCTACGACCGCCTCCTCCTCCACGCCCGTGGCGCGAGCCGCGTATGCCTCGCTCACCACGTCCGCGACGAACGGGTCGCTGGCCAGGGCCTCGGCCAGCACGCGGCTCGTCTCCTCCCCCTCGTGGCGGGCCGTGAGCCGCGCGTCCACCGCGAGCAGGCCGAAGACGACGAGGCCCGCCACGAGAATCACCGCCGTGTGCACGACGAGATAGGCACGCGCCACGCTCATCGCGCGGCGCCGGGAGGGGCAGGGCATGCGCTCCATTGTGCCGTCCCCGGCCCGCGACCAATATGCACGCAAGTCCGGCGAGGCCCGGGGTCCGCCCCAGATTGAGAGCACAACATCGCGCACAACGACTGTGCCCGTCGAGAGGAACACCCATGGCAAAGACGCCGTCACCCACCGCCCGCAAGAAGGGCGTCGGCAAGGAGCACTGGCTCTACATCGCCGTCATCGTCGCCGTCGTCTCGGGCGTCGCCGTCGGCCTCCTGGCGCCCGACTTCGGAGCCTCGCTCGCGTGGATCGGATCCGGCTTCGTCGCGCTCATCAAGATGATGATCGCCCCGGTCATCTTCTGCACGATCGTGCTGGGGATCGGGTCGATCGCGAAGGCCGCAACGGTCGGCAAGGTCGGCGGCCTCGCGCTGGCGTACTTCCTCGTGATGTCGACCTTCGCACTGTTCCTCGGCCTCGTCGTGGGCAACTTCATCCACCCCGGCGCGGGCCTCGACATCTCCGGCTCCTCCTACGAGGCCACGGGCGAGGACTCGAGCACCGAGCACTTCCTCCTCGGCATCATCCCCACCACGCTGTTCTCCCCGCTCACGGGCGAGTCGGTCCTGCAGGTGCTGTTCGTCGCTCTGCTCGTCGGATTCGCGATTCAGCAGATGGGCGCGCGGGGCGAACCGATCCTCGAGGCGATCCGGAACGTCCAGGCGGTCGTGTTCCGCGTCCTGACGATGGTGCTGTGGGTCGCGCCCATCGGTGCGTTCGGCGCGATCGCGGGCGTCGTCGGGCAGACGGGCTGGGAGGCCGTCGGCGCGCTCGCCGTCCTCATGGTGGCCTTCTACGCGACCTGCGTGATCTTCATCGGCGTCGTCCTCGCGGCGGTGCTGTGGTTCGTCGCGCGCATCAACATCTTCCGCCTCATGAAGTACCTCGGGCGCGAGTACCTGCTCATCGTCTCGACCTCCTCGAGCGAGTCGGCGCTGCCGCGCCTGATCGCGAAGATGGAGCACGTCGGCGTCTCGAAGCCCGTCGCGGGCATCACGATCCCGACGGGCTACTCGTTCAACCTCGACGGCACCGCGATCTACCTCACGATGGCCTCGCTGTTCATCGCGAGCGCCATGGGTACCCCGCTGTCGATCCCCGAGCAGATCGGCCTGCTCGCGTTCATGATCATCGCCTCGAAGGGCGCCGCGGGCGTCTCCGGGGCCGGGCTCGCGACCCTCGCGGGCGGCCTGCAGACCTACCGCCCCGACATGGTCGACGGCGTCGGCATGATCACGGGCATCGACCGCTTCATGTCGGAGGCGCGCGCTCTGACGAACTTCACGGGCAACGCGGTCGCGTCCATCATCATCGGCACGTGGACCCGCGAGTTTGACCGCGAGCGCGCGCTCGACGTCCTCTCGGGAAAGGTGCCGTTCGACGAGCGCTCCATGGTCGACGACGGCCACGGCGGCGGGCTCGACGAGTACGAGGACGAGATGCCGCGGGACCTCCCCGAGCTGCCCGCCGACGGGCAGGGCCCTGCGCCCCTGTCCACGACCGTGCGCACGGAGGCCGCGCGCCGCTGACGCGCGGCGCTACGCGCCGGGGCCGACGACGAGCGTGGACTCGGCGTCGGCGTCGACCTCCGCGGCGGCGCGGACCTCGTCGCGGCGCCCCTCCGCGGCGAGCGCGAGCCCCGATGCGCTCGCGGACACGAGGTGCTTCACGGCGCGGCCCAGCGCGCGGAAGCCCTCGGTCGCGACGGCGACGTCGGGGGCCGAGTGGTCGATGCCCCGCGCGGTCAGCGCGTCGCCGATCGCGCCGGCCGCGAGGTAGTCCTCGACCGCGAACGCGCCGTCGTCGCCCGCGAGCACGAGCGCGATCGCGGTCCGGCCGCCGCGCGCGAGCTGCTCGTCGTAGGCGGCCTGCGCGGTCGCCGTCGCGTTGCGGAGCGTCCCGATCAGGACCGTCGGCCCGTGCCCCATGGCGATGGCCCGCGCGGCGAGCGGATCCGCCGAGCCGAGCACGTCGACAACGATGACGACGCCGGCCGGCGCGAGCTCGTCGAGCCCCCGCTCGCCCCATCCGAGGCGCACCTGATACGTGGACTGTGAGCGCGGATCCGTCATGCGTCCAGCCTACGGAATCCGCCCGGCTGACCCGCGCGGCGTAGCCTGATCGGGTGGAACGACTGCACGACACCGGGATCCGTGGCTTCGCCTCCGACAACTACGCGGGCGCGCATCCCGAGGTGATCGCGGCGGTCGCCGCGGCGAACGGCGGGCACGCCCCGGCCTACGGGGAGGACCCCTACACGGCCGCGCTCCGCGCGCGCTTTCGCGACCTGCTCGGACCCGAGACGGAGGTCTTCCCCGTCTTCAACGGCACGGGCGCGAACGTCGTGGGCCTGCAGAGCCTCCTCACGCGGTGGGGCGGGGTCGTCGCGCCCGCGATCGCGCACATCAACACCGACGAGGGCGGGGCGCCGGAGAAGGTGGGAGCCTTCAAGATTCTCCCGGTGCCGACGCCCGACGCGAAGCTGACCCCGGAGGCCGTCCGCGCGCACGCGGGCTCCCGCGGCGTGCACACGATCGTGCCGCAGGCGGTCTCCCTCACCCAGTCGACCGAGCTGGGCACGCTCTACACGCCGGACGAGGTGGCGGCGGTCGCGGAGGCGGCCCACTCCCTCGGGCTCGCGGTGCACATGGACGGCGCGCGCATCGCGAACGCGGCGGCCGCGCTCGGCGCCCCGCTGGGCGCGTTCACCCGCGACGCGGGGGTGGACGTGCTGAGCTTCGGCGGCACGAAAATCGGCGCGATGGGCGCCGAGGCCGTCGTCGTGCTGAACCCGGCGGCCGTCACGGGGATCGAGTTCCTCCGCAAGAACACCATGCAGCTCGCGAGCAAGATGCGCTTCGTCTCCGCCCAGCTGCTCGCCCTCCTCACCGACGACCTTTGGATCCGCGCGGGCGCGCAGGCCAACGCCATGGCCCAGCGCCTGCGCCGCGGCATCGAGGAGCGGATCGCGGACGGATCCGTCTCCGGCGTGGCGTTCACCCAGCCGACCGAGGTCAACGGCGTCTTCGCGACGCTGCCCGAGGGCGCCGCCGACGCGCTGCGGCAGCAGGCCGCGTTCTACGACTGGAACGCGGTCACGCGCGAGGTGCGGTGGCTGACGAGCTGGGACACCGAGGCGGGCGACGTCGACCGGTTCGTCGGCCTCGTCGCCCGCGTCTGCGGCTGAGGCGCGGGGCGCCTCACTCCCCCAGCAGCGTCTCGCCGATGTATCCGCCCTCGGCGCACCCGGGCGGCACGGCGAAGACGGCGGATCCGATGGGCGTCGTCCACTCGTTGAGCAGGTCCACCTCGTCCAGGCGGCGCTGGATCGGGACGAACTGCGCCGCCACGTCGGCCTGGTACGAGACGAAGACCAGCCCCGCGTTCGACACGTCCGTGCCCGAGGGCCGCTCGTCGTAGTTGTACGCCTTGCGGAAGATCCGCTCGGATCCGTCCCCTCGGGCCCGCGCCATGTGCGAGAACGTCGGGATGACGGGGAAGCCGATCGCGCTCGTGGCCGCGAAGTCCGGCTCGTCGAACTCGTCCGTGCCCGTGAGCGGGGCGCCCGTGTCGAGGCGGCGGCCCACGGCGGACTCGCGGCCGGGCCGGTCGAGCTCGTCCCACGTGTCCAGGTTCATCGCGATGCGACGCACCACCATGCCGGTGCCGCCGGCCATCCAGCCGCCTGTGCTCCACACGACCGCGTCGAAGTCCTCCGTCCCGGGGCGCGGGTTGACGGTGCCGTCGACCTGCCCGAAGAGGTTTCGCTGCGTGGTGCCGTCGGGGACGGATCCGTGGGCCCGGCGGAAGCCGCGCTGCGTCCAGCGCACCGACGCGAACGACCGGGCGTCCTTCAGGAGCATGCGCGCGGCGTGCGCGAGGGTGATCGGGTCGTCGCTCGCGACGTGGATCAGGAGGTCGCCGCCCGTGAACTCGGGGCGCAGGCGGTCCACCGAGAAGGCAGGGAGCGGCGCGAGCCAGGCCGGTGCCGTCCCGCCCGCGGCGGCCACGAAGCCCGGGCCGAACGCGAACGTGACGGTCAGGCGCGCGGGGCTCGCGGCGAGCTCTGGCTCCGAGTCCGCCAGGGCGGCCTCGCCGCGCGTGAGCCGGGCGGCGTCGTCGGTGAGGATCCGCATGAGGCGGCGGAGGTCGTCGCGCCCCGCGCCTCCCGCGAGGTCGAGCGCCACGAACACGCCGTGGGCCTGGTCGCCCGCCGCGATGCCCGCCTGGTGGGCGCCGTGAAACGGGATCGTGTCCTCCCCATGGGGCGGATCCGCGGGCGCGGACGCGGGCTCGTCGCCGGGGCGCAGCGCGGCATCGAGGCCGACCGCCAGGGTCGCGCCGAGGCCGGCGACCGCTCCCCCGAGGAGGAACTGCCGCCGGCTCGGCCCGCCCCGCCGACCCTGCGCGCCCGAATCGGGCGCCGCCATCAGTGGTCCATGTCCATGTCAGACTCGTCCATGTCCATGTCCGACGCGCCGCCGTAGTTCTCGTTCGCGCCCGAGTAGTCCTTGACCGGGGCCTCGAACGTCGCCGTGGATCCGTCGCCGAAGGTGAGCGTGAACTCGACCTCCTCGCCCGCCTCGAGCGGATCCGTCAGCTCCATGAGCATGAGGTGGCTGCCGCCGGGCTCGAGCCCGTACGTACCGTCGGCGGGGACGACGAACCCGCCGTCGATCTCGCGCATGATCGTCTCGCCCGTCTCGGACTCGACGGTTTCGTGCAGCTCGATCATCGCGCTGGCCTCGGTCTCGGCCGAGACGACCGTGACGTCGGCGGAGGAGTCGTTGGTCAGAACGCCGAAGGCCGCCGACATCCCGGAGTCCGCGGCCTTGACCCAAGCGTCCTCGATCGTGACGGCCTCGGCGGCCGTCTCGTCGGCGGTCTGATCGGCGGATCCGCCGGCGGCGCAGCCCGCGAGCGCGGACGCGCCCGTCAGCAGGAGGAGGCCGAAGGCCGTGCGGCCGAGGCGGTGTGCTGTCGTGGTCGTGTGCATGGGAATGTCCTTCTCAATTCGTGTTCTCGTGCGCGTCGTCCGACGCGGCGCGCGCCGCCCGGCGGCGCAGAAAAGTGATGACGGCGAACGCGCCGGCGGCGACGAGTGCCCCGGCGAGCGCGACCACCACGACGCGCGGCGCGGAGGACTCCTCCGCCTCCGCGGCGTCCGGTGCCGTCGCCGCGTCCGCGGATTCCTCGTCGTCCGCCGCGGGCGCCTCGTAGGGGTCCGCGTCCCCGACGGTGAACGGGACGACGCCCGTGATGGGGTGGCCGTCCTCGGACACGACCTGCCAGCGGATCTGGTAGCCGGCGTCGGGCATCCCCTCCTCGAGGGGGACGGTCGCGGTGTTGCCGTCGATCTCGACGGCGCCGTCGGCCCAGTCGTGGCCGGATTCGTCGACGACGAGGACGTCGGCGCCGCTCGTGCCGTCGCCGAGGGTGAGCAGGTCGCCCGAGTAGGCGAGCTCGATCTCGGTGGGGGCCGCCGCGAGGGCGTCGCCCGCGGCGGGGGTGCTGTCGATGAGTTGATCGTGCGCGTGCGCGGGCGCCGCCGTCACGAGGACGGCGAGGGCGGCCGCGGCCACGCCCACGAACGATGGGGTGCGCCATCGCATAGGGGTGGTCTGCCTCTCTTACAGCGGGGCGCCTCGCGCCCCGCACGTTCGCGTCGCGCTCCGGTCGGGGCGCGCGATGAAGCCGCCCGCGGCGCGCGAGCGCGGGCCGGGCGGCGGTGTCAGCGAACGAGGAGCGCGGGCGGCCCGCGGCGCAGCAGGCAGGAGGCGAGGAGCACGCCGGGGCGCGCGTCCGGTGCGCCGTCGATCCGCGGCGCGCGGGGGCGCTCGGCGGGGACGAGGGGCGCGGGATCCGCCAGGCGCCGGGCGAGCGCCGCCAGGGCGTCGGCGAGGACGGCGAACGCGCGCTGGATCTCGCGCTCGCCGCGGTGCAGCAGCACGATCGTCGCGAGGGCGGCCGCGGCGTGCCCCAGCCACATGCCGGCGTTGCCCGCGAGCGCGGCCGCGACCTCCGGCGAGGCGGCAGCGAGCGCGGGGGCCGCGTGATGGTGGTGGCCACTGGCCACGGATCCGCCGTCCGCGCCCAGCACGAACAGCGCGTGGAACAGCAGCTGGCTGGCGACGACGGAGATCGCGAGCCGCGCGAGCGACAGCCGTCGCCCCGCGAGCAGGACGCACACGGGGAGCGAGAGCAGCAGCGGGACGGCGATCCCGACGGGGGTCGGCAGGAAGCCGCCGGCGGTCACGTGCGACAGGAGCGCCGTGAAGGTCGCGACCGCGGAGGCCGCGGCGCCACGCATCACGTGCGCGCTGCGGGACCGGGTCATGATTCCGATTGTGCCACCCGGCGGCCGGGAATCGCCCACGGGACGACGCGCACGAGCGCGACGAGAGCGACGAGCTCGACCAGCGTCTGCGTGACCACGGCGAGCGGCGCGAGGGCGTCGGGCGTCGCGAGCGCGAGGGGAAGGACGACGAGCGAGTTCCGGGTCGCGCTCGAGAAGGCGACGGCGCGGGAGGCGGGCGGATCCAGCCGGAACGCGCGCGCGACGAGCGCGCCGAGGGCGGCCGCCGCGAGCGCGAACACCGCGTAGATCGGGACGAGGCGCGCGAGGGCGGCGGCGGCCTGGCCGACCTCCCCGATCTGCGAGGCGACGACGACGACGAGCGTGACCATCATGAGCGGCACCATGGCGGCCTCGCCGGCGCGCGGAACGCGGCGGACGGCGGGGAGGCGTCGGGCGAGGGCTTGGACAGCGGCCGCGAGCGCGAGGGGGAGCGCGATGAGAAGGAGGAATGCGCGCGCGAAGGGCGCCGGATCCACGACGAGCTCGCCGCCCGCGAACAGCGCGAGGTAGGCGGGCAGGAGCGCTATCTGCGCGAGCATGAGCAGCGGCGTGGCGGCGATCAGCCGCGCGCGATCGCCGCCCGCGGCGCCCGTGAAGACGACGACGTAGTCGACGCACGGCGTGAGCAGGACGAGGAGGAGACCGAGGAGGAGCCCGCGGTCGTCGGCGACGAGGCGCGACAGGGCCCCCGCGAGGAGGGGCACGACGACGAAGTTTGCGACGCCGAGCGCCGCGAGGAAGCGCCCGTCCCGCCACGCCCGGCCGAGCCGCGCGAGCGGGACCTGCAGGAAGGTCGCGAACAGGAGCGTGCCGAGGACGGGCTCGATGGCGGGCGCGAGCGCGCGGCCCGCCGCCGGGACGAGGAGCCCGCCGGCCGCGCCGGCCGCGAGCGCGCCCAGATACAGCGCGACCTGGTGCCGCTCGGCCCATCCCACGACGCCCATGCGCCCGCCCCTTTCGCCGACCGTGCGAACGCTATCAGCGGCGCCGCCCTCCGCGTGCGGGGAGGGCGGCGCCGCGATGCGCGGATCAGCGCGCGACGAGGTCCGATCCGCCGCCGGCGACCACCGGCACCTCGTACCGGCGGGGGTTCCCGAACCGGTGCGCCGTGATCGACACGGCCTGCTCGCGCACGAACGGCAGCATCTCGACGCGTCCGGCCGACGTGACCTCGCCCGCGTAGATCGCGACGTTCGGCTCGCCGGACGTGGCGCGCACGATCGGATCCGCGGATCCGCCGATGAGCCGGATCCGGGCCCCCTGGTCCGCAAACCGCGCGGCGCGTTCGGCCCAGGCCGCGCCGTCGTCGACGTGGAGCGGCGCGCCGACCTCCGCGAGGTAGTCCCGGACGGCGCGCGTGGGGCGCGCCGCGGCCGACACGGCGACAGGGGCGCCGATGCGGGCGCCGGCGGCGACGACCCGCACGAGCTCCGCCTCGCGGCCGCCCTCGAACCGCACCGTCACGGCGGTCGGGACGTAGCGCAGGACGTTCTGCTCGAGCTCGAGGCCCTGCACGTCGCGCGCGAGCCCGAACTCGTCCTCCCACGCGGCGATGTCCGTCGAGAGGGCCGCGGCCAGCCAGGCCCGCTCCTCGGCGGGGACGGCCTTGAGCGCGCGGCGCGTGGCGGCATCCTGTCGCCCCTCGCCCCGGACCGGCGCGTCCGCCCACGCCCCGAGCCCGAACAGGTAGCTCGGCCCGCCGGCCTTCGTGCCCGGACCGACCGCCGACTTCTTCCAGCCGCCGAACGGCTGACGCTCAACGATCGCGCCCGTGATGACCCGGTTGATGTACGCGTTGCCCGCCTGGATGGATCCGAGCCACGTCTGGATCTCGTCGACGTCGAGGGAGTGCAGGCCCGAGGTGAGCCCGTAGTCGACCGCGTTGACGATCTCGATCGCCTCCTCCAGCGTCGCCGCCTCGATGATCCCCGTGACGGGACCGAAGTACTCCGTCAGGTGGAACTCGGAGCCCGGCTTCACGCCGGCGCGGATCCCGGGCGTCCAGAGCGCGCCCTCCTCGTCGAGCTGCTTCGGCTGGCGCAGCCACGACTGGCCGGGCTCGAGCGTCGTGAGGCCGCGCAGGAGCTTGCCCTCGGCGGGCGCGATGACCGGTCCGATGCGGGCGCCCTCCGTCCACGGCAGACCGACCTCGTAGCCGTCGACGGCGTCGAGAAGCTGGCGGCGGAAGCGCTCGCTCGTGGCGACGGATCCGACGAGCACGACGAGCGACGCCGCCGAGCACTTCTGGCCCGCGTGGCCGAACGCCGAGTACGCGATGTCCTTCGCCGCGAGGTCGAGATCGGCGCTCGGGGTCACGATGATGGCGTTCTTGCCGCTCGTCTCGGCGAGCAGCGGCAGGTCGGCGCGGAAGGAGCGGAACAGCTCGGCCGTCTCGTATGCGCCCGTGAGGATCGCCTGGTCGACGCTCTCGTGGGCGAGGAGACGGGATCCGAGCTCGCGGCCCTCGAGGCGCACGAGGCGCAGCACCTCGCGCGGCACGCCGGCCTCCCAGAGCGCCTCGGCCACGACGGCGCCCGTGCGCGCCGCCTGTCGCGCGGGCTTGAACACGACGGCGGATCCGGCGGCAAGCGCCGCCAGGACGCCGCCCGCGGGGATCGCGGCGGGGAAGTTCCACGGCGGGATCACGGCCGTGACCTTCGCGGGCGCGTAGGTCGCCCCGTCGACGGCGGCGACCTTCTCGGCGCTCGCGGCGTAGAAGTGGGCGAAGTCGATCGCCTCGCTCACCTCGGGGTCGCCCTGCTCGACGACCTTGCCGCACTCGGATCCCATGACCTCGAGGAGGTCGGCCCGGCGCGCCTCGAGCGCGTCGCCGGCGCGGTGCAGGATCTCCACGCGCTCCGCGAGCGGACGCGCGGCCCACTCTTCGGCGGCCGTCAGCGCGCCCGCCACGAGGGCGTCGAGATCCGCGGCCTCGCGGATCGTGTTCGCCTCGAGCGCGGCGACGCCGAGCTGCGAGTCCTGCATGCGGGAGCGAATCCCCGCCGCCCACTCCCGGTTGGCCGCGACGGCCGGATCCGTGTCCGGGGTGCCGCGGAAGGCGCCGCGTGGACCGGCGGGCTGCTCCTCGCGGCGGTCCATCACGCGGTTCGGGGCGGGCACCTCGGTCGGCATCATGTCGATCGAGGTGAGGAAGCGATCCCTCTCCCGCGCGAACAGGACCTCGTTGCGGTCGAGGTCGAACACGGCCGACATGAAGTTGTCGGGGCTCGCGCCCTCCTCGAGGCGGCGGATGAGGTAGGCGATCGCGACGTCGAACTCGGCGGGCTGGACGACGGGCGTGTAGAGCAGCAGCTCGCCGACGTCGCGGCGCACGACCGCCGCCTGCTGGGTCGCCATGCCGAGCAGCATCTCGAACTCGACGGGCGAGCCGGGCTCGATGCGGATCCCGCGGCGCTCGGCGAGGAGCTTCGCGAGAGCGACGTCGAACAGGTTGTGCCCCGCGATGCCGAGGCCGACGTTCGCGACGCGCTCGGGCGTGAGGGCGTAGTCGAGAACCTGCTTGTATCCCGCGTCCGTGTGCTGCTTGGACGGCCAGGTCGCGAGCGGCCACTCGTGCGTCTCGGCGTCGACCTGCTCCATGGGGAGGTTCGCGCCCTTCACGACGCGCACCTTGATGGGCGCGCCGCCGGCGGCCACGCGCCGCGACGCCCACTCCTGGAGGCGGATCATGGCCGACAGCGCGTCGGGCAGGTACGCCTGGAGGACGATGCCCGCGCGGCTCGCCTGGAACTCGTCGCGGTCGAGGAGGGTCTGGAAGACGTCGAGGGTGAGGTCGAGGTCCTTGTACTCCTCCATGTCGAGGTTGAGGAACGTATCGTGCGCGAGCGCGGCGCGGTACACGGGGGCGAGGGCCTCGACGGCGTGCGCCACGGCCTGGTCGTGCGCCCACAGGCTGTGCGGGGCTACGGTCGAGGAGACCTTGATCGAGACGTAGTCGACATCGGGGCGCTCGATCAGGCGCATCGTGCCGGCGACGCGCCGGTCGGCCTCGCGCTGGCCGAGGATCGCCTCGCCGAGGAGGTTGACGTTCAGGCGGATCCCCTCGCCGCCGATCTTTCGCAGCGCGGGGCCGAGCTTCGACTCGGTCGCGTCGACGATGAGGTGGCGGACCATCTCGCGCAGCACCTTGCGCGCGATCGGCACGACGATGGCGGGAAACGCCGGCGCGACGGCGCCGCCCAGGCGCACGAGGCCGCGCAGCGGCGCGGGGAGGAAGGCGGGCACGCCGCGCGAGACGAGCTGGAAGTTCCGGGCGGCGACGCGGAGGTCCTCGGGCCGCACGACGCCGTCGACGAACCCGACGGCGAAGTCGAGGCCCTTCGGGTCGCTGAGCACGCCCGCGAGGTTCTTCGCGGCCGCGTCGACCTTCTCCTCGCGCGCGGCGACGAGCCACGCGCGCACCTGCGCGATCGCCTCGTCGGCGAGCGCGGCGTCGATGGTCGCATGCACGGCGGCTCCTGTCGTGTCTGGGGCCTGGAACGGCGCGTGGTTGCGCGGCTCGATGGTCATGAAGTTCACCTCTTTCCAAGAACGGTCACCCCATCGTGCGCGGGAAAAACCGTCAGGTAAAGCTCACAGTTTCGAAGATCTTTATTCGATTTCTTCGAGCAATTTGCGGCGGCGCCCTCCCGGGCGCGCGGCCTACCCCACGCCCGGTCCGCGGCCGCCTCCTCGCGACCGCGTTCCCCCATGGTGCGCCCCGGATCCGCCCCGATCCACCCCGGGTGCCCGAACGGATCCGTTCGGTACTGTCGAACGATGAGTATGGGATGGAGCACGCACCGCCTGCTGCTCCTGCGCGAGCTGCAGCTGCGCGGCACGATCACGGCGGTCGCGGCCGCGCTGAACTATTCGCCGTCGACGGTCTCGCAGCAGCTCGCGCAGCTCGAGCAGGAGGTGGGGGTCTCCCTGCTCCAGGCCGACGGGCGGCGCGTGCGGCTGACAGCGCAGGGCGAGGCGGTCGCGGAACACGCGGCGCGCGTCCTCGCGCTCGAGGAACGCGTGCGCGAGGACCTCGATCTCGACAACCCGATCCCGGCGCCCGTGCGCATTTCCGCGCTGCAGACCTCGGCGCGCGCGCTGCTGCCGCGCATGCTCGACATGCTGGGGGTGAGCCACCCCGGCCTGCGGATCGAGGCGTGGGTGGTGCCGCCCGAGGAGGGATTGTTCGAGGTCGAGGCGCGCGGTTTCGACCTCGTGATCGCCGAGCAGTACCCCGGCCACACCCGCGAGCGGCGGCCGGGCCTCGACCGAGTCACGCTCGGGCGCGACCCCATCCGCCTCGCCGTCAGCCCCGATTCGCCGATCCGCTCGCTCGAGGAGGCGGCCGAGGCGCCGTGGATCATGGAGCCGGTGGGCACGGCCGTGCGGACGTGGTCGGTGCAGCAGTGCCGCGCCGCCGGCTTCGAGCCGGACGTGCGCTACAGCGCCGCGGACCTCCTCGCCCAGGTCCGCCTCATCTCCGCGGGGCACGCCGTGGGGCTTCTCCCCGAGCAGCTGCTCGCGGGCGACGAGAGCCCGGTGCGGCTCATCGACCTCCCGGGGAACCCGCACCGCGAGCTCTTCACCGCGGCGCGGGAGTCCTCGCGCGAGTCACCGGGCATCGTCGCGGTGCGCCAGGCGCTCCGCCAGGCGTTCGGCGATGCGACCGCCGTGTTCGAGGATCCGCACGCCATGCCCCACATCGGCTGAGGCCCGTAGGCGCTTCGGCCCTATGTCCACATTTCTCCGGCAAGTCTCCGCGGATTCCGCGGAGACTTGCCGGAGAAATGTGGACTTGTGGGGGCCTAACGCAGCGCGCCGACGCTCGCGAGCGCCTGGCGGATCAGGGTGCCGCGGCCGCCCTCCATCTCGGCCGCGAGCGCGTCGGATGCCGCCTCCTCCGGCGACATCCAGGTCACCTCGAGCGCGTCCTGGCGCGGCTCGCACGTGCCCGTGACCGGCACGACGTACGCGAGCGACACCGCGTGCTGGCGGTCGTCGTGGAACGCGGACACCCCCGGGAGCGGGAAGTACTCGGCCACCGTGAAGGGCGCGGGCGACGGCGGCACCTGCGGGAACGCCATCGGGCCGAGGTCGTTCTCGAGGTGGCGGAACAGCGCGTCGCGCACGGTCTCGCCGTGGCGGACGCGCCCCGACACGATCGTGCGGGTGAGCGATCCGACGCTCGTCGAGCGCAGCAGGATGCCAACCTCGGTCACCTGCCCCGTGCCGTCGGTGCGCACCGGCACCGCCTCGACGTACAGGATCGGCAGGCGCCGGCGGATCTCGGCGAGTTCGACGTCGCTGAGCCAGGCGGGATTGGCGGATCCGCCCGGCACAGCGCCGAGTCCGCTCATGCCGAGATCGCTCGAGAAGCGGGGGTCCTCGGGGAGGTCTTCGGGATCCGGATCGGGGGTGCGCACGGCCATGCGGACACGGTACCGCGCCCCGCCCAGATCCACATTTCTCCGGTACGTCTCCGCGGATTCCGCGGAGACGTACCGGAGAAATGTGGACTTAGGGGAGGCGGCGCAGGCGGAGGCTGTTCAGGACGACGAACACCGAGCTGAACGCCATCGCGGCTCCCGCCAGCATGGGCGCGAGCAGGCCGAGCGCGGCGACGGGGATCGCGGCGACGTTGTAGGCGAACGCCCAGAACAGGTTGCCGCGGATGATGGCGATCGTGCGGCGCGAGAGCCGCACGGCCTGGGCCGCGACGCGCAGGTCGCCGCGCACGAGCGTGAGGTCGCTCGCCTCGATCGCCACGTCCGTGCCCGTGCCCATCGCCATGCCGAGATCCGCCTGCGCGAGGGCCGCGGCGTCGTTGACGCCGTCACCGACCATCGCCACCTGGCGCCCCTCGGCCTGCAGGCGCCGGACGACCTCGACCTTCTCGGCGGGGAGGACCCCCGCGATGACGCGCTCGATGCCGACCTCGTCCGCGACGGCGCGCGCGGGCGCCTCGGCGTCCCCCGTGACGAGCACCGGCTCGAGGCCCAGCGCCCGCAGCTCCGCGACCGCCTGGCGGCTCGTGGGCTTGACGGCGTCGGCGATCGCGATGACGCCGCGCGCGCGCCCGTCCCACGCGACCGCGACCACCGTCGCGCCCGACGCCTCGGCCTCCGCGAACCGCCGCGCCAGGTCCGCGTCGAGCTCCGCGGCCCACTGCTCGAGCAGCGCGGGACGGCCCACGACCGCGCCGCGGCCCTCGACGACGCCCTGGGCGCCGAGCCCCGCGAGCGCGCGGAAGTCGGACACGGCGGGCGCGCCCTCCGCGGCCGCGACGATCGCGCGGGCGATGGGGTGCTCGGAACCGGACTCGACGGCGGCGGCGATGCGCAACACCTCGTCCGCGTCCTCCCCCGCCGCGGCCTCCACGCCGCGCACGCTCATCGCGCCCGCCGTGACGGTGCCCGTCTTGTCGAGCACGATCGTGTCGATCGCGCGGGCGCGTTCCAGCGCCTGCGCGTCGCGGATGAGGATCCCGTGCTGCGCGCCCGTGCCGGTGCCGATCATGAGGGCCAGCGGCGTGGCGAGACCGAGCGCGCACGGGCACGCGATGATGAGCACCGCGACGGCCGCCGTGAACGCCGCCGCGACCGGCTGCCCGAGGACGAGCCACGCCGCGAGCGTGCCGAGCGCGACGACGATGACGATGGGGACGAAGACGCCCGCGATCTTGTCGGCGATGCGCTGCGCGTCGGCCTTCGACGCCTGCGCCTGTTCGACGAGGTGCGCCATCTGCGCGAGCTGGGTGTCGGATCCAACCCGCGTCGCCCGCACCGCGAGCACGCCGCTCGCGTTGATCGTGCCGCCGACGACGCGGTCGCCGAGGCCCACCTCGACGGGAACGGGTTCGCCCGTCACCATCGAGGCGTCGATGGCGCTCGCTCCCTCGAGAATTTCTCCGTCGGTCGCGACCTTCTCGCCCGGGCGCACGACGAACACGTCGCCCACGGCGAGCCGGTCGGCGGGAATGCGCACCTCGGTTCCGCCGGCCTGCCGCACCGCGACGTCCTTGGCCCCGAGGTCGAGCAGGGCGCGCAGCGCATCGCCCGCGCGGAGCTTGGAACGGGCCTCGATGTACCGGCCGGCGAGGATGAACGCGGTCACGCCCGCGGCCGCCTCGAGATAGATGGAGCCGGATCCGTCCGCGTGCGTCGCGAGGAGGGACCAGCCGTGGCTCATCCCGATCTCTCCCGCGGTGCCGAAGACGAGCGCATACAGGCTCCAGCCAAGCGCCGCGAGCGTGCCGACGGACACGAGCGTGTCCATCGTGGCGGCGCCGTGGCGCAGGTTCGTCCACGCGGCGCGGTGGAACCCGGATCCGCCCCAGAGCACGACGGGCAGGGCGAGGGCCAGCGAGACCCATTGCCACCCGGGGAACTGCAGCGGCGGGACCATCGCGAGGAGGACGACGGGAACCGTCAGCGCGACGACCACCGCGAGCCGCAGCCCGAGGGCGCGGACGTGACGCCCCCGCGCGTCGGCCTCGTCGGGCCGTGGCAGGGTCGCGGCATAGCCGGCCGCCTCGACGGCGCCCACGAGGTCGTCGGGGGTGAGATCCCCCTCCCACGACACGTGCGCCTTCTCGGTGGCGTAGTTGACCTCGGCCGTCACGCCGTCGAGCTTGTTCAGTCTGCGCTCGATCCGACCCGCGCACGAGGCACAGGTCATTCCCTGGATCTCGAGATCCAGCTCGGTGGTGCTCATCTCTCCTCCTCGCGATCCCGCGGTCAGGCGGGGCGGATCCCCAGGTCACCGGGCGCGGCGAGCGCGTACCCGGCCTCGGAGACGGCGGCGGCGACGGCCGCGTCGTCGATCTCGGACGCCGTGACGTTGAGGCGTCCGGTCGCGAGATCGACGTCGACCTTCTCGACGCCCGCGATGTCCGAGACCTCCTCGGTGACGCTCATGACGCAGTGCTGGCAGGTCATGCCCTGGACGGTGTAGGTCTTGTTCATGGTTTCCTCCTGGGGCTAGGAACGAACGAGGCGCGCGATGGCATCGGACGCCTCCGTGAGCTTCTCGTCGGCGACCTGTCCGCCCTCGCGAACGGCGTCGGCGACGCAGTGGGAGAGGTGGTCGTCGAGCAGGCCCAGCGCCACGGACTCCAGCGCCTTCGTCGTCGCGGAGACCTGCGTCAGGATGTCGATGCAGTACTTCTCCTCGTCGACCATGCGATGGATCCCGCGCACCTGCCCCTCAATGCGGCGCAGCCGCGCGAGCACGCGGTCCTTGCCCTCGATATAGCCGTGTGTGTGCGGCGCGTCGGTCATGGTGTTCCTCTCGTCACGGATCACAACCATATACCCCCCTAGGGTATTCCCGCACGCCGCGAATCTTCCCTGTCGGGGGTGCGGGCCAGAATGGATCCATGCAGACGCCGCCCCTCGATTCCGACGCCGTCCTCTGGTCCGCCGACCCCGAAGCGCGCCCGCTGATCGTGATGCTGCACGGTTACGGATCCGACGAGCGCGACCTCTTCGCGCTCCGCGAGCGGATGCCGGATCCGTACGCGATCGCCTCCGTGCGCGCTCCACTCGCGCCGCCGTTCCCTCTCGACGGGTATTCCTGGTACCCGATCGAGGGCCTTAAGTCGCGCGACCCGGAGCTCGTCACGGCCGCCGCCGTCCGCCTGATCGAGTGGCTCGACGACGCCGCGGCGAGCGCGCCCGCGGTCGTGCTCGTCGGGTTCTCGCAGGGCGGGGCGGTCGCGCTCCAGGCGATGCGGCTCGCGCCCGAGCGGTTCGACGCCGTCGTGAACCTCTCCGGGTACGCCGCGGGCGGCGACCTGCCGGGCGACGCGGCGCTCGCCGAGCGGAGGCCGCCCGTGTTCTGGGGGCGCGGATCCGCCGACGAGGTAATCCCCGCGGCCGCGATCGCGCACACGACCGACTGGCTGCCCGGCCACAGCGAGCTGGTGGGGCGGATCTACCCGGGGCTCGCACACGCGGTCTCCGCCGCGGAGCTCGACGACCTCGCCGTCTTCCTCCGCGGCCGCCTCGCGCCCCGCGCATGAACGAGGGCGGGCGGTGCCCGTCAGCACCGCCCGCCCCGTGTGTGGTCGCCCCTATCGGGCGGCCTGCGCGTCGTACGCGACGGTCGTCGTCGTCACCTCCCCCGCGGCGTCCGTGACGGTGACCTCGATCGTGCCGGCCGCGACGTCCCGCTCGTGGGTGTGGATCCGCACGGTGCGCTCCGCCCCCGCGCCGAGGCGCGGGATCTTCCGGTCGCCGAAGGCCGAGGAGACCTCGACGCGGACGGCGCCCTCGCCGGTGTTCGTCGCCGAGACCTCGAGCATCACGCTCTTGCCCACCGTGCGCGCCGATACGTCGACGGACACGGGCGAGGCGGCGACAGGCTCCGCCTCGGGCGCCGGCGTCGTGTAGTGCAGCGACGGTGCCGCCGGTGTCGCCATGCCCTCACCGAGGAAGTAGCTCGTGTGCGGGGGCTGGTTGTAGGCGGACAGCTGCGTCTGCACGGCCACGCGATACGCGGGATCCGACATCAGGGTGCGCAGCTTGTGCTCGGTCACGTCGACCGTCGTGAAGATGCGCAGCGCGCTCGAGTCGGTCGTGCGATACATGACCTCCTCGCGCCAGTCGCCGAAGACGTCCGCCTGGAGCGCCGGGTTGCCCTTCGTGCTGTTGTTCGTGAGAACGCCCTCGGGCGAGAAGATCGCGACCTGCTCGCCCGCCTCGTAGTCCCACTTCGAGATCACGGGCGATCCGGATCCCGTCTCCGCGTTGTAGTCGTGGTCGACGATCTCGCTGAGGAGGTCGCCGTCCCACAGGCCCACGAAGTTCGCGGCCGGGATCGTCTCCGAGACGAGCTCTCCCGATGCGCTCTTCATCTGCCCGACGCGCGAGTTCCACGCGGCGTCGCCGCCGACGGCCCAACCCTCGGCGCCCTCGTAGCGCGGATCGATGTCGGCCATCGCCGCACGCCCCGTGTCGCGCTCCGCCGGGATGTCCCAGAGGATCTCACCCGTGGCCGCGTCTCGGAAGGTCGCGCCGCGGTTGCCCGAGCGGCCCATGTCCTCCTGCGCCGCGAAGACCTCGAGGCCGGGGCGCGACGGGTCGAAGTCGCTGACGTGGAGCGCGTCGCCGTGGCCCAGGCCCGTCGAGTAGAGCCCCTCGCCGTCGTCGTCGATCGCGGCGGATCCGTAGACGATCTCGTCCTTCTGGTCGCCGTCGATGTCCGCCACGTTCATGTTGTGGTTGCCCTGGCCGTAGTAGTCACCGTTGCCCGGCTCGGAGGAGTCGAACGTCCACCGCGTGGAGATCTTCTCGCCGTCGAAGTCGAACGCCGAGATGACCGCACGGGTGTAGTAGCCGCGGCTGAGGACGACGCTGGGATGCTCGCCGTCGAGGTAGGCCACCGAGGCGAGGAAGCGGTCGACGCGGTTGCCGTAGCCATCGCCCCACGAGGAGACGTCGCCGCGCTCCGGGATGAAGTCGATCGTGTCGACCGCGCGCCCCGTCGCCCCCTCGAAGACCGTGAGGAACTCCGGCCCCTGCAGCACGTAGCCGGACGAGTTCCGCCAGTCCGCGTCGGCGTCGCCGATCACAGTCCCCTCGCCGTCGACCGTGCCGTCGGCCGTCTTCACGAACAGCTCCGCGGATCCGTTCCCGTCGACGTCGGCGAGCATCGGCTGCGAGTAGTGCGCGCCCGCCCGGATGTTGCGCCCGAGGTCGATGCGCCAGAGCTTCTGGCCGTCGAGCTCGTAGGCGTCGAGGAACACGTTCCCGGTGTACCCCGACTGCGAGTTGTCCTTCGCGTTGGTCGGGTTCCACAGGAGCACGACCTCGTACTGCCCGTCGCCGTCGACATCGCCGACCGTCGCGTCGTTCGCCGTGTACTCGTAGGGCTGCCCGTCGGGCGTGTACCCGCCCTCGGGCTTGTCGAGCGGCACGTCAAGGAACTGGTCGCCCCAGACGCCGAACTCGTCGGTCGCCCAGACCTCGCCGTCGTCCGTCACCTCCGAGACGCGGTAGGTCGCGTCGGCGGATCCGTCGGCATCGAGGAGGTTCGTGGATCCCGTGACCGGCTCCGCGGTGATCCGCTCGCCGTCGCGATAGACGTGGAACGCCACGTCGACCGCGTCGTCACCGTTCATGCGCCACCCGAGGTACACGCCCCCGTCCTGCGCGACGGCGACGGGCTGCCGCCCGATCCGCTCGGCGTCGCGCGCCAGGACCGTCTCGGCCGGGGTCTCGAGGACGTCGGACGCCGCGCCCGCGCCGCCGGCGTTCACCGCCTGGACCCGGTAGAAGAACGGCACGGTCGTGAGGACGTCCGTGTCGGTGAACGCGGCCTCGTCGGTGCGGCCGACGACCTCGAAGTCGCCGTCCGCCGACTCCGCGCGGCTCACGAGGTAGAACAGCGCGGTGTCGGTCTCGTCCCAGGAGAGCGAGATCTCGCGCGCCTGAACGTCGACCGCCGCGAGGCCCGTGGGTGCGGCGGGGGCCGCCACGTCGGGGTCGATGACGTCGACGGCGACCTCTTCGGACGGCACGGACTCGCCGCCCGGCGTCACGGCCGCGACCGCGTAGCTGTAGGAGCTTCCGGCGGCCGCCGTGTCGTCGGTCGCGCTCGTGCCCTCGGTCTCGGCGACGAGCTCGGCCGCGCCGTCGGGCGCGGTGCGATACACGCGGTACGACTCGGCCTCCGGCGCGGCCTGCCAGCTCAGGGCGACCGTGCCCGTCTGCCCCGAGATCTCGACGCCGTCGAGCGCCAGGCCCGTCGGCGCGACGAGGATCGGCGTGATCTCCAGCCCGTTGAGGTGCCCCGTCTGCCCCGTGATCGTCACGGACAGCTGTCCGTCGCGGACCACGATGTCCTCGAAGACCTTCTCGCTCGCGCCGCGGCTGGCGGAGACGCCGCCGAGGTCGCGCCCCTCCATCTCAACGTTGGTGCGCACGGTTCCGAGCAGGTCGCCGACCGTCACGGCGGCGGAGTACTCGCCGTTCGGCACGTCGGTCACGAACTCGTACTCGCCACCGAACTCCGCGACGAAGTCGCGGGCGACATCGTCGAGGTCGGATCCGCGGTCGCGATCGATCATGCCGCTCGCGTCCACGAGCCCGAAGCCCGTCTCCTCGTCGTAGATCGTGTCGCGCGTGACCTCGTCGAAGCCTTCGGCGACGACGGATCCGACCGGGCCGAAGTCGTATCGATACTCGGCGACCCGCGTGGTGGCGGAGACGACCGCGCTGCGCTCGCCCTCGCCCAGGCCGTTCGCGGCGGCGACGCGGAAGTCGTACGCCGCGCCCTCCTCGAGGCCCGAGATCGACGCCTGCGGGATCGTCGACGTGCCCGCGAGGGCGAAGTCGTCGGACCCGGACGGCGCGCGGTAGATCCGGTAGATGTCGGCGCCCTCCGTCTCGTCCCAGGCGAGGGACACGGAGGCGCCCGTCGTGCCCGTCACGCTCACGCCGGCGGGTGCGGCCGGCACGGCGTCCGGCGTCGTTACCTCGACGGCGTCCGAGATCGGCAGCCCCAGCTCGGCGACGTCGGTGGCGACGAGCCGCGCCATCTGGATCGCGCCGTACTCCTGGAAGTGCGTGTTGTCGGTCGTGCCGTCCGGGCGGTTCGGATACACCCCGGCGGGGACGTGGAGGAACACGGATTTCGCGTTCTCGACCCCGATCGCGTCGAGGTAGGCGCGACTTGAGGCGGAGAGGTCGACCATGTCGACGTCGAGCTCGGCCGAGACGTCCTTCACGGCCTGAACGTACTCGGGAAAGCTCTCGTTGAACAGCCCCGTCTCGGTGTTCACGTCGAGGCGGTTCACGGGGGTCACGAGCACGGGGATCCCGCCCCGCTGGCGCGTGCCCTCGACGTAGATCTTCAGGTACTCGCGGAAGTCCTCGGGGCTCGTGTAGCGCTCGGGGACGGACTCCGTGGCGTCGTTGTGGCCGAACTGCGTGAAGACGTAGTCGCCCGGCCGGACGCTGCGGAGCACCGTGTCGAGGCGCCCCTGCTCGAGGAACGACCGGGAGCTGCGGCCGCCGATCGACTGGTTGTCGACGGCGACGTCGTCCGACAGGAAGCGCTCGAACATCTGGCCCCAGCCGGCCTGCGGCTCCCAGTAGGGGTCGTAGGTCTGCATCGTCGAGTCGCCGGTCAGATACGCGGTCGGCACCGCGGCCGCCTCGCGCGCCGGGTGCGGGGTGATCTCGAGAGCGGCGATGTTTGGCGTCTCGCCGGAGAAGGTGAACGACAGCTGCCCATCGACCAGCGCGATGTCGTAGCTCATCTCGAGGTACTCGCCCGTCGCGCGGCTTGTCGGTTGCACCTTCTGCATGAACTCGCTCGTGATCGCGATATCGGTCGCGCCCTCGGCGTCGCCCGCGATCAGCGAGACGGTGTAGTCGACGTTGTCGAGGTCGACGACGAACGTCGCCCCCGCGGGCGTCACGAAGTCGCCGCGCAGCGCGTCGTCGCCGCCGCGGTCCGCGTCGGTCACGGATCCGCCCTCGACGAAGCCGTAGCCTCGCTCTGGCGAGTAGGCCGTGTCGGCGGTGACCTGCTCATAGCCCGCCTGGACGGCGCCGGGCCCGAAATCGAATCGGACGGGCGTGAGATCCGCGGCCTCGGCCGCCGGGACGGCGGCCACGGCGGCGGGCGCCATGGCGACCGACCCCGAGGCCACGAGGGCGACGGCGGTCACCTGGCTGATCGTGCGTATCGTGCGGCGCCTGCCCCCGGGGGAGCCGTCGGCGCGCCAAAATGCGCTGGACATTCGATCCTCTCTGATCGCGTCGCACCGGCGTCGTCGCCGGCGCGGAGCCCCGCTCGGGGCGCGCTCAATCGCCGCGCGGGCCGGCGGCCCGCACGCGATGGAAAGCGCTATCCGGGACGGTAGTAAGACGTTTCAGGCGCGTCAAGGGATCCACACAGACCGCGTTCAGATATACCGGCATTCGTATCATTCGGCGGCGCCTGCGGAACACAATGCAGTCAAAATTCAGCGCGAAGCGGGCGGATCCGCGGAAACGACGACGGCGGGCGTCGGATTGACTGCGTTGTGTCGGGAGCCGGGCGGGCCCCGCGTACAATGGCCGGGTCCTGTCCCCGACGATCGGAACGAAACCGTGCGGACCCTCGGCAACGCCTAACGCGCTGAACCGACGCCTTTCGTGCATCGCGCAGCGCCTTCCCGCGCTGATTCGTCGATGCTCGCCGCACATCGAGCGTCCCGGGGACAACGGTCCCGGTGATCAGCGCACTCGTGCCTTGATCATCGGAGTCCCCATGTCCTCGCTCGTTTTCGAGCATCTTTCGTACTCCTGGCCGGACGGATCCGTCGCGCTCTCGAACATCTCCGGGGCGTTCGGCGACGGGCGAACCGGTCTCGTCGGCCGCAACGGGACCGGCAAGACGACGCTGCTGCGCCTCGCGTCCGGCGAGCTCTCCCCCACATCGGGTCGGATCGTCGCCGACGGCGCGGTCGCGGGCCTGCCACAGGGGATTGGCCTCGATACGCAACGCCGCGTCGCCGACGTTCTGGGCGTCGCCCGAGCCCTGGACGCGGTCCGCGCCATCGAACGCGGCGATGTCGCGACCGAGCGATTCGACCAGGTGGGCGAGGACTGGGACATCGAGGCCCGGGCGCGCGCCGCGCTCGCGGAGGCGGGGCTCGATGCCTCGACGCTCGATCGCACCGTCGGGGAGCTCTCGGGGGGCGAGGCGGTCCTCGCGGCGCTCGCGGGCGTCCGGATCCAGCGCCCCGCCGTGACGCTTCTCGACGAGCCCACGAATAACCTCGACCGCTCGGCGCGGCAGCGCGTGCACGCGCTCGTGCGCACGTGGCCGGGCACGCTCCTCGTCGTGTCGCACGACCTCGAGCTGCTCGAGATCATGGACCACACCGCCGAGCTGCGCGACGGCGTCCTCACCGTCTTCGGTGGCCCTTACTCGGCGTGGCTGTCTCACCTCGCGGAGCACCAGCGCGCGGCCGTGAAGGCCGAGACCCACGCGCGCAAGGAGCTGGCACGCGAGAAGCGGGAACGGCGCGAGGCGGAGACGCGGATCGCTCGGCGCGCGCGATCCGGGCGCGCAGCCGCCGACTCGATGCCGAAGATCCTCGCCGGCGCGCGCCGCCGGGCGGCGGAAGTCACAGCGGGACGCCAGCGCACCGAGGCCCGGGCGGCGGAGGACGCCGCGCGGGAAGCCGCCGACGTCGCCGGACGTCGCGTGCGCGACGATGCCGTCGCCGTGTTCGACCTCCCCGACCCCCAGCTTCCCCGCGGGCGTCGGATCGCGACACTCGCCGACGCGCAACGGTCGTGGGTCGTCGAAGGCCCGGAGCGCGTCGCGCTCGTCGGCGCGAACGGCGCGGGAAAATCGACGCTGCTGGAGACGATGCGCCGCGGCGGGGAAGGCGCAAGCCCTCGTGGATCCTTGCACTCCGATCGCGTCGGCTACCTGCCGCAGCGTCGCGACGGCATGAACGGCGACGCCTCCGCGGCGGAAGCCGTGCGCGCGGTCGCCCCGAATCTCCCCGAACGAGATCTTCGCAACCGGCTCGCGCAGTTTCTCCTGCGGGGAGCCGCGGCCGACCGGCCCGTCCGTTCGCTCTCCGGCGGGGAGCGCTTCCGCGCCCAGCTCGCCGTGCTCCTGCTCGCGGATCCCGCCCCCGACGTCCTGCTCCTCGACGAGCCGACCAACGACCTCGACGTCGAGACCGTCGACCAGCTCGTCGGCGCACTCGAGGCGTACGGCGGCGCGCTCGTGATCGTCAGCCACGACGACGTGTTTCTCCGTCGCCTCGCGCCCGACCTCGTGCTCGCGGTCTCTCACGGATCCCTCACGGAGACGACGCTCGAATGACGACCCCCAACACAACGCAGTCAAAATTCAGGGCGAGGCGGGCGGATCCGCATGACGGGCTCCCACGACCGAAGGATTGACTGCGTTGTGTCGGGAGCGGGGCGAGAAAGGGCCGCGCTCGGGACGCCGGCGTCGGATTGACTGCGTTGTGTCGGGAGCCGGGCCGGGGCGGGCCCGATGTCGGTGGGGACGGGCAGGATGGATCCATGGACGTCCTCGACCGCTTCAGCGCCCCGACGCGCGAGTGGTTCCGGGCTGCCTTCCGCGCCCCGACGCCCGCGCAGGAGGGCGCGTGGAACGCCATCTCGCAGGGGCGGCACGCGCTCGTCGTGGCGCCCACGGGGTCCGGCAAGACGCTGTCCGCCTTCCTCTGGGCGATCGACCGCCTGTTCCGCGAGGGCACGTCGGGCGGGCCCCTCCCGGGGCTCGAAGCGCGGGAGCGCCCGCGTTCGGCGAAGACCCGGACGAAGATCCTCTACGTCTCGCCGCTGAAGGCGCTCGGGGTCGATGTCGAGCGCAACCTACAGTCGCCCCTCGTGGGGATCTCGCAGGCCGCGCGCCGGCTCGGCGTCGAGCCGCCCGCCGTGCAGGTCGGCGTGCGATCGGGCGACACCCCCTCGTCGGCCCGCCAGCGTCTCGTGCGACAGCCGCCCGACGTGCTCATCACCACGCCCGAGTCGCTCTACCTCATGCTCACCTCGAACGCCCGCGAGACTCTGCGCGAGGTGCACACCGTCATCGTGGACGAGGTGCACGCGGTCGCCGCGTCCAAGCGGGGCGCGCACCTCGCGGTCTCCCTCGAGCGCCTCGACGCCCTGCTGGAGCGCCCCGCGCAGCGCATCGGCCTGTCCGCGACCGTGCGCCCGATCGACGAGGTCGCGCGGTTCCTCGGCGGATCCGCGCCGGTCGACATCGTCGCGCCGCCCGCCGCGAAGACCTTCGACCTCCGCGTGCGCGTCCCGATCGAGGACATGCAAAACCCGCCCGCGCCCGAGGCGCGCACGTCGAACGCACCGGGCCCCTCCGACGATCCCGTCTCCCCCGCCGACGACCGCTTCTGGGAGGGCACGCCGGGAGCGGACGACATGCCTCCCGCCGAGAACGTCGAGGTCACGGGATCCGTGTGGCCGCACGTCGAGGAGGCGATCGTCGACCGCGTGCTCGCGCACCGATCGACCATCGTGTTCGCGAACTCTCGCCGCCTCGCCGAGCGCCTCACGGGGCGCCTGAACGAAATCCACGCCGAGCGGCTCGGGCTCGCCACCCCCGAGCCCACGATGCCCGCGCAGATGATCGCGCAGTCGGGCCAGGCCTCCGGCGTCGCGCCCGTGCTCGCCAAGGCGCACCACGGATCCGTGTCGAAGGATCAGCGGGCCATCGTCGAGGAGGAACTGAAGTCGGGCGCGCTGCGCTGCGTCGTCGCGACGAGCAGCCTCGAGCTCGGCATCGACATGGGCGCCGTCGACCTCGTCATCCAGGTCGAGGCGCCGCCGAGCGCCGCGAGCGGGCTCCAGCGCGTCGGGCGCGCGGGCCACCAGGTCGGCGAGATCAGCCGCGCCGACCTCTTCCCCAAGCATCGCGGCGACGTGCTCCACACGGCCATCGTGACCGAGCGCATGCTCGCGGGCCAGATCGAGGCGATCGCCGTCCCGCAAAACCCCCTCGACATCCTCGCCCAGCAGACCGTCGCGGCGTCCGCCCTCGACGCGGTCGACGTCGAGGACTGGTTCGCGTTAGTCCGGCGGAGCGCGCCGTTTCGCGCCCTCCCCCGCAGCGCCTTCGAGGCGACCCTCGATCTCCTGGCCGGGCGGTACCCGTCCGACGAATTCGCGGAGCTGCGCCCCCGGATCGTGTGGGACCGCGACCGCGGCGTCTTCGAGGGGCGCCCGGGGACGCAGCGACTGGCGGTCACCAGCGGGGGCACAATCCCCGATCGAGGGCTGTTCGGCGTCTTCGTCGCGGGCGAGACGCAGAACGCGCGCGTCGGCGAGCTCGACGAGGAGATGGTCTACGAATCGCGCGTGGGCGACGTGTTCACGCTCGGCACGACGAGCTGGCGGATCGTCGAGATCACCCACGATCGCGTCAATGTCGCTCCCGCCTTCGGCCAGCCCGGGCGCGTGCCGTTCTGGACCGGCGACGGTCTCGGGCGGCCCGCCGAGCTGGGCGAGGCGCTCGGGCGCATGGTCCGCGAGGTCGCGGCCGCGCCGGCCGCCGAGGCGCATGCCCGCCTCGCGAGCGCGGGCCTCGACGAGAACGCGCGCGCGAATCTCCTCGCCCTCCTCGCCGAGCAGCGCGAGGCCACCGGATCCCTCCCCACCGACACGACCCTGACGGTCGAGCGGGGCCGCGACGAGGTGGGCGACTGGCGGATCATCCTCCATTCCCCCTACGGCATGCACGTGCACGCGCCGTGGGCGCTCGCCGTGAACGCGCGCATCCGCGAGCGCCTCGGCGTGGACGGATCCGCCGTGGCGAGCGACGACGGCATCGTCGCACGGATCCCGGACGCCGAGACCGACCCGCCGGGCGCCGAGCTGTTCGCCTTCGACCCCGACGAGCTCGAGCAAATCGTCACAGACGAGGTCGGCGGATCCGCGCTGTTCGCCTCCCGATTCCGCGAGTGCGCCGCGCGCGCCCTCCTCATGCCGCGCCTCAACCCCGGCAAGCGCATGCCCCTGTGGCAGCAGCGCCAGCGCTCGGCCGCCCTCCTCGAGGTGGCCCGCAGCCACCCGACGTTCCCCGTCATCCTCGAGACGCTGCGCGAGGTCCTGCAGGACGTCTACGACCTGCCCGCGCTCCTGCGCGTCGCGCGCGGCATCGCGGGCCGCGGCATCCGCCTCGTCGAGAGCGAGCCCGCCCAGCCGTCGCCCTACGCCCGCGACCTGCTCTTCGGATACGTCGGCGCGTTCATGTACGAGGGCGACTCGCCCCTTGCCGAACGCCGGGCCGCCGCGCTCTCCGTGGACCCGGCTCTCCTGGGCGAGCTCCTGGGCCGCGTCGAGATGCGCGAGCTGCTCGACCCGGCCGTGATCGCGCAGTTCGAGCGCGAGGTGCAACGCCTCGCGCCGGGGCGACGGGCGCGCGGCATCGAGGGCGTCGCCGACCTGCTGCGCCTGCTCGGCCCACTGACCGCGTCGGAGGTGGCGGAGCGGCTCGACGCCCCGCGGCAACCGTCCGCGACCGGTCCCCGCGCGGGCACCGACGGCGACGAGGCGGCGCGCGCCGACCCCAGACCGGCCTCGGCGGAGGCCGACGACGGGGAGACGCAGCCCGACGACCCCGGGGCCGCCTCGCCCGAGGTCGCCGCGGCGCACCTCGACGAGCTGGTTCGCGCGCGGCGCGCGATTCGCGTCCACATGGGCGGCGAGGAGCGCGTCGCCGCGATCGAGGACGCGGGCCGCCTGCGCGACGCCCTCGGGACAGCCCTGCCCGTGGGCGTTCCGACCGCGTTCACGGAGCCGGTGGCCGACCCGCTCGGCGACCTCGTCAGCCGCTACGCCCGCACGCACGGCCCCTTCCCCGCCGCCGCCCTCGCGACCCGCCTCGGCGTCGGTCAGGCGGTCGCCCGGCACGCGTTGCAGCGTCTGGAGACCGCGGGCCGCGCCGTCAGCGGGTTCTTCCTGCCCGACGGCGCGGGGGCGTCGCTCGGCGACGAACCGGAGTGGTGCGACAGCGGCGCGCTGCGGCGGATCCGGATCCGCTCGCTCGCCGCGCTGCGCGGATCCGTCGAGCCCGTTCCCCCCGACGCCTTCGCCCGATTCCTCCCGTCGTGGCACCACCTCGACCGCCCGCTCGAGGGCATCGACGGCGTGCTCCAGGTGGTCGAGCAGCTCGCGGGCGTGCCGATCCCCGCGAGCGCCTGGGAGTCGCTCGTGCTCCCAAGCCGCGTACGCGACTACGCGCCGGGGCTGCTCGACGAGCTCACCGCGACGGGCGAGGTGGTCTGGTCGGGCCACGGCGCGATCTCCGGCCGGGACGGCTGGATCGCCCTCCACCCCGCCGACCTCGTGCCCGTCACTCTGCAGGCGCCCGCCGACCTCGCGAGCACCGACGGTCTCGACGCGCGAATCCTCGCCGCCCTCGCCCGCGGCGGGGCCTACTTCGCCGCACAGGTGGCCGACATGGTGCGCGAGGGCGTCGCGCCTCCCGAGGCCGCGGGGGTCTCGGAGGCCGCCGTGACGGAGGCGCTCTGGCGGCTCGTGTGGGCGTCGCGCGTCACGAACGACACCTTCGCCCCCGTCCGCGCGTTGCTGTCCGGCGGTTCCCAGAGCCACAAGGTCGCCCGGCGCGCCCCGCGCACCCGCACGTTCCGGGGCGTGTCCTTCTCGCGCCCCGGCGGATCCGCGCCCCGCCCCGCGTCGCTCGGCGGGCGCTGGTCCCTCCTCGCCTCGCCCGACGCAGACGACACCGTGCGCGCGGCCGCACGCGCGTCGCTCCTGCTCGATCGCTACGGCGTCGTCACGCGCGGATCCGTGCAGAACGAGGGCGCCCCGGGCGGCTTCGCGCAGGTGTACCGCACGCTCGCGCAGTTCGAGGACGCGGGGCACTGCCGCCGCGGCTACGTCATCGAGGGGCTCGGCGCGGCGCAGTTCGCCGCGTCCGCCACGATCGACCGACTGCGCACCTTCGGCGGGCTGCCCGATCCTGCGCCGCGGGCGGCGCGCGTCCTCGCCGCGACCGACCCCGCCAATCCCTACGGCGCCGCGCTGCCGTGGCCCGCGCTCGACGAGGTCACCCACCGGCCCGGGCGCAAGCCCGGCGGCCTCGTCGTGCTCGTCGACGGCGCTCTCACGCTCTACCTCGAGCGCGGCGGGCGCACCGTCCTGGCGTTCACGGCGGACGAGGACGCCCGCCAGGCGGCCACCGCCGGGCTCGCGGAAGCCGCGCGCCGGCACGCGTTCGAGACCCTGACCGTCGAAAAGGTCAACGGCGAGTTCGTCTACGGCTCCCCCCTCGCGCACCACCTGCGCGCCGCGGGATTCGTGGAGGCGACCAAGGGGCTGTCCCTCCGGCGCGAGACGCGGAGGTAGGCGTGCCCGAGGGAGACACCGCCCACCGCGCCGCTCGGCGCCTGCACGACGCGCTCGCGGGCGACGTGCTCGTGCGCGGCGAGGTGCGCGTCCCCCGCGCCGCGACGGCCGACCTCTCCGGCCGCACGGTCGAGCGCGTGCGCGCGGTCGGCAAGCACCTCCTCCACACGCTCGGCGACGTCACCCTGCACACGCACCTGAAGATGGAGGGCGAGTGGCACGTGCACCCCGCAGGGTCCCGGTGGCGCCGCCCCGCGTTCCAGGCGCGGGCGATCCTGGCGACCGCGTCTCAGGAGGCCGTCGGCTTCGAGCTCGGCATCGTCGAGCTCCTCGAGACCGCGCGCGAGGACGACGCGATCGGCCACCTCGGGCCGGATCCGCTCGGTCCCGCCTGGGATCCCGGGGAGGCCATCCGCCGGCTCGAGCGCGACGAGCGGGCCGCGCACGTCGCCCTCCTCGACCAGCGCAACGTCGCGGGTTTCGGCAACGTGTACGCGAGCGAGCTTCTCTTTCTCCGCGGCGTCTCGCCGACCACGCCGATGGTCGACGTCGACGCGGCGGCCCTCGTCGACCTCGGCGCGCGGGCTCTGCGCGCGAACGTCGGCCGCACGCGTCGCACGTTCACGGGAGCGAACCGGCAGGGCGAACGGCACTGGGTGTACGGGCGCGAGGGGCAGCCGTGCCGGCGCTGCGGCGCCCTGGTCCGGCGCACGGATCTCGGCGCACGGCCCGGCGAGGAGCGCCGCGCGTTCTGGTGCCCCGTGTGCCAGCCCGTCCCCTGAACCCGTCGTCCAGACGGGCACGGTCTCGATATGCTCGCGCCATGATCGATGCCGCCGCCCACTTCCGCGCCAAGCTCGAGGTCGAGACCGACCCCGCCGACACCTACGCGGCACAGCGCGCGGGCGAGGCGTTCGTCCTCGTCGACACGCGCTCCCGCGCCGCCTGGGATCAGGGCCACGCCGAGGGCGCCGTCCACCTTCCGACGCGCGAGATCGCGGAGCGCGCCACGAGCGAGATTCCTGCGGGGACGGCGGTCGTCGTCTACTGCTGGAGCCCGGGGTGCAACGGCGGCGACAAAGCCGCGCTCGCGTTCGCGGAGCTCGGGTACCCCGTCAAGCTCATGATCGGGGGCTTCGAGTACTGGAAGCGCGAGGGCTACCCGGTCGCCACGGCCCACGGCGTGAGCGCCGGGCCCGTGGATCCGCTCACGGGCGTCGCGGGCTGACCCCGCGTCACCGCCCGCTCTCCCGGGGGTGGGCGTGGCGCTCGGCGGCGAGCGCGGCCGCGAGGTGGTCGGTCGCGTCGCCCCACCGCGAGACGGTGACCCGCTCGAGGCCCTGCCAGTCGGCCGCGCGGCGGAGCTCGTCGGCGATCCGCTCGGCGGCGTGGCCGCCCGCCGCGTGCGGCTCCCACCACGCGGACTGGACGCGGAGGGCCGAGGCCGCGCGGTCAGCCTTCAGGTCGACGCGCCCCACCACCCGGTCATCGACGAGCACCGGCAGCGAGTAATACCCGAAGCGCCGCTGCGCCTGCGGCACGTAGATCTCGATCCGATAGTGGAAGTCGAAGAGGCGCTCCGCCCGGTCGCGGAACCACACGACGGGATCGAAGGGAGTGAGGACGACCGCGCGGTCGATCGCCCGGGGCAGGCGCGCCGAGCGGTGGATCCATGCCGGAAGCGGCCGCCCCGCCTGATCGGCCCACCCCTCGACCGCCACGGGCGACAGCTCGCCGGCGTCGACGAGCTCGGCGACCGCGACCTTCACGGCGCGCTGGTCGCGAAGGCGGAAGTAGTCGTTCAGGTCGGCGATCGTCGCGACGCCCGAGGCCCGGGCCGCGCGGAGCACCAGCTCGCGCACGGACACGTCGTACGGTGCGTCGCGCCCGATGACCTCGCTCGGTAGCACCTGCTCGGCGAGCGCGTACACGCGCTCGAAGCCCTGCCTTCCCGCGATCGCCACCTCGCCCGATGCCCAGAGGAACTCCAACGCGCGCTTGACGTGATCCCAGTCCCACCACGGACCGCCACGCGCCGCGCGGCCGACCGATTCGACCTCGGCGGGCCGCAGCGGGCCGCGGTCGGCGAGCTCGGCCCGGACGCGGTCGACGACGCTCGCGTTGCCCGGATCGGCCGCCCAGCCGCCCCAGCGCCCCGCGCGATCGCGCACCTCGCGTCGCCGAAACCCCCAGAGCGGCCAGTCCTCGACCGGCATGAACGCGGCCTCGTGCGCGAGGTACTCGACAAAGCGCGCCGGGCGCGCGGGCGTCGCGCGCCGCATCACGAGGCGGTCCAGCGCGGCCGGCTCGTACGCGCCGAGACGCGAGTAGAGCGGCAGATAGTGCGAGCGGGCGAACACGTTAACCGAGTCGATCTGGAGCACGCCCATTCGGCGAATGGTCGCGGCGATCGACCGCGGCCCCGGATCCGTCGCGCGCGCGGATCCGAGACCCTGCGCGGCGAGCGCGATCCGGCGGGCCTCGGGGGCGGAGAGCGATGTCCTGGGCACACGCCGACGGTAGCGCGGGCCCCCGACATTCGCGGCCCCCCGCGACGTGCGCCGCCGCCGCCGCGCCGCGCGCGGGTCCTCCGCTCACAGGCGGGGCATAGGTTCCCTCCAGCCGGCGCCTCATCGACGCGCGCACGATGGCCGTATTCCATTCGCGGGAATAACTGCAGAAACATCGCGGTTGTCCCCGATGTCCGACCAGAAACCGAACAACGCGGAAGGGCACTGTGGGTAAGAACTACGTCGACATTGAAAGCGATGACGGAGACGTGCTGCGTTACCGCAAGCACGCGAACGGCCGCGGGCTCGTCGCGCACGGCGCGAAGGTCGCCGCGACGGCGCGCGTCGAGGCGGGGGCGTACATCGAGCCCCGCGCACGGGTGCTCGACGGCGCGCGCATCGGCGCCGGGGCCTGGATCGAACCGGGCGCCGTGATCGGCCAGGGCGCCGTCATCGACGCGAACGCGCACATCGGCCCCGACGCGGCCATCGGCGCGAAGGCCAAGATCGGCGTGCGCGTGCACGTCGGGTCCGGGGCCCAGATCGCGGGCGGATCCCTCATCGGGGACGACGAGAGCATTCGCGATGGCGAACGCGTCGCGACCGACCTGCGCGGCTTCCGATTGGCCGCCTGACCGATTTTTCCCCGCCGCCCGCCCCACACGGGGCGGGCGGCGTCATCATGCAGACAGGCGATCGCGCAGCCAGTCGAGCTGCACCCGGCGGTGCAGCGGGCCGCCGCCCTCGTGATCGTTGTAGGGGTACACCGCGATGTCCTTGTCGGCGCCGGCCCACGCGTCGTACGCGCCGAACACCGTCGACGGCGGGCACGTCGCGTCCATGAGACCGACCGAAAACAGCGCGGGCACATCCGCCAAGCGCGCCAGGTTCACCCCGTCGACGTAGCTCAGCGTGCGGAACACGTCGTCGACGCGGTCGCGGTGCGCGGCGAGATAAGTGACGATCTCGGCGTAGGGCGCGCGGTCGGTGATCGACGTGGCCCGCGGGAAGTCGCAGAGGAACGGCACGTCCACGAGCGCCGCCGCGACGCCCTCCCCCAGAGCGGCCGCGGCGATCGCGATCCCGCCGCCCTGGCTGATCCCCGCCACGACGACGGGGAGGCCGGGCATGAGCTCGTGCGCGACGTCGACCGCGCGCGCCGCGTCGGTGAACACGCGGCGGTAGTAGTGCGTCTCCGGCGAGGAGATGCCGCGGGTGAGGTGCCCGGGGGCGGCGGGATCGGATCCGTGCGGATCCGCCGTCGCGCCCGGCTTGCCGTGCGCGTAACCCTGACCGCGCGTGTCGACCAGCAGGTGCGCGTACCCGGCGAGCACCCACTCCGACTGCTGGTGCGCGTAGCCGCGCCCGCCCGAGTATCCGAGGAACTCCACGACGACGCCGGCCGGCTCGCGCCCGGCCGGGACGTGGAGCCAGGCGGAGATCGGGTCGCCCGCGAACCCCGCGAACGTGACGTCGTGGGTCTCGACGAGCGCGAGCCCGTTGTCCACCGGCCGCGCGTAGGTCTCGCCCCCGGCGGCGCGGGCGCCCTCGAGGGTACTGGCCCAGAACTCCGCGAAGTCGTCGGGCGCCTGAACGGTGGAACGGTGCTCGCGCAGCGCGGCGAGCGGCAGATCGAAGTGCGGCATCGAATTCCTCTCCTCCCGCGAGCGTAACGGGGACCTCCGACGCCGCGCGCGCACGTCACGCCTCGTCACGACCGTAGGCTGGGGTGATGGCGCGCAGGAATCCCCCCGGCAGGCGGCAGCAGCGCGTGGCGCCCGCCCGCGATACGGCCCCGCGCCCCGCGCCCGCGCCCGCGCCCTTCCGTCTCGGCGCGATCCCGGGCGCGACCCCGGGCAAGTGGATCGAACGGTGGCGCGAACAACGCCCGCAGCAGCGCCTCGTGCTGGAGTCCGTGGCGCTCGTCGATCAGGTGGCGGCCCTCCGCGACCGGCGCGTGGACGCGTGCATCTGCCGGGGGCCGCTCGCGGAGGACGACCTGCACGTCGTGCGCCTCTACGACGAGGTGCCGGTGGTCGTGATGTCCGCCGAGTCGTCCCTCGCCGCCGCCGACACGCTCGTCGCGTCCGACCTCGCCGGCGAGGTGCTCATCCGCTCCCGCGACGAGGCGTTCGAGCCCGCCGGCCTCCCGACGACCCCGGCCGCATTCGCGCCGCTGCCGACCACGGAGGACGCCGTCGCGACCGCGGCCTCCGGCGTCGGGATCGCGGTGATGCCGATGTCGCTCGCGCGCCTGCACCACCGCCGCGACGCGACGTTCCGCCCGCTCGAGGGCGTGGACGGATCCGCCGTGGTGCTCGCGTGGCTCCGCGCGTGCGACGACGACGACGTGCAGGCGTTCGTTGCGATCACCCGCGGCCGGACCGCGCGCTCGTCGCGCTAAGAAGCTCCCGGCCCGTCCTGCTCCCCGCCCTCGGGGTACGACGCGACCTCCGGCCGCGCGGCGAGGGCCAGCACGGCCGCGACGAGCCCGCCCCACACGAGCACGGCGGCGATCACGAAGAAGACGATCGCGATGGCGCTCATCGGGCGCCCCCCTTCCGCGCGAGCTGCCCGGCGCTCGGCCACGCCTCGAAGTGATCCGGATCCCGGCGCCAGCGCAGCTGCGGGAGCACGAAGGCCGCGACCACCATGATGCCGACGGCGCCCCACCCGGCGACGCCGAGGTACCAGCCGGGGTAGCCCCCGTAACCGTTGAGGACGAGATCGATGATCTTCGTCACGAGCATGTACGCGAGCACCGCCGGCGCGAGGATGCCTGTGAACGCGAGCCACGTCGGGCCGACGCGGAACGTCGAGACAGCGCTCAGATGGCGAGCCAGCTCGCCGCCTGAGCGCCGGACCCACACGACGATGATCGTCATGGCGATCGCCGAGGAGACGATGCCGATGTTGTTGGCCCAGTTGTCGATCGTGTCGAGCGCAGTCAGCCCCGACGTGGTGCCGAACAGCACGAGCGACAGCGCCGCGATGACGCCGCCGATGCCGTAGACCGCCTGCGCGCGCGTCAGGTCGAACTTGTCGCGCATCGCCGCGATAACGACCTCGAGCACGGAGATGAGCGAGGTCAGCCCCGCGAGCGTCAGCGATCCGAAGAAGAGCGACCCGACCCACTCGCCGCCCGGGATCTCGGAGACGATCGCGGGGAAGGTCATGAAAGCGAGGCCCACGCCGGTCAGGCCCTCCAGGTCGCCGATCGCGACGCCCTGCTGGAACGCGAAGAAACCGAGCGTCGAGAACACGGCGATGCCCGCGAGCAGCTCGAACGAGGAGTTGCCGAAGGCGACCACGAGCCCCGCGCCCGTGAGGTTCGAGCGCCGCTTGCGGTACGACGCGTAGGTGATCATGATGCCGAAGGCCACCGACAGCGAGAAGAAGATCTGGCTGTACGCCGCGATCCACACGCTCGGATCCGCGAGCGCGGCGAAGTCCGGCGTGAAGAACTCGTTGAGCCCGTCGATCGCGCCCGGGAGGAACAGTGCGCGGATCACGAGGACGAGGAAGGCGACCACGAGGAGCGGAATGATGACGACGTTCGCGCGCTGGATGCCGCGCACGACGCCGGCGCCGAGGATCCACAGCGTCACGATCCACATCACGACGAGCGGGATCATGACGCTCGGGACGACGTCGAGCGTGAACGGCTCGGCGGCGACGCCGAGATAGTCGCCCACGAAGAACCCCGTCGGGTCGTCGCCCCACCTGAGGTCCCACGAGAACACGAAGTAGCTCGCCGCCCAGGCGAGCACGGCCGTGTAATAGAGGCCGATCACGGCGGTGATCGCGACCTGAAACCACCCGAGCCCCTCGCCGAGCTTGCCCGCGAGGCGCCGGAGGGCGAGCGGGGCGGATCCGCGGAACCGGTGGCCGATCGCGTAGTCGAGGAAGAGGATCGGGATCCCCGCCGTCACGAGGGCGACGAGATACGGGATGAGGAACGCGCCCCCGCCCGACTCGTACGCGACGCCGGGGAAGCGCCAGATGTTGCCGAGGCCGACGGCGGACCCGATGGCGGACAGGATGAACCCCACCTGCCCCGTCCACTGCTCGCGCTCGGGAATTGCGGGCGCTGTCGTCATCTCTCCCCCGGGTGGCGCGTTCGCCGGCGCCGCGAACGCGGACCGTGTCAAAAGGGTACGCAAGAACCACCGACATGTCAGAAGTGCCTCGCGGGGGCGCGCCCTCCCGGGCGCGGCGGCGCAATGTGCTCAGGAGCCGCCGGCGAGGCGGATCCGCTCGTCCAGGTACGCCGCGAGCGGGGTGCGGAAGCCCGCGGGCGACCAGGCGACGAGGAGTCGACCCGCGTCCCAGGACAGCGGATCCGCGGATCCGCCCCGCGCGATGGCCGCGACGTCGAGCTCGCGCCAGTCGATGTGGCACACCTCGCCCTCGGCGAACCCGCCCCGAAACGCCATCGCCCGGATCGACGCCCGCACGCGCTGCGACTCGGCCGTGTAGCCGCGGCGCACCTCCTCCGCCGCCCGCACGATGTCGCCCGTGGCCCAGAGCTTCTCGTCTCCGACGAGCAGTACGCCGAGATGCCAGGCGGACGCGACGGGCTCGACGACGGGGCGCCCGCCGAAGACCCGCGCCAGCCGCCGCGCCTCGCGCCCGAGGCCCAGGCGCACGCGCGGGACCCCGTCGAGCCGGGCGCGCGCCTCGTCGAGCAGCGCGGGCAGATCGTCCATGCCCCCACCCTACGAAAGCGCGATGTCGGGGGTCGGTGGCAGGGTGCGACACACGCCGCATCCTTGGCTTCGCGCTCGCCCGCCGCGTGCGCTACATTTGAGTCATTCAATTCTTTGGGTGAACCCCGCCCCGATTTTTGCGTCGAAAGGCGAGCATGACCGACAGCAACGGCACCTGTCCCTTCGGATACGGATCCGGCGACCCCGAGGCCCACGAGCCGACGACCGTCGCGGGACACTTCAGCCAGGACGAGCCGCAGGAGAGCCCCCGGATCCACCCCACGATGGGTAGCGCCAACAGCGAGTGGTGGCCGAACAAGCTCAACCTCAAGATCCTCGCGAAGAACCCCGCCGTCGCGAACCCGCTGGGCGAGGAGTTCGACTACACCGCGGCGTTCCAGAGCGTCGACCTCGCCGCAGTGAAGGCCGACCTCGCCGAGGTCATGACGACGTCGCACGCGTTCTGGCCCGCCGACTTCGGCCACTACGGCCCGTTCATGATCCGCATGGCGTGGCACTCCGCGGGCACCTACCGCTCGCACGACGGCCGCGGCGGCGCCGGCGCCGGCCAGCAGCGGTTCGCGCCGCTGAACTCGTGGCCCGACAACGTCAGCCTCGACAAGGCGCGCCGCCTGCTGTGGCCCGTCAAGAAGAAGTACGGCCAGAAGATCTCCTGGGCCGACCTCATGATCCTCGCCGGCAACGTCGCGCTCGAGACGATGGGCTTTCCGACGCTCGGCTTCGGCGGCGGCCGCGCCGACGTGTGGGAGGCCGACGACGACATCTACTGGGGCCCCGAGAAGGTCTGGCTCGACGACGAGCGCTACACGGGTCAGCGCGACCTCGAGGCGCCGCTCGCCGCCGTCCAGATGGGCCTCATCTACGTCAACCCGGAGGGCCCGAACGGCGAGCCGGATCCGCTGAAGGCCGCCGTCGACATCCGCGAGACCTTCCGCCGCATGGGCATGGACAACGAGGAGACCGTCGCGCTCATCGCGGGCGGCCACACCTTCGGCAAGGCGCACGGCGCGCACCCCGACGACAAGCTGGGCCCGGACCCGGAGGCCGCGCCGCTCGAGGCGCAAGGCCTCGGCTGGAAGAACGGCTACGGCACCGGAGTGGGCGCCGACGCCGTGACCTCGGGCCTCGAGGTCACCTGGACGTACCACCCCACCCGCTGGGACAACGAGTTCTTCCACATCCTCTACGCCTACGAGTGGGAGCTGTTCTCCTCCCCCGCCGGCGCGCAGCAGTGGCGCCCGAAGGACGGCGGCGGCGCCGACATGGTGCCGATGGCCCACTCGGACGACAAGCGCGAGCCGCGCATGTTCACGACCGACCTCGCGCTGCGCATGGACCCGGAGTTCGACGCGATCTCGCGCCGCTTCCGCGACGACCAGAAGGCGTTCACCGACGCCTTCGCGCGCGCCTGGTTCAAGCTGACCCACCGCGACATGGGACCGAAGGTGCGCTACCTCGGACCCGAAGTCCCGGCCGAGGACTTCGCCTGGCAGGATCCGCTGCCCGCCGCGACCGCCGCGACCGACGACGCGGCCATCGCCACGGCGAAGGAACTCATCGCCTCATCCGGCCTCTCGGTCTCGCAGCTCGTCTCGACGGCGTGGAAGGCCGCCGCGACGTTCCGCAGCTCCGATAAGCGCGGCGGCGCGAACGGCGGGCGCATCCGCCTCGAGCCGCAGGTGAGCTGGAAGGTCAACCGCCCCGACGAGCTGCGCCCCGTGCTCGCGAAGCTCGAGGAGATCGCCGACGCGTCGGGCCTGAGCTTCGCCGACGTCGTGGTGCTCGCGGGCGGCGTGGGCGTCGAGCAGGCGGCGGGGGCCGCCGGCATCGAGGTCGAGGTGCCCTTCACCCCGGGCCGCGTCGACGCGACGCAGGAGCAGACCGATCTGACGCAGTTCGCCTGGCTGGAGCCGGTCGCGGACGGGTTCCGCAACTACGACAGCGGCTTCGTGAAGCTCCCGAGCGAGTACCTGCTCCTCGACCGCGCGAACCACCTGGGCGTGAGCGCGCCGCAGATGACGGCGCTCGTCGGCGGCCTCCGCGTCCTCGGCAACAACTGGGACGGATCCGACCTCGGCGTCCTGACCGACCGCCCCGGCGCCCTCACGAACGACTTCTTCGTCAACCTGCTCGAGCTCGGCGTGAGCTGGACGCCCGCGGCCGACGAGCAGACGTTCACGAGCAACACGGGCCGCACGGCGAGCCGCGCGGACCTCGTGTTCGGCTCGAACAGCGAGCTGCGCGCGCTGGCCGAGGTGTACGCCTCGGACGACGCGGGCGAGAAGTTCGTGCGCGACTTCGTCGCCGCATGGGTCAAGGTCATGGAGAACGACCGGTTCGACCTGCGCTACTGACCGCACACGACGAAGGGCCGTCCCGCCGGGGCGGCCCTTCGTCGTGTCGCGGGAGCGCGCTTAGGCGCGGCGCGGCGCGAGCCACACGGCCAGGCCGAGGCCCAGCGCGGCGCCGAGCACCTGCGCCGCGAGGAAGGGCAGGACGGATCCGGGCGCGATCCCCGCGAAGGTGTCGCTGAACATGCGGCCGATCGTGATCGCGGGATTCGCGAAGCTCGTCGACGCCGTGAACCAGTACGCCGCACCGATGTAGGCCCCGACGGCGGGCGCCGCGAGCGCGCCGCGGCCCGTGCGCACGAGCAGGAAGATCACCGCGACGAGCCCCGCGGTCGCGACGCCCTCGCTGAGGAGGTTCCCCGGCGCCACGCGATCCGTCGACGCCCACGACACGGCGGGCAGCCCGAACATCGCGTTCGCCAGCACGGCGCCGGCGACGCATCCCGCGATCTGGGCGGGCACGTAGGCCGCCACCTGCCGCCAGCTCCGCGAGCCGAGCGACGCGTCGGCGAGCGTGACGACCGGGTTGAAGTGCGCGCCCGAGGCCGGCGCGAACATCGCGATGAGCACGCCGACCCCGAGCGCGGTGGCGAGGGCGTTCTCCAGTAGCTGCAGCCCGGGGTCAACGGACAGGCGGGAGGCCATGATCCCGGATCCGATGACGATCGCCGCCAACAGGGCGGATCCGACGAACTCGGCCGTCGCCTCGCGCGGCAGGGAGAGGGCGTCTGGCTGCACCGCGGGCGCGTCCGGGGTCGCGACCGTCACGGCGCCAGCACCGCGCGGACGCTCTCGAGCGCGCCCGGCACGAGCGCGTAGTACGCCCAGGTCCCGCGCTGCGAGCGGGACAGGAACCCGGCCTCCGCCAGCACCTTGAGGTGATGCGACACGGTGGGCTGGCTGAGGCCGACCGGATCCGTGAGGTCGCACACGCACGCCTCTTGCCCCGCGGAGGCCGCGACGATCGAGATCAGCCGCAGGCGCGTCGGGTCGGCGAGCGCCTTGAGCCGCCGGGCCAGGTGAACGGCGTCCTCGGCGCAGAGCGGATCCCGCACAAGCGAGGAGCAACAGGTCGCGCCGGCGTCGGCGGGCGCGATCACGGGAAGCGATGACACCATACATTGACGCTAGTCGATATTGATACTCTTCAATACATGACCGACACCCCCACCGTCCTGTTCGTCTGCGTCCACAACGCAGGCCGCTCGCAGATGGCGGCCGGATGGCTCGAGCACCTCGCGGGCGATCGCGTCGAGGTCCTCTCCGCCGGCAGCGCGCCCAAGGACGCGATCAACCCCGTCGCCGTCGAGGCGATGAGCGAGGTGGGCATCGACATCGCGGGCCGCACGCCGAAGGTGCTCACGACCGACGCGGTGCGCGAGTCGGACGTCGTCATCACGATGGGCTGCGGCGACGCCTGCCCAATCTTCCCGGGCAAGCGCTACGAGGACTGGGAGCTCGACGACCCCGCCGGCCAGGGCCTCGACGCCGTGCGCCCCATCCGGGACGAGATCCGCGCGCGCGTCGAGGCCCTCGTCGACGAGATCGCCCCGCGCGAGGGGCGCTGACGCTCCCGAATCGCAAATGGTCCCCGACGGGCCTCTGGGCGGCGATACCATCGGCGCCCAGAGGCCCGCTTTTTCGCAAGTTCCGCGAATCTTTCTCGCGGATCCGCCTCCCGCCACTCCCCCGCACCGCGACATGATCGTGGTGCGGGTCACGGAGGACCCCGCCCCGGCCGCCGGGGCCGGGGCCGCCGAGCCGCACGGATCCGCACTCATCCAACGAAGGAGAGATCGTGAACGAGACCATCTACGACACCGACGCCGACCTGTTCGACGGCCGCCCCGTCTGGTTTGAGCGCAACGGCGCGCCGGCCGAGGGCGAGGACATCTGAGCCGACCGCGACGCGCCTGAGGCCCCCGCTTCGTCGGGGGCCTCAGGCGCGTGGGCCATGCTGGCGTCACCCCTCACGAAGGAGCCCCATGGCCGCCGTCACGTTCCGCTTCCCGTATCCCGCCGCCGGGTCCGCCGCCCCGGACCTCGTCGCGCAGCCGGTCGACGCGCCGACGATCTCCGTCATGGACGCGGCGGCCGAACGCGGGGACGGCGCCTTTGAGACCTTCGGCGTCGTGGGCGGCGCGCCCCAGGCCGTCCGGGATCACCTCGAGCGCCTGCGCGACAGCCTCGCGATGCTGGAGCTGCCGGCTCCGGATCTACCCGCCCTCGCCGAGATCTGCCGCAAGATCGCCGCTCGCGCCACGGGCGACGCGTGGCTGAAGCTCGTCGTGACGCGGGGCGGGATGGATCGCGCGGCGCCGTCCGCGTGGGCGGTGCTCGCCGACGCGGCCGACACCGCGCCGCTCCGCGCCGAGGGGATCGCGGTCGTCACGGCCGACCGGGGGTTCGCGAGCGACTACGCGGAGCGCGAGCCGTGGGCGCTCATCGGCGCGAAGACCCTGTCCTACGCGCAGAACATGGCGGCGATCCGGGAGGCGCACCGCCGCGGCGCGGGCGACATGCTGTGGGCGACGAGCGACGGCCTCCTCCTCGAGGCGCCCACCTCCTCGCTCGTCGTGCTGCGCGGATCCGCCCTCGTGACCCCGGATCCGCGCCTCGGCGCCCTGCACGGCACGACGCAGCGGGCGATGTTCCGCTGGGCGGAGGCCGCGGGGCTCGAGACCACCTACGCCCGGCTCACCCGCGCGGACCTGGCCTCGGCGGACGCCGCGTGGCTCGCGTCGAGCGTGCGCGGCGCGGTTCCGATCTCGCGCGTCGACGGATCCGCGCTCCCGATCGACCGCGCGCGCACCGAGGAGATCGCGGCGTTCCTCCGCGCGCGGCGAGACTGAGGCTGCCAGCGGATCCCCAGCCGTCGGATTTGGCGGCCGCGTCACCTATCCGTAAACTCGATCTCGGTGACGTGTCCGAGCGGCCGAAGGTGCAACACTCGAAATGTTGTGTAGGGTAACCCCCTACCGTGGGTTCAAATCCCACCGTCACCGCCATCCGAAACCCCCGCAGAACCCTTGGAAACACTGGGATCGCGGGGGTTTCGTCGTTGCCGCCCGCCCCGCATACCGAAGGACGCGTCAGCGCCCGCTGGCGCAGCAGCCGTCCTCGCACGCGGACGGATCCGCCTTCCCCGTCAGCGCGCCGACCGGGGTGGCGCAGCACGCGTCGCCGCGCCACGCCTCGACGCCCTCGCGCACGGCGAACACCGCGATCGCGAGCGCCGCCACCGCGTCGGCCCAGGCCCAGCCGAGCAGCGCGTTGAGCAGCAGCCCCACGAGGAGCGCCGCCGAGAGGTAGGTGCAGATCAGCGTCTGCTTCGAGTCCGCGACCGCGGACGCCGACCCCAGCTCCCGCCCGGTCCGGCGCTCGAACCAGCTGAGGAACGGCATCACGACAAGGCTCGCCGCCGCGATCGCGATGCCGACCGGGGAATGCTCCGCCGCGCGCAGCCCGACCAACGACGCCACCGCGTCCACCGTCACGTACGCGGCGAGGCCGAAGAACGACACCGCAATGACCCGGAGCGCGACCTTCTCGCGCTTCTCGGGGTCGGGCGCGGCGAACTGCCACGCGACCGCGGCGGCGGAGAGCACCTCGACGACGGAGTCCAGGCCGAACCCGACGAGCGCGGCCGACGAGGCAGCGGCACCAGCAGCCAGCGCGACGATCGCCTCGATCACGTTCCAGACGATCGTGATCGCCACGACGATGCGGATCCGCCGGCGCAGCACGTCGCGCCGCGCGACGGCAAGCGCCGGCGCGGTCACGCCCCCTCCCCCGCGTCGCAGCAGCCGGGCACCGCGCAGCGCGGATCGATGCACGGGGCGCTCTCGTCCACCGCCAGCGTCACGTCGACGAGTGCGCCGAGCGCCGCGGTGAGGTGCGGATCCGCGATCTCGTAGCGGGTCTGCCGTCCCTCAGGCTCGGCGACGACGATGCCGCACGCGCGCAGACACGCCAGGTGGTTGGACACGTTCGGGCGCGTCAGGCCGAGCTCGCGCGACAGCTCCGCGGGGTACCCCGGCCCGTCGATGAGCGTCAGGAGGATCCGCGAGCGCGTCGGGTCGGCCATCGCGCGGCCGAGGCGGTTCATCGCGTCGAGGCGGGAAGCAATGGTCAGCACCCGATGAACTGTACGGCGAGCGCTGACTCTTGTCGATCCGTCGCACCCCGCCGCCGCCCGCACTACGCTCGTACCGCGGGGCCTCGACGGCGAGGGCGCGCAGGACGGAGCTCATCGTGGCCGACACGCACTGCCTCGTGGTCGGGGAGGCGCTGGTCGACATCGTCGATGGGCGCGAGACGCCGGGCGGATCGCCCCTCAACGTCGCCGTGGGTCTCGCCCGCCTGGGCCTCGCGACGACCCTTGCGACGCACCTCGGGACGGATCCGCGGGGCGCGCTCGTGCGCGCGCACCTCGACGACAGCGGCGTCGCGCTCTCCGAGGGCAGCGTGGATCCGGGCGCGCGCACCTCCACGGCCGAGGCGACGCTCGCCGAGGACGGATCCGCCACCTACGCCTTCGACATCGACGGGCGCGTCGGCACGCTTCCCGCGGCCGCGGCGGGAGCCCTCCACACCGGATCCCTCGCGGCCGTCCTCTCCCCCGGCGCCGAGGCGGTGCGCGCGCTGTTCGCGGAGGCGCCGCCCGAAACCCTCCGCACCTTCGACCCGAACATCCGCCCCGCGCTCGTGCCGCACACCCGGCGCACGCTGCGGCAGGTGCAGGCCTTCCTGACCGCGGCCCACGTCGTGAAGCTCAGCGACGAGGACGCGGCCTGGCTCTGGCCGGGCGAGGATCCGGCGGACGTCGCCCGCCGCATCGCGGACGGGGGCGCCGCCCTCGCCGTCGTCACGCGCGGCGCCGACGGGGTGGTCGCGGCGCGGCGGGACACGACGGACATCGTGGACCTCCCCGCGCTCCCCGCCGCGGTCGCCGACACGATCGGCGCGGGCGACGCGTTCATGTCCGGGCTGATCGCCGGCCTTGTCGAGGCGGGTGTGACGGAATCGTCCGCGCGGGTGGACGATCGGGCGCTCGAGGCGGCCCTCGGTCTCGCGCTCTCGTGCGCCGCGATCACCGTGTCGCGCGCCGGCGCGAATCCGCCGCGCCGCGCGGAGATCGCCGGCGCGTAGGGCGCGCGCCGCTACCCGCAGGCAAGGCCCGCGGGCGCGGCGACCTCGATCGCGGCGGATCCCGCGTTCGCGCCCTGGCAGCCGCTGAGCGTGGCCGCCGCGCCGAGCGCCAGCGCCGCGAGGATCCATCGCATGGCGCCATCCTGACAGACGGCGGCGCGCGGCATCGCGCCCTCGCCGCGCCACGGGCCCGGCGGGCAGAGAAGAGCGCCCCCGACCCGAGGGGTCGAGGGCGCTTCGCGCGGGGCGTCAGGCGCAGGTGCAGCGCTCGGCGGCGGGGACGCCCGCGAGGGCCTCCTCGACGTGCTGGCCGCAGCCGGTCCAGGTGGCCTTACCGCAGGTGGAGCAGGAAATTCGTGCGCACATAGGGGATCCTTTCGAAGGGTTCAGGGGGTCTGCGCGGCGTCGCGCTCGGCGATTTGCCGGCGCACGTCGTCCATGTCGAGGTCGCGCGCGCCCTGGATCAGCTGGTCCAGCTGCGGCGCGGGGAGGGCCCCCGGCTGGGCGTACACGAGGATGCCGTCGCGGAAGACCATGAGAGTCGGGATCGACGTGATCCCGAACTGGCCCGCGAGCTGCTGCTCGGCCTCGGTGTCGACCTTGCCGAAGACAATGTCGGGGTTCTTCTCGGAGGCCTGCTCGTACACGGGCGCGAACGAGCGGCACGGACCGCACCATTCGGCCCAGAAGTCCACGAGGACCGTGCCCTCGCCGACCGTCTCGGAGAAGTCCGCGGTCGTCAGGTTCGTCGTGGCCATCGTCCATCGTCCTTTCGCGATTAGCGCCCGAACAGGCGCGAGATGAAGCCTCCTCGCTCGGCCCGGGCCGCGTCAATCTCGGCCTGCGTGTGGGAGCCGCCGCACCACTCGCGGGAGGGCACGGTGCGCTTGACCTGCGCGACGTGCTGGCCGCAGCCCGCCCAGGTCGTCTTTCCGCAGGTGCGGCAGGTCGCCGGTCGGCACATGAGGGATCCTCTTTCGTCGGGGAATACCCCTAGGGGTATCGAAAGCGTGTGCCCCACTATACCCCCAGGGGTATCCCACCCGTCAAGTCGGGCGAACGCCGAACGCCCGCGCCACCGCGACGCCGCGCGCCGCGAGTGTCATCCCCACCACCACGGCGGACGCGACGATCGCCGCGACGCCCGTCACGTCCGAGGCTGGCTCGTCCGTGAGGCGCGCGACGGCGATCCACGCGATCCCCCAGCTGAGCGAGATCGCCGGGGCGAGTCGGCCCTGGCCGCGGACCGCCAGCAGTACGCCGAGCGCGGCGGCCACCGCGAGGACCGCGACGGCCCACACCTCCGGGGCGAGGCCGAAGCCCGCAAAGCCCGCCGCGACGAGGACGGCGGTGGCGTTCGCGACCGTCGCGATCATGACCCAGCCGAGGTAGAGGCCGATCGCCCCGTCGGTGACGATCGTGTCGACGAGACCGCGCGGCGCGGACCGGCGCAGGATCTGGAACGAGCGGCCGAGCACCGCGACGAGCGCCGCGATGACGACGAGGCTGAGGGCGAGCAGGCCCGCCTGGACGACGAGGATCCACACGGCATTCAGGACGAGGGAGGCGGTGACCCACCAGCCCAGGGCGCGGTGGCGCGGATCCGTCCGCTGCGCGGGGAGCGCCTGCCAGACCGCGTACGCGAGCATGCCGGTGTAGATCACGCTCCAGATCCGGAACGCGCCCGTGCCGGGGGCGAGGAGCGTCGAGTCCGAGTCGAGGAACCCGCCCGCCGCGTCCTGGATCGGCGTGCCGACGATCACGCCGGATCCGACGAACGCCGCGGCGATCGCGAGGATCGAGCTGACGAGGACGACCCACGGCCGCCACGCGTCTCCTGCTCCGGTCGATGTCATCGTGCGCCTCCCCGACCGTTGCGTGGCGCCAGCCTGACCGCCCGCGCAGCCCGCGTCAACCGGGCGCGCCCGGGGCACCTCAGCGCGCCGCCCGGCCGCGCGCGGCGAGCGCGTCGAGGGCGTCCGCCTCCCGAGCCCGGGCGGGCGCGGTGTCGGAGGGGAACGGCGCGAGCTCGGGGTGCGAGGTCTCGAAGTAGGAGACCGCGTCGCCCGCGCGCCGCAGGTCCTCGGCGCGCTCGGCGAGGCGCCCCCAGGCGGCGGCCGCGGCGTCGGGGTCGCCGAGCCGAAGGTGCGCGATCCCCTCCCAGAACGTGTGCTCGCCCGCGGTGCGCTCCCCGACGGCGAGCGGATCCGGCGCCACGGCGCGCCGCCAGGCGTCCGCCGCGCCCGGCTCGCCCGCCGTGGCGAGCGCGTCGCCCCACCGCACGAGGCGCTCGACGGGGCGCGCCGCCGGGTGCCGGCCCTCGCCGAGCGAGGCGGGCGGGACGAGCCCGGCCGCGAGGAGGCGCGCGTCCGCGGACGGATCCGTCGTGCGTGCCGCCCGGTCGCACTGGGCCCGGTCGAAGGCCGCGATCGCGCGCCCCTCGCCGCCCTCGAAGGGGCGGAACCGGCGGGAGGCGAGGATCTCCTCCGCCTCGTCGAGGCGGCCGGCCGCGAGCAGGAGCTCGACGTGGCGCAGCGCGAGGTCGTCCCGCGCACCCAGCGCACCCGGGAACTCCTCCAACCGCGCGAGGCGGAGGGCGGGATCCGCCCCCTCGGCCGCGGCGAGCACGTCCCGCTCGAACACGAGGCGCGCGTCGGGCCGAGCCGCGAGGGCCCGCGCGAACGCGGCGTCGGCGGACGCGGGCTCCCCCGACAGCGCCCGCGCCACGGCGAGGTTGCGCCAGGCGATCGGATCCGCCGTGCGCGCGCACGCGCGCTCGAGCGCCCGGGCCGCGTCGCGGATCCGCCCGGCGTCCAGCAGCCACATGCCGTAGAGCGCGCCGGCGACCGCGTCGTCGGGGTCGGCGGCGAGGGCCGCGACGAGCGCGTCGTGCTGGTCGAGCCCGGCAGGGAACGCCAGCGCGGTGTCGGCCGCGCGCGCGGCCCGGCGCTCCTCGACCGCGCCCGCGGCGTCGCCCGCCCGCTCGCGCCAGAGCGCGCGCAGGTAGAGGCGGATCGGGCCGGCCTGGCCCGCCGACGGCACGGCCGAGGCCGCCTCGTCCGTCACCGCGAGGGCGACGTCCACGGCGCCGGCGCGGGCGAAGTCGGCGCCCACGTCGAGC
>NZ_WMEE01000381.1:0-252 GCF_009709595.1 Microbacterium sp. ZXX196
GCTCGACGAAGACGTTGTCGCGCCAGGCGCCCTTGCCGTCCATGCTGATGGCGATCTCGGCCGCCTTCAGCACCTTGATGAACTCGGCGCTGGTGAACTGCGAACCTTGGTCACTGTTGAAAATCTCCGGCCGCCCGTGGCGGGCGAGTGCTTCCTCCAGCGCTTCGATACAGAAGTCCGCGGATAGCGTGATCGACAGCTTCCACGCCAAGACCTTGCGGCTGAACCAGTCGATCACGGCGGCCAGGTAGA
>NZ_WMEE01000382.1:0-251 GCF_009709595.1 Microbacterium sp. ZXX196
CAGAGTATATCTTGACGCGCCGTGGTGTAGGGTATTACATGAGAAATAATGCTTGATTTACTGAAACAAACCATTTTTACCAGAGATTTTATCTTTATCCTGATTTTGTTAGGTTTCATCCTTGTTGTGACCCTCTTATTACTGGAAAATAGACGTGATAATATTCAGTTGAAGCAAATCAATCAAAAGGTTAAAGATTTGATTGCAGGAGATTATTCCAAGGTTCTTGATATGCAAGGTGGGTCTGAAAT
>NZ_WMEE01000383.1:0-251 GCF_009709595.1 Microbacterium sp. ZXX196
CCGATATTAACTTGCGCATTTTATCGGATGAACGCGTGTTTAAGCTTGAATATGGCGAAGCGCATTTGGCGATCCGTTTGGGCAAGATGCCAGATGAACCAGATAACATTGTGATTCCGTTGGGAAGGTTTCGAAACGCGATACACGGCAGCCCCGCGTATTTTGCAGCGCATGGAAAACCACAATCGGCCGAGGATTTGGCGCGCCACAAGTTTGTGATGCAAATTGGGGATAGCGTGCGTGCGCCCTTT
>NZ_WMEE01000384.1:0-251 GCF_009709595.1 Microbacterium sp. ZXX196
ACTACCTCAAGGCGGACGGCTGCAATGTACCCCGGCCGGCAGGCCGTACCAAGGAGCAGAGCTACCGCGACGTGTACGAGCAGCAGAGCCGGGCGCTGTTGGCCACCGGACGTCCCATCACCTTCTCGGTGTCGGCGCCGGCCTATTTCCAGTACGACGGCGACAGCGTCTGGCATCAGGTCATCGAATGGTCCGCCAAACTGGGCAACCTGTGGCGGGGCGGCCGGGACATCGCGCTGGAACAGCAGAGC
>NZ_WMEE01000385.1:0-251 GCF_009709595.1 Microbacterium sp. ZXX196
GGTAGAAAGTATATAATACTTTACCAGTATTGATTGACTCAGTTACATAGTTTCTTACTTGTGCATATGATTTAGCTAAGTAGCCGTTTTTATCATCAACTTTCAATGGTTGGATGTAAGATTTAGAACCACTACCTAGTACTGTTAATACTGTTTGATCAATCGCACCTTTGTATTTATAGTACGTATTATAGTAGTACTTTGCTGTATCATATTTTTCTTTATAGCTTTTATAAGTATCTGTTAAATAC
>NZ_WMEE01000386.1:0-251 GCF_009709595.1 Microbacterium sp. ZXX196
GAGTAATTTCCGTTCTCATCTGTTTTAATTGGATTCGCAGGAAATGGACTGTTATAAAACGAAACAACTGAATTACTTGATTGATTGACTGGTAAACCTAGCTGACTTGCTTGTTCCGTTTCAGGATCATTTAACTGAATGTTAAAGTCATATAGAAATTCACCATTTGCATCGAATTGACTATCTTTATATTCAATAACCTTTTGGTCTAACGAATCAAAACTAGTCTTCATTGTTGGCGCACCTAAATC
>NZ_WMEE01000387.1:0-251 GCF_009709595.1 Microbacterium sp. ZXX196
GGAGGCCAGGGCCGCCCCAGTGCGGCTGAATGCCAGGGAGGACACCTCCTTCGTGTGTCCGGCCAGCGCTTGCAGGAAGTGCGCCGTTGGCACGATGGGCGTGTCCGCGCCGGATGCATCAGTTTCACGCCCGAACCTCCACAACCGGATCACCCCGTCGGAGCCTCCCGTGGCGATGGCGTGCTTAGACGAGACGGCGATAGCCGTAGCCTCGGCATCTGGCGAGCTGAACTCGGTCCGGAACCGCCCAG
>NZ_WMEE01000388.1:0-251 GCF_009709595.1 Microbacterium sp. ZXX196
TTGTCGCACTTGGAGAAGATTATAATATTTTCATGATTTCGAGCATTTGGAAGAAGAGCAAGGAAATGCCGCTTACCCAAGCGATTAAGAAGGAGTCGCCGAATCTGGGGGAGGTAATACCTCAGCAGGAGTTATCCTTGCAGCCACCTTTATGGTATTAACAACATTACCGATTCAAATATTAGTCCATTTCGGAACAATTACTGCAATCGGTGTGCTTCTCGATACATTTGTTGTTCGTCCATTTTTGG
>NZ_WMEE01000389.1:0-250 GCF_009709595.1 Microbacterium sp. ZXX196
CAACCACATTGACCGAGACGCAGATATTATCAAAACCCAATTTATTCCATTCTTTGATTTGCTTTGCGGTTTGTAAAATTACAATGCGGCCAATGTCTGAAATTAAGCTGGTTTTTTCTGCCATCGGAATGAAGAGACCTGGCGGCACAATGCCTTTGCTTGGGTGGTTCCAACGTACCAACGCCTCAAAACCATAAATTTTCTGATCGTGAAAGTTGATTTTGGGTTGGTAGTAAACCACCAACTCATT
>NZ_WMEE01000390.1:0-250 GCF_009709595.1 Microbacterium sp. ZXX196
GCTAACAAAGCGCGAGTTGTTCCGTGCAATGCACGATGTTCCTTCGCATCTGAAGGACGAGTCACGTTAATTACGTTCTCTTCAACGTTGATTGCGATATCAGAGTTAAAAGTACGAGTTAATTCGCCTTTAGGACCTTTAACCGTTACAGTACTGTTATCAATAGTAACTGTAACGCCTGCTGGTACTTCGACTGGTTTTTTACCTACACGAGACATTTAGTTGCACCTCCATTCATTTAAACCTTTAT
>NZ_WMEE01000039.1:0-414 GCF_009709595.1 Microbacterium sp. ZXX196
CCAACTACACCTAGAGCTTCGGGATCCCCAAGAAGACCAAGTTTCGTAGAAACCGCTAAAAATTGGGATTGAAAAAACTCAAATAATCGGTCTCCTGGCAGTTGTTTTTGTTTGGAACCATAACGCATTGCCCGATCAACGAGTTTACGAACAATTCCGGGATTCTTAGGTTCAGCTTTTTCACCCTTTTTAGGCTTCTTTTTCTTTTTTGACTTTTTCTTTTTAGGTTTGACCTTCGGCATAACATTCGGGCTTTCGAAGGCCCATAAACGTTTGAAAAAGTCTTCAAATGTTCCAACACCTGGTGTGTCACCGGGTTCAAAACCGCTAAGAATTGCATACAACGGAACGCGACGAAGTTGATCAACCCAATGAGTAATACCTTTTGTAGGTTGAACAAATAATGAAAGCAGA
>NZ_WMEE01000391.1:0-250 GCF_009709595.1 Microbacterium sp. ZXX196
TCTTATCAATTTTACGCAAGCGAAGTGGAAAGGCAACATTTTCAAACACATTCATATGTGGGAACAAGGCATAGGATTGGAAGACGGTATGTACGTCGCGCTTGTTGGTTGGAATATCATTGATAAGAACACCGTCTAGCATGATATCTCCTGTCGTCGCATCCAGTAAACCTGCAATAATGTTTAGGATAGTTGATTTCCCCGAACCAGATGCACCTAGAAGGGTGTAGAATTTCCCTTCTTCCAACTC
>NZ_WMEE01000392.1:0-250 GCF_009709595.1 Microbacterium sp. ZXX196
ATCTCGTTAAGCTGAAGACCGTAACGATAAAGAACGCATCATGCAGCAGAGCAAGCACGGCTGCAAGCGCCATGTAAAATTCAAATCGAATCGTTACATAAATGATAATTCCAATTGAAGCAATTAAAATCGCAAGCATCGCATTTTTCGCCAGTTCTTTTCCAACTGTCGGCGAAACGGTGCTTACATTTGGTTCAGAACCATATTTGTCTTTAAAGTGATCTTTTAAATTGGCAATTTCTTTTTTATT
>NZ_WMEE01000393.1:0-250 GCF_009709595.1 Microbacterium sp. ZXX196
GATCCAGTACGCAGAAGGAGACGCCAGACGTTTGCTGAACGCCTTGGAGCTGGCTGTGATGACGACGCCGCCCGGAGCGGACGGGAGAGTGACCGTAACGCTCGATGTAGCGGTCGAGTCGATCCAGCGCCGCGCCGTGCGCTATGACAAAAGCGGCGACAACCACTACGACACGATTTCCGCTTTTATCAAGTCGATACGCGGTTCCGATCCCGATGCTGCGCTGTACTGGTTGGCGAGGATGATCGAT
>NZ_WMEE01000394.1:0-250 GCF_009709595.1 Microbacterium sp. ZXX196
AAGTGGCCGCGCTCTGTTGTACCGCTGCGTTGGAGGAAGCGACCTGGAGCGAATAATCCTGGGCATTTACGCGGGCCAACACCTCTCCGGCCTTGACCTTGTCGCCTTCGTTTCTGGCCATCTCGACAAGCCGCCCGCCTACCTCAAAAGACACGACCGCTTCTTCCAAAGGCTCCAATGTTCCGGACAGCTCGGTCACGGTTACTGCTTGCTCCTTTTTGACAGCCGCCACTACGACTTGTTTGACTTC
>NZ_WMEE01000395.1:0-250 GCF_009709595.1 Microbacterium sp. ZXX196
CTTGGTCAGGCGGAAACGTCCGTTGTTGACGGCAAACTGCTTTTCTTCATGCGCCTCGTTGGAAAATGCCTTGACGACCCGAATGCCGCCTACACTGTCCTCGATACGGGCGTTAAAGTCTCCAACGTCACGGAAAAGCTGATGAATTGCCTGCGTCATCTTTTTGTTGAAATGAACGACGACCCAAATAATAACTGGCACGACGACAAAGGTCAGCACAGCAAGCTTCCAGTTGATAGACAGCATCAAC
>NZ_WMEE01000396.1:0-250 GCF_009709595.1 Microbacterium sp. ZXX196
TCAATTATTAGTGGAAGCAATGACATTGGAGGATAAAATTGACTTTATCACCGGTAATGTCAACAACTATTATGGATTTTATAATGAAGGATTAGACAAATATGGTATTCCTGCGTTGCAGATGGCTGATGGACCTGTTAGTGTTCGAATAGCTAATCCGGAAGTCCAAAATAAACAATCTACCGCATTACCTTCCGCAATCGGACTTGCGGCAACATTGAACACAGAAACAGCAGAGAAATATGGAGAT
>NZ_WMEE01000397.1:0-250 GCF_009709595.1 Microbacterium sp. ZXX196
CTCGGAATATTCCTGAGCCTGCTCGTAGGATTCTTTTGTCTTATCTGCCGTATGATTTACTGCTTTTGTAATATTTGCGATCGTAGCCTGCAGTTCTTCCACTGCACCGGCCTGATCTATTGCCCCCTCAGCCAGAGACTGCGCTGCCTCCGCAAGGCCGCTGGCACCTACGGACACCTGCTCAGATACATCTCTGATGCTATGTAACGCTTCGTTCATCTTGTTGATCGTGTTATCCATGCCCTGTGCG
>NZ_WMEE01000398.1:0-249 GCF_009709595.1 Microbacterium sp. ZXX196
ACAAATTTTGATCCGGTCATTGGCCGCCCCATCGGTTTCCTTGAATGTATTAGGATAATCCACCGATTCCACAACCCCATTTCGAACCGAAAGCCACGGGCTTCCCGTAAACAATATATTCGCCATTCGGGCGAAGGTATTTTTCGAAATAATTTATGCTTTGAAACCATACCAGATCAATTGTTCCGGTACCATCTGTAAACTGTCCGACGAGGCGTTTTTTCCCTCCTTCGCCAACAATAGTCCATT
>NZ_WMEE01000399.1:0-249 GCF_009709595.1 Microbacterium sp. ZXX196
TCGTCAGCCAGGCTTTACGTTACAACTCGATGATGCCGGGCAATGGTTGCGTTCGCGCGTCGTCTGGCTTGGCTGTCGCCAGTCGCCACGCGGGCTGTTGCAACTGGCGGATATGCTGCGCGCTCAGGCTGCACGCAGCGGATGCTGGCAAAGTCCAACGCCGTTTCATCCTCATATCACCCTGCTACGCGATGCCAGTCATGCGGTCACGATACCGCCGCCGGGTTTTCACTGGACTTTTCCTGTAAC
>NZ_WMEE01000400.1:0-249 GCF_009709595.1 Microbacterium sp. ZXX196
TATTCAATTTCATCCTACCTTGCTGTATGTTGACGGAAAAACAGTAGGACTAGTCTCAGAGGCAGTCAGAGGGGAGGGCGGTTTTCTTGTTAATGAAAGTGGAGTTCCCATTATGGCTGATGTTCATCCATACAAGGACTTGGCACCACGTCATATCGTTGCGCAAAGAATCTACCAATATTGGAAAAAAGGCGAGTCAGTCTATTTAGATATTTCGAAGGTGGAAAACTTTGCAGACCGCTTTCCCGG
>NZ_WMEE01000401.1:0-249 GCF_009709595.1 Microbacterium sp. ZXX196
AGAGCTGGAAGAAACCGAAGAGCGGCTGTTCGCGCTTAGGGCGCTGGCGCGAAAGCATGGCGTGGCCCCCGATGATCTGGGCGGCTTCGCGGGGGAATTGCGCGGACGGCTGGAGGCGCTGGACGGGTCGGTCGCGCATCTGGGGGCGCTGAAAACGGCGTGGGACCGGGCGCGGGCAGCGTTTGACGCAGCAGCCGACGCATTGACCAAAGCGCGCATGGACGCGGCGGCGCGTCTTGATGCGCGGAT
>NZ_WMEE01000402.1:0-249 GCF_009709595.1 Microbacterium sp. ZXX196
AAAAAATACGCTTCCTGCGTTCTGGGTGGCATTTTGGACAGAGCGGCGTTATAGGCTTCAAGTAGTTCAGCCTGGTCTAAATTCTCTGCGAGATTATTGTCAGCGATTTCATAATCAGACATCTGGTCATTGAGAATCAGGTGCAGTTGCTTTTTCTTACCCAAAGCACGGGTCGCATGATTTCGGGCGCTCACAATAAGATAACCCGTGAAGTTTTCAATCTCACCTTTTTTAATCTGTTCCCGGTTT
>NZ_WMEE01000403.1:0-249 GCF_009709595.1 Microbacterium sp. ZXX196
GAGAAAGGTTTGAAATTCTACGACGATCTTATTGATGAGCTCCATAAACATGGTATAGAAGTCATGGTTACACTTGTGCACTTTGAAATGCCACTTTATTTAGCAACGGAATATGGCGGTTGGACCAACCGAAAAATGATCGATTTTTACAAGCACTTTGTAGAAACAGTTTACACTCGCTATAAAGATAAGGTAAAGTATTGGATTACTTTTAATGAGATTAACGTAATCTTGGAAGCACCCTTTAAT
>NZ_WMEE01000404.1:0-249 GCF_009709595.1 Microbacterium sp. ZXX196
CTGGAATTGCCTCGAAATATTCGACTAGTATTTGTGAATGGAGACCAAGCTGGCCAGCATATATAACCCGTCCTCCCCTCTTTAGCAACAGAAGCTCATCAAAAGACTCAAAGATATCAATGCTAGGTTGATGGATTGTGCAAACCACAGTTCGTCCTGTGTTAACTGTATTTCTCACAGTACGCATAACAATTGCTGCAGCTCTAGCATCAAGACCTGAAGTTGGTTCATCCATGAAGATAATTGAAG
>NZ_WMEE01000405.1:0-249 GCF_009709595.1 Microbacterium sp. ZXX196
CTGAATCTCTGAGGCCAGCGCTTTAATAGTCACATCTGTCATGCTGTTCCTTCCTGCTACAGTTTATTACGCTTCGTCGCCGAACCAACAAATGTTGCGAGCGGCCATGATGAGCTCGCCAGCTTTCTCGTCGGTCATCCCTTCGATATCAGCCAGGTCATCAACGCCCTGCTCGGCGAGATCTTCCAGCGTACAAACACCACGGGCAGCCAGTTTGAATGCCAGGGCACGATCCAGACCTTCGAGATT
>NZ_WMEE01000406.1:0-249 GCF_009709595.1 Microbacterium sp. ZXX196
CGCTGCTGACGGCCCGATGCCGCAGACCCGCGAGCACATCCTGCTGGGTCGCCAGGTTGGCATCCCCGCAATGGTCGTGTTCATGAACAAGGTTGACCAGGTTGACGATCCGGAGCTTCTGGAACTCGTTGAGATGGAAATCCGCGAACTTCTGTCGACCTACGACTTCCCGGGCGACGACATTCCGATCATCGCAGGCTCTGCTCTTGCGGCGATGGAAGGCCGTGATCCGGAAATCGGCGAGAACAA
>NZ_WMEE01000407.1:0-249 GCF_009709595.1 Microbacterium sp. ZXX196
GCTTTATTTATAACTCCTGAGTAATTTAATGTTTTTCCTGATTGTACATTTCCTACTACCAACCCCTTAATAAAAAACTCTTTTTCTTCTTTTGGGACCGGTATATTCATTACAATATTGTCTGTTTCCCTATCTATATCTTCAACTACTTCCATCGTCATATCTTCCTTAGTTTTTAGAAGATGCTCTTTATATGCATCCCAGTTATTCCATTTTAAATTAGCTTTCAACTCACTCATTTTCTTTCTT
>NZ_WMEE01000408.1:0-249 GCF_009709595.1 Microbacterium sp. ZXX196
GATTTGCAAAGGTTATTAAATACAATAACACCATTTAGCAACCAAAGCACGACTATCAAAATTACATGATAAAATTATTATTGTCTTGAATTATGTAAACGATGATAACAAATACTTTTTCAGCTAAAAAAGAACCAGCATAACAACAAAGAATTATAAAGTTGCTTAAGTAATCTCTCCCTTCATCTCAAAAAGAGCTATATCTAGGGGGCCTAGGCCACAGCAACACTTTCACTTAAAGGGTACTTT
>NZ_WMEE01000041.1:0-403 GCF_009709595.1 Microbacterium sp. ZXX196
TATGGCTCCATTCCGTCTTTTGATTTGCTGGCGTCTTGGTATAAGACGCATTATGGTAACTACTAGTAAAATTAATGTTACGTACCCAAGTTGGGATGCATCAAATTATTTACCGATATTATTTAAATAGTCCTCTAATGCTTCTTCAATTAATATATAGATGTTTTTTTCCTGTAATAAAGATTGCATTTTTAACTCTTTATGTAAGTCTGTTCGTAAATCAAATGAGACTCGTTTTCTTATCAGTTGTAGTGTAGAAGCTTTTTCCTCACTAATCTCTTCAGCGAGAGCCTGGGAAGGAGTAATCTGTTTCTGAAGACGTTTCATATTTTTTATGTCGTTTACTTTGGACACGTTTAATCAACTCCTTATAAAATTCTTCATATTGAAGTAAAGCCTGCTT
>NZ_WMEE01000409.1:0-249 GCF_009709595.1 Microbacterium sp. ZXX196
GCATTATTTTCTGTAATAATGGAATTTCTTTTTCTAATATTTGTTGTTGCAATTGTACTGTATGGGTACTAATGATGACAGGTTCTTCTTTTTTCGTTGCAAAATAAATACTTGGAAGTAAATATGCAAGAGTCTTTCCTGTTCCTGTTCCTGCCTCAATTAGTGAAAATCTAGAATCTCTTAGTGCTGTATATATTTCCTTCATCATAATCTGTTGGCTTTCTCTTTTTTCAAACTTTGGCATATTCA
>NZ_WMEE01000410.1:0-248 GCF_009709595.1 Microbacterium sp. ZXX196
AGTCTGCAGCCGTTTTTGCATAAGACAGCTCCTGCTGGTAGCTTTCTAAAATGTCTTTTTAAACAGTTGCCGAAAGTGACGTGCTGTCCTCCTCTTTAAAGCTCCATGCTGCTGTCATCTCTTTGCCATCAAGCAATTTATAATAAAATTGCTCTGTAAAGCCTGATGGAATCGTTAATATTCCGCTGTATTCACCCTTTTTTGCTTCTTTATCTGTGATAGTGACTGTCACAATCTTTTTTAGTTCT
>NZ_WMEE01000411.1:0-248 GCF_009709595.1 Microbacterium sp. ZXX196
CGGCGGCCCGGCGCAGACCGACCGCCCGCTGTGGCAGCCGATAGCGGTCAGCGGCACGACCGGTGAGACGGAGGCGCCCTCGCACGCCGAGGACAACGACTTCGTGCAGGCCGGCAACCTGTACCGCCTGATGACGGAAGAGGAGAAGGAGCGCCTGATCGACAACCTGGCGGGCTTCATCTCCAAGGTCTCGCGCGACGACATCGCCCAGCGCGCGATCGAGAACTTCCGCAAGGCGGACCCCGACT
>NZ_WMEE01000412.1:0-248 GCF_009709595.1 Microbacterium sp. ZXX196
CGTCAGGACATCGCCTATCTGGAAATCCCAAAAACATATTCGCCTCCGAAAAAGCGACTCACTCCTAGTACGTCAGATTTTCAAATTGAAATGGACATGACCAGTCCGCTTTTGTTCCGCTATTCTGCGGTGACCTTTAACGCGCACCGCATTCACTACGACGCGGAGTATGCGCGAAACGAAGAAAGCTATCCAGGTTTGGTCGTGCATGGCCCGCTACAGGCGACGCTGTTGATGCAAGCGGCTGT
>NZ_WMEE01000413.1:0-248 GCF_009709595.1 Microbacterium sp. ZXX196
CGCTGCCCAACCTGGTTAAGTGCATTGACCCTGCTCGCTATTGGCTTTTGCTTTTTACTGCTGCGTACCTGGCTAAGCTGGAACCCAACCAGCAGCCTCGATTTTGCCAGCTTCACAGCGGCTAATCCGCTCACTACCGGCCCTGGTGGCAACCTCAATTACGGCCTATATATGGTGCAAAGCCTATTACAGGGGCATGGCGTCCTACTCAATGGCCACATTAATTGGGCCCGTATGCCAGGCTATGG
>NZ_WMEE01000414.1:0-248 GCF_009709595.1 Microbacterium sp. ZXX196
CTGCCGGGCCCGGTGGGCGGCCTGCTCGACGTAGCGGGCCGCGCGGTCTCCGATGTCATGCAGCGCGAGCTTGGCCAGCCCTGGCTGATCGATCCGCGGCCCGGCGCCAACGGCATCATGGCCGCCCAGCTCGTGCTGGGCTCGCCCGCCGACGGCTACACGGTCTACCTCACGATCTCCGGCCACGTCGTGCTCAACATGCTGATGCGGGCGCCCTTCGACGCCATGGCCGACTTCAAGCCGATTGC
>NZ_WMEE01000415.1:0-248 GCF_009709595.1 Microbacterium sp. ZXX196
TTCTGATTGATAAAAAAGGGATCAATGCTGACTATAACGTGATGTCATATCCAACGACATATATCTTAGATGAAAAAGGTGTTATCCAAGACATACACGTTGGCACCATGACAAAAAAAGAAATGGAACGAAAACTGGATCTTGATTAGATTCAGTTTTTTTATGCTCAAATATGCTTACAAGTTTTCAGAATTGGAAAAAATAAAAGAATATGCGGAGGTGAGAAGCGTGAAGAAGATGAGAAAACG
>NZ_WMEE01000416.1:0-248 GCF_009709595.1 Microbacterium sp. ZXX196
CACAAAGGAATATCAAGAGGGTTAGAAACGTTGGAAATTCAGTATAAACCCTCGGCAGATGTATCAGAAGACCTCGATTTGTCGAAAATGAGAAGAGTATACGAAGAAAAGTTTGCCAATGTGAAAAAAAGAGAGATTGACCGAGGCATGACCTTATTCGGCCCACATCGAGATGATTTATTGTTTTTTGTTAATGGAAGAGATGTTCAAACATTTGGTTCACAAGGTCAGCAAAGAACAACAGCACT
>NZ_WMEE01000417.1:0-248 GCF_009709595.1 Microbacterium sp. ZXX196
AGACAAGGAACTGAACGGATATGTGGCGCAGTTTCGGCAAATGTCCAAGACCGAAAACGTCGGGAGCCTGCTGAATAAGCTGTCCAAAAAAGGCGTTAATTCCAAAGACATCGACAACCTGAAAAAGCGCTTTAAATAAAGGGGGGGCTTATCTAGGAGGGAGGTGGGATTATCGCTGCCAAGACCCGAAGGAAAAAGAAGCAGGCCGTCTCCCAGGGCCAACTGTTAGAGACGATGCACAGGCTGGC
>NZ_WMEE01000418.1:0-248 GCF_009709595.1 Microbacterium sp. ZXX196
AACTCGGTTACTTTTACCGCACCGCTTCCGCAGGCGATGACCAATCCGTCCTCTTCGCGGGCGATAATCGTGCCCGGCTCGTATCCGCCGCCAGCCTCCAGCCTTTTTTCCACCCACCACAGCTTCCACACTTTGCCTTCGCAAGTCGTGAAGGCGACAGGCCACGGGTTCAAGCCGCGCACCTGGTTGTAGATTTGCGTAGCGGTTTTCGTCCAGTCGATTTTTTCATCCGTCCGCTTGATGTTCGG
>NZ_WMEE01000042.1:0-402 GCF_009709595.1 Microbacterium sp. ZXX196
GTCCCGTGCCACCGTCCTGGCGACCGCTATGGGAGCCGCCGTCGCTCTCGCCAGCGGCCCCGCCACTGACTCGCCCAGCCACAAGGACTGGTCACCGCAGTGCGACTGGGGCAAAGCCTGCATCCGCCTCGCGTCGGACGCAGGACGGTGGTGGAACATGAACAGCTGCGGCTACAACCCCATCAACGACCGCTTCTCCTGGGCCAAAGCCCACGGCAACGCCTTCACCGTCACCTACGTCAACGGCACATGGGACCGGGTCGAGGCGTGGACCGAACGCCCGCTCGACGGCAACAACACGGTCATCAGGGTGGACGTGCACTGCTGAGGCCGAAAAGCCACTCACCGGACCGCACCGCCCTCTTCCTCGCCATTGGGGGCAGCGGTCTTTGACCCCATAAC
>NZ_WMEE01000420.1:0-247 GCF_009709595.1 Microbacterium sp. ZXX196
GCGTCGCGGCCCCTCGACGGGTTCCTCATCTCCGTGGTCGGCCCGCTGACCAACCTCGCCCTCGCCGTCGTGTTCTGGCTGACGTTCCAGGCGCAGCCGACGTTCACCGTGCCCGCGCTCCTGCTGTACGCGGCCGCGTTCTCCAACGCGTTCGTCGGCTTCTTCAACCTCCTGCCCGGGCTCCCGCTCGACGGCGGCCAGATCCTCGAGGCGGCCGTGTGGGCCGCGACGGGCTCGCGGACCAAGG
>NZ_WMEE01000421.1:0-247 GCF_009709595.1 Microbacterium sp. ZXX196
ATCATGAGAGACTAATAATAATGTGATACCTAATTTTGTGTTTAAATCACTTAGTAATTCATAGAAACTCTCTACATTTTCCGCATCAACACCAACAGTCGGTTCATCAAGAATTAGTAATTCAGGATTACTTACTAAAGCTCTAGCGATAAAAACACGTTGTTGTTGCCCACCAGAAAGCTCACCAATATTTCGATTTGCAAATTCATTCATCCCTACAGATTTTAATGCATCTGTAACCTTTTGT
>NZ_WMEE01000422.1:0-247 GCF_009709595.1 Microbacterium sp. ZXX196
GATAAAGCTGAAACTGGTCTTGGCTTGTTCCACTCGTCATATTTGTAACGAGAGAAATAACATCGTAGAACAAGTTTCCTTCTTTTCGTTCAGAGAACTGGCAGACACGACGCTTGTGCGACCAAGATCCTGCTTGATAGAGAGTTTCTGAGTAGGCGGAGTGGGGCAAGATGGTTAAGTCCTCATCCTGTGGGCAAGGGAGGGAAAGGTCTCCAAGACGGCTCAGAACAGTATTTTTCTTGAGTTT
>NZ_WMEE01000423.1:0-247 GCF_009709595.1 Microbacterium sp. ZXX196
CGCAATATTAGCGTGTGACCATACTGGTAATTCAGTGTCACCATGTTCACCAATAATTTGAGCATCGACGCTACGTGGCGCAACATCGAACGCTTCGCTTAACAATAATCTAAAGCGTGCAGAGTCTAAAATTGTACCAGAACCTATAACACGTTCTTTAGGTAAACCAGAGAATTTCCATGTTGCATACGCTAAAATATCAACAGGATTTGTAGCTACCAAGAAAATACCATCAAATTTTGATGCC
>NZ_WMEE01000424.1:0-247 GCF_009709595.1 Microbacterium sp. ZXX196
GATGCGGCGATGCGCGCTGCCCACGCCCTCGTAGGGCATCAGCAAGGTACGCAGTAGCGCCTGCAGGGTCTGCGCCGGGCGCGGCGCTGCCCCATCCGGGGGCGGTACCTGCAGGTACTCCAGCGCCCGACCGAGACTGGTGAAACGATCCCTCAGCGTCCGTGCATACGGCTGAACTGCTGGAGTGTTTCGTGCGGACAGGGTGACGAGGCCGTTGACCAGGGCGAAGACGTTCTTCAGCCGGTGG
>NZ_WMEE01000425.1:0-247 GCF_009709595.1 Microbacterium sp. ZXX196
TGAAATGGCAGACCGTAAACGATATCATAGTTGACCGAAGTGTAGCCGATTTCTCGTGCCTTTTTTGTCAGATGGTTAACCTGCTCATAGGTTTGGTGGCGGTTTATCGCTACCAAAACCAAAGGATTGAAATCCTGAACTCCTATGCTGATTCTGCGAAATCCGACATTATAAAGTGCCAGTAAATGCTCGTCGGTTGTATTGCCCGGGTGTGCTTCAAAGCTGAATTGAGCTTTGGGATGCACCG
>NZ_WMEE01000426.1:0-247 GCF_009709595.1 Microbacterium sp. ZXX196
GACTTTACTGTAGTGATTAAGTACAATCAGTCTAGTGAGAAAGGTTTACAAGCTCTGTTTGGAATATCTAATTCTAAACCCGGTCAACAAAATAGTTATGTAGATGTGTTCCTTAGAGACACTGGTGAATTGGGAATGGAAGCGCGTGATACTTCTTCCAATAAAAATCACCTAGTAACCAGACCTGCTTCAGTTTGGGGTAAGTACAAACAAGAGGCCGTGACGAACACTGTTGCAGTAGTAGCAG
>NZ_WMEE01000427.1:0-246 GCF_009709595.1 Microbacterium sp. ZXX196
TTCACTTCTTTCACATCAACTTCAAATGCAGTTGAAGCAATCGCTAAATCACGAATCATGGCTCCGCCCAACAGTGCAAAACCTGAAAAAATAGCGATGTCAGAGACACCTTTGGTTCCTTGCGTATAAACCCCTGCGAAGTAAGCAACAACCAAACCTAAAGTAATCGCGATTGCAGAGCTTTGTAATTTTCCCTTCGTCAAATATTTTGAGAGTAGATGGGAAACGAACATCATTAAACCCGTT
>NZ_WMEE01000428.1:0-246 GCF_009709595.1 Microbacterium sp. ZXX196
CTATCAGCGCCTGCTCGCGTGGATGCACGCTGCGGGGCAAATCCCGCAGGTATCGCAGCGGAGGCCGGCTTGCGACCTGGCCTCCGCCCGGTTTCCGTCAGGCCGACAGCGCCTGTCGCGGCGCATCGGCATAGTCGCTCATCGGCGGACAGGTACAGGTCAGGTTGCGGTCGCCCCAGGCGTTGTCCACCCGGTTCACCGGCGGCCAGTACTTGTCCACGCGGAAGGCTCCCGGCGGGAAGCACC
>NZ_WMEE01000043.1:0-395 GCF_009709595.1 Microbacterium sp. ZXX196
GTTGTAATGCTCCTCTCCAATAATTTCTGGAGCTAATATTCTAGAAGTTGAATCTAGTGGATCTACCGCTGGATAAATACCTAAAGAAGCAATTTTTCTAGAAAGTACCGTAGTCGCATCTAAGTGAGCGAAGGTAGTTGCTGGAGCTGGGTCGGTTAAGTCGTCCGCAGGAACATATACCGCCTGTACTGAAGTAATGGAACCATTTTTAGTAGAAGTAATTCTCTCCTGCATCGCACCCATCTCAGATGCTAATGTTGGCTGATAACCCACCGCAGAAGGCATACGACCTAAAAGTGCTGACACCTCTGAACCTGCCTGTGTAAAACGGAAAATGTTATCAACGAAGAAAAGTACATCTCTACCTTGTCCTGTTTCTCCACCATCACGGTAGT
>NZ_WMEE01000429.1:0-246 GCF_009709595.1 Microbacterium sp. ZXX196
CATATGAAAGATAAAAACCTGCTAAATGAAAGAAGCTGACGGAAAGAAATCCAATAGGCAGAAATAATCCGCCAAGAACGGTAAAGGCGAAAGCTGTTTTTTCTATTTTTACAATATTTTTTGCGATAAAACCGAACCCAAAAAATAAAATAGAGACAAAGAAAATGCTTGCTGCCTTCATCCACCCAACCATTGTGCTCCAATTGCTTGTTGCGACAAAAAGGCCACCTAGTAAAAGCAAGAAAA
>NZ_WMEE01000430.1:0-246 GCF_009709595.1 Microbacterium sp. ZXX196
CAATACATTCAATCGTAATACTGCTGATGGCATCAATATGTACTACTTTTTTCAATAATCCGTATGTACCAAAGGATAACGCTAATATAATAGAGACGATTGGGAATTCTCCAATCTTGAGCGTCATATATAATACACCGATGAATGCGAATAAAATGGCTAGCCATTCAAATTTATTGAATCTTTCTTTTAAAAAGATAAGTGCGAGCAAAATGCTAACAAGTGGATTTATATAATAACCTAAAC
>NZ_WMEE01000431.1:0-246 GCF_009709595.1 Microbacterium sp. ZXX196
CGGGGCGCAGCGTCACGAGGTCGAGGTTGACGTGCCCGGGCGCGGTCAGCGCGTACGCGACGACGTCGGCGCCGTCGTCCGCCGTGAGGGGGTTCTCGACGCCCTCGTAGACGCGGTCGGCCGCGCCGGCCGACCCGAGGCGCACGAGCGAGAACTCCTCCGTGTGGACCATGCCGGGCGCGATCTCGATGACGCGGCTCGGCTCGCCCGCGAGCTCCTGGCGCAGCGCCGCCACGAGCATCGACT
>NZ_WMEE01000432.1:0-245 GCF_009709595.1 Microbacterium sp. ZXX196
CTTCGTCGCCTTCCTTCAGGCGGTAATGCGATAGTTGGGCGATGTCTGTCAGTTCGTAAAAATACGCGTAGCGCTCGGGAGTCATCGGCGCTTGAAAAGAACGGCTGACGACGATTCCGTTGCTGAGATGTTCCTTGCTGTTCTCTCTCGTCGCCCCGAGGAAGCGCAAAGTTTCCCCCGCCCGCTTCGCTCCCAGCTTTTCTGCCAGCATGCTGTCGTTGTACTCCACTTCCAAATCGGTCAGT
>NZ_WMEE01000433.1:0-245 GCF_009709595.1 Microbacterium sp. ZXX196
TTTCCAAAAAGCGCTTCTGGAATCATCGTAAACCCTTCAATAACGGTATCTTCCTCGACTTCAATCATAAGGTAGCGTTTGCCGCTGAACTCTACTTGTTTTACGTATCGTAAGTCTGGAGGACTTATGGCGATATTGGCAATTTTCGTACTGATTTTAATAGATTTAGAGGTGAACTTAGGTAATATATTGCTTGCTTTAAGCTCATATTTGTCGTCATCAATAATCTTCTTAAAGGCAAATTC
>NZ_WMEE01000434.1:0-245 GCF_009709595.1 Microbacterium sp. ZXX196
TAAAAGGGATGAGGAATAATGAAATTATTTGGTGAAAGCAAAGTATTGAGTATAGATGAGCTGAATGCTTATCGTACTGCATATGGAAATCCTTTAATGAAAAAGGAGATTTTTACGGCTTTAGTAGTTCCTTTTATGGTTAGTTTTTTCAGTGTTTATGTTCTTACCTACTATTGGTGGTTGGCACTAATTGCTGGAGTTGTAGGTGTATCTTACGGGTTCATAGTACTAATGAAAATTAGCGT
>NZ_WMEE01000435.1:0-245 GCF_009709595.1 Microbacterium sp. ZXX196
ATATGAATTGTTTGGGCAACAACGTTTTATGGCACAAATTGATTTTGGTGGTGTACCACTTAATAAAATTGAGAAAAACATCGAATTAATTGCTACTGAAATTTTACCGGCTGTTAGAAAACATACAGCAAAATAATTTTAAAAAAACCGAGAGTCTAATCGATTCTCGGTTTTTTTATGTATGAATTTAGTTTGAAAAAATGACAAAAAAATGAATTTTTAGTCTAGGGAGAGGGAGGGTATTT
>NZ_WMEE01000436.1:0-245 GCF_009709595.1 Microbacterium sp. ZXX196
AAAATACGTTTTCCATCAGGAGTTGTGATGGTCTGGCCTTTGTGGGATGAAGTCGTACAGCCAATCATCACCAAGGGGATTATGCTAACCGCAAATAATCCCTTTAAAAATTTCTTCATTATAGAAATCAAATATTTAAAAAATACGCCTATTATTTTAATCCAAATTTGTGAGGAAAAATTGGAAATATTGCAATCAAATGTGTGTTTTAGGTATAAAAAAAGATCAGCTTATGCTGATCTTTT
>NZ_WMEE01000437.1:0-245 GCF_009709595.1 Microbacterium sp. ZXX196
AAGTGAAGCGCCGTGGCAGAAAATCGCTGGAATCTGCCGGGTGGGCTTTGCCCCTTGGCTGGGTCACCTGCTATGATGGCGCCCATGCAAACCTTTGAGAAAAATACTTATACACGCTTTGAGGCGTCCCGCTGGCCCGTGCCCAACCACTGGGATTTGGCGGCGCTTATCTTAGTGATTTCATTAATTTTTCTGCTTGGTTGGGGGGCGAAGTCAATGTCAGGCCAGTTTGTGGTTGGCCAAAG
>NZ_WMEE01000044.1:0-380 GCF_009709595.1 Microbacterium sp. ZXX196
CATACTTGGAGCTTGCGCAGAAACTCAAACCGCTTCCTCAACAATTTTACCGCTAAATCGGCTAGTTGGGTATTCCAAATTGCCAACATTTCCAGCGAATGGCTTTTTTTCATCGCCAAGTCCTTCAGCAGTTGATTCCGCTGCGCCAGCACTTTGTTGTAATTGCTTAAATAATACAGATAAGTGGGCGATACCTGGCCGATTTCCATGTCAATAAAACGTCTGCGCTGAGCGGGTGCCCCTTTTACAATGGACAAATCCTCCGGCGCAAACATGACTACGTTCAAGGCTCCCACATAGGCGCTCAGCTTTTGCTGCTCCATCCCGTTGATTTTGGCCCGCTTTCCTTTGCTTGTCAACTGTAGCTCCAAACGAACAGA
>NZ_WMEE01000438.1:0-245 GCF_009709595.1 Microbacterium sp. ZXX196
GAGGCCCACAGGACAAGGAAGGCTTCGTCAGCATGAGCATCGCACGACCAAATGCGACAGCTTTTGGGAGGAAGTGGCGTTCTTAGTCTTTGTCCTTATTTCAGGCCCTTACATTATAAAGCGAGGCGACTTGCCCAGGGGTGACAAACGAGCCCCTAGGAGCCGCAGCTAGATCGGGCAGTTTGATCGCCACTTTCTCCTTTAAATCCACTGAGCCTTGAAAGGGGGATCTTACTGCCCGTTAG
>NZ_WMEE01000439.1:0-244 GCF_009709595.1 Microbacterium sp. ZXX196
AATGGCCCAAAACTAGTGTCTACTAGTAGTGGGCCATTTTTTATTAGAAACTTTTTGATTCTAAAAATTCTTTGTATAAAATTTCTTTTTGTACATATTCTTTTAATTCATCAATCACTTCAGAAACTTTTGTAAATGCATCCTCTTTAACAGAAAAATCATTTTCATTGAAATCAACTGGATCTAAAACTAGCTGTTTTGGAATCGCATTTCCATAAACACCTCTTACTACAGTTCTTGCATT
>NZ_WMEE01000440.1:0-244 GCF_009709595.1 Microbacterium sp. ZXX196
CTTCGCACTGCGCCTGGCCGCGTTCGATATGGCCGATTGCGGCCCGTAGCTGGTTATCGGCTGCCTTTGCGCTGTCGGGATCGCGCGTGATGTTCACCCACGGCGCTTTCACGAGCGCCAGTACCTCTTTACCTTCATCCAGACCAAGACGTTCTGCGCTCTGCGCCGTGATGGCGGCTTTCAGACGGGTGGTGCCATCGGCGAGCAGGATCTCAATATGCTGCTGGACCTGCAGATTATCGCG
>NZ_WMEE01000441.1:0-244 GCF_009709595.1 Microbacterium sp. ZXX196
TATAATCCGGGCCCGCACCGACAGCGTATGTTTTGATTTCTTCCAGGGCAGCATCTGTCATTGACGCCATTTGTTTGGCTTCCAGCAATTGAACGGTCGGCAGGTTTGGCTGTAATTGATGGACTTTTATCAGGCTTTCTTTGCTGAACGATTGAATGATCACCTGGCCTGGCTTAGAATGTTTCCCCAGTAATTTATGTTTCTGCAAAGAAGCGATCAGTTTTTCTTCCATACCTGGGTAGGT
>NZ_WMEE01000442.1:0-244 GCF_009709595.1 Microbacterium sp. ZXX196
TTTTGTTTGAAATCGGGCGACAGCGTCCAACCAATGCCCGTGTCACGCGACAGCCGCTCCAGCTCATTTACGATCAATTCATGGCGGCTTTCTTCTTGGCGGCGCTGCATCCGACCAAATCGGATATGTGACAGGTTCTTCACCCACTCGAAATAGGACACGGTCACGCCGCCCGCATTGGCGTAAAGATCAGGAATGATCACCACGCCCTTTTCGCGCAGCACATCATCCGCGCCAGCGGTGA
>NZ_WMEE01000443.1:0-244 GCF_009709595.1 Microbacterium sp. ZXX196
AATGGCAAGGGAAGCAGCGGAAAAAGCTGCAGGCGATCTGGACGGCGAACAAAGAGTGGTGTCGCTTAAAGACATTGTGTGGGTGCGTCCTATCACGATAGAAAGTGAACCAAAAGAAATACATATTGGCCTTTTTCCTGAGGATAACGGGGACATTTCCTTTGACATTTATAGCAGCTCTGAACATAAAGAAGAAGCCCTGACGATACACTGCCAAGGCCGCGCTGTCATTTCAGATGAAGCG
>NZ_WMEE01000444.1:0-244 GCF_009709595.1 Microbacterium sp. ZXX196
CCGTCTGCCCCTCCGGCGCCCTCTACAAGCGCATCGAGGACGGCATCGTCCTCGTCGACCAGGACCGCTGCCGCGGCTGGCGCATGTGCGTCACCGGCTGCCCCTACAAGAAGGTCTACTTCAACCACCACACCGGCAAAGCCGAAAAGTGCACCCTGTGCTACCCGCGCATCGAAGCGGGCCAGCCCACCGTCTGCTCCGAAACCTGCGTCGGACGACTGCGCTACCTGGGCGTCATGCTCTA
>NZ_WMEE01000445.1:0-244 GCF_009709595.1 Microbacterium sp. ZXX196
AAGAGTAAGAAATGAGTGCCTGGAAAATTTATTTGAAGTTTGCGATCGTGTCATGGCAGAAAAGTAAGGGCTGTTGGATGAAAATAGTATTTTCTTGAAATCTTCCTGTACCTTTTAATTTTATGATCTAAAGGATAAAAGACTTGAAGAAAATACTATTCTACCTATTATTTAAGCTTCAAACTGATAGGAAAATGAGAGTTATCATAATTAAAACAAAAGCCGAATAGGAAAACTGGAGAGT
>NZ_WMEE01000446.1:0-244 GCF_009709595.1 Microbacterium sp. ZXX196
TACAAGTCTAACTCTGCAGATCAATATAGATCCAATAATGATCAGAACATGTACCAACAGAGGAGATCACAAAATGATCATCCAAGACAACAGCCTCCAACTGAGCAATCCAACGAAGAGACGTTGTGTTACAACTGTAACAAGCCTGGCCACTACAAAAGCCACTTTCCTTTGCCAATCAAGAAGAAAAGATACAATGATCAAGAATGGCAACAAAGAGTGGAAAGAAAGAATCAAATCAGGA
>NZ_WMEE01000447.1:0-243 GCF_009709595.1 Microbacterium sp. ZXX196
GAAGATATAAACTGGAAAAAAATGACTGCTTTTTCTTCTCTTCCTGAAATTGAGTCAGGATTGATGAAACTGTTTTCATCTGCCTGTTGTACTTATCCAGGTATTGGGAGTCAGCAGTAATGGCATACAACCTGCTGTTGTTCTCCGCCACGTACAAAACGGAAATGCATGTATCTATCCGGTGGTAGTTGTTATCGCCACTTTGCAGGACACGGATGTTATGCTGAACAATATCAGATTTTG
>NZ_WMEE01000045.1:0-378 GCF_009709595.1 Microbacterium sp. ZXX196
ATTATTGAGCGCTATGTTGTTCCCAATGCGGACGTGTCACGTAACTGTCGCTATAAGGTGAAGACACATAAAACAATATATCTTAGTAAGCATGCAACACTCTTTTTTGTTTATTCATAACAACAAAAAAGAATTAAAGGAGGAGTCTTATTATGGCTCGATTCAGAGGTTCAAACTGGAAAAAATCTCGTCGTTTAGGTATCTCTTTAAGCGGTACTGGTAAAGAATTAGAAAAACGTCCTCACGCACCAGGACAACATGGTCCAAACCAACGTAAAAAAATTATCAGAATATGGTTTACAATTACGTGAAAAACAAAAATTACGTTACTTATATGGAATGACTGAAAGACAATTCCGTAACACATTTGACATCGCT
>NZ_WMEE01000448.1:0-243 GCF_009709595.1 Microbacterium sp. ZXX196
TCCAGGGCGGTTATTAGACCTAATGCAACAAGGATTGCTTAGCCTATCTCAAATAGAAATTTTAGTTTTAGACGAAGCCGACCGTATGCTAGATATGGGATTTGTAAACGATGTTAAAAAAATCCTTACCAAAGTGCCTAAGAAAAGACAAACCTTATTTTTCTCGGCTACGATGCCTAATTCTATAAGACAATTTGCAGAAACTATCTTAGATAACCCCGCTGAAGTTACAGTAACTCCAGT
>NZ_WMEE01000449.1:0-243 GCF_009709595.1 Microbacterium sp. ZXX196
CAACCTCAGCTGCCCAGAGCTCTGTACCTAGCTGGCCGCTTATCAGCACCCATTCAAGCCCCTCTTCAAGCAACTGCTCCAGTTCTTTTCGTATCGCTTTTTTTATGTATTCGACTGCAGGATCATTTTTTTTAAACAAGCCAATTTCAAATGGCTTATAGCCTGAAATAGCTGCTACCTTCATGAATTGTCCATTCCCTTGCCTATAAACTTCTTATTTTTCAGCACTTATTTAACCTTAAT
>NZ_WMEE01000450.1:0-243 GCF_009709595.1 Microbacterium sp. ZXX196
GCAGGCGGAATATCCCGGCACGGTACACGTCGCAGGTGACGTGCCGGAAAGCATCAATCCTGGTTGCACACTGAAATTTGTCGCTTAAGTCGTAAGGAGAAAAGTATGAAACAGGTTGCCGTTGTCATTGGTGGGGGACAAACACTCGGGGCGTTCCTCAGCCGTGGGCTGGCCGCAGAGGGCTATCGCGTGGCGGTAGTGGATATTCAAAGTGATAAAGCCGCAACCGTGGCACACGAAATT
>NZ_WMEE01000451.1:0-243 GCF_009709595.1 Microbacterium sp. ZXX196
GATGCATTATAAATGATGACTGCGTCAAACTCAATGCCCTTTGACATATATGCTGGTACGACAACCACACCTTGTTCATACTCGATTGCATTGCTCTTCACCAGTATTATTTCATCAATGCTTGAAAGAGATTCATAAGCTTTAATACTTTCTTCGGCAGATTTACAGATTATCGCAATACTATGAAAACCACGCGCCTGCAACTCCGCAACTTTTGCTTTGATGGAGCTGTGCAACTCAAAT
>NZ_WMEE01000452.1:0-243 GCF_009709595.1 Microbacterium sp. ZXX196
CTCTCCGGGTGAATACCTGTACGATCTAATGGCTCGTCTCCTTCAAGGACACGTAAAAATCCTATACATTGTTCATATGTTTTTGCACCAAGGCGAGGAATTGTTTTCAATTCTTTCCTGTTTGCTATCTTACCTTTTTCATCACGATAGTTTACGATGTTTTTTGCAACAGTTTTAGATAACCCCGATACATATTGAAGTAGTGAAACCGAAGCAGTATTAACATTTACCCCTACTTGGTTT
>NZ_WMEE01000453.1:0-243 GCF_009709595.1 Microbacterium sp. ZXX196
GTTTAGATAGGTTAATTTTGTTTTGTCCCATCCTCTTTGCATTTATATGATAAGTAGGTAAAGTAATAGGCAGTTAGTTAAAATATTTACTTAATGTATAAGCAATTCCGTCTTCTTCATTTGAGCGAGTCACTTCATCCGCAACAGCTTTTAAATCGTCTACCGCGTTAGCCATAGCTACACCAATACCAGCATATTCGACCATTGTAGCGTCATTATGTCCATCTCCAAAGGCAATCATTT
>NZ_WMEE01000454.1:0-243 GCF_009709595.1 Microbacterium sp. ZXX196
ATCAGGAGGTGCTCATGTGATGAAAGAAGCAATAACAGTAAGCAACGTGACAAAACATTTCCATCGAAAAACCGCTGTAAACCACATCAGCTTCAGTATTGAAAAAGGAGAAATTGCAGCCATTCTCGGGCCAAATGGGGCAGGGAAGACGACCGTCATCTCTATGATATTAGGATTGCTGAAACCGAGTGAGGGAGAAATCAAACTATTTAACCGGGTTCCCGATGATCAACAGGTTCGTGA
>NZ_WMEE01000455.1:0-243 GCF_009709595.1 Microbacterium sp. ZXX196
TCTTGGGGTTCAGATTATGAGTCCGGTGATGATGAAAGTCACACCAATGATGAAAAAGCTACACATATTTGTTTAATGGCTAGTATTTCAAATGATAGTTCTTCTGATAATTCTATAAATGGTTCAGACACATCTTCTCAAATTGACAAAGAAGAGACAATTACTAATCCTATATAAACTTGGAAGAAAAAATATCTCAAATCTAGAGATAAAGTTGATATTCTTCGCAAGACAAATACCTCT
>NZ_WMEE01000456.1:0-243 GCF_009709595.1 Microbacterium sp. ZXX196
CATGCCCTTGCAGGGTCGCTTCATAAGAACTGGTGGAATAGATCATCACCAGACCAAACCCCAGCAAAAACAAAACAATAAACAAAAGGCTGTAATCAAAATAATTTTCCGCCGGCCTCTTTCTCTGTCTTCCTGCCATTTTTCTTTTCCTTTCATCCTCTCCAAAGCAGGATCATTGCGCCGCCCGTTTAAAGGCTGTTCACATAATCCTTAAATACTTTTCCCCTCACTTCATAATTGGGG
>NZ_WMEE01000457.1:0-242 GCF_009709595.1 Microbacterium sp. ZXX196
TGGTTCGACCAGGGCTCGTTACCCTGGCCGGCGCTGGCGCTGACAACCTCTTGGGGGTTTTACGCGTATTTCAAAAAGTCGCTGCCCATCGGCCCGAACCAGGGGTTTTTGCTGGAGGTTCTGATCCTGCTACCGCCCGCACTGGCGTATCTGGCCTATCTGACTGCCACGGGCCAAAACCATTTCGGCAGCTCGGCCCCGGACACCCTGCTGTTGCTGGGCGCTGGCGTTGTGACGGCGGT
>NZ_WMEE01000046.1:0-375 GCF_009709595.1 Microbacterium sp. ZXX196
CCGGCCGGACGGCCGCGTGGGGGTGCACCGCATCCCCCCGAGGAACGTCCGGGCTCCATAGGGCAGGGTGGTGGGTAACGCCCACCCGGGGTGACCCGCGGGACAGTGCCACAGAAAGCAAACCGCCGGGGACCCAGGTCCTCGGTAAGGGTGAAACGGTGGTGTAAGAGACCACCAGCCTCCGAGGTGACTCGGAGGGCTAGGTAAACCCCACCCGGAGCAAGGTCAAGAGGGGCCGTCGGCTGACGGCCCTGCGCGGACGTTCGAGGGCTGCCCGCCCGAGTCCGCGGGTAGACCGCACGAGGCTGCCGGCAACGACAGCCCTAGATGGATGGCCGTCTCCCGACGGGCCGCAAGGGCCGTCGGTGACAGAAC
>NZ_WMEE01000458.1:0-242 GCF_009709595.1 Microbacterium sp. ZXX196
GCGGGCGAACGCGGCATTTCTGATATTATCGCGGAGAATGATGGCGCTCAGACCCTTATGATTATTGGACATAATCCGGGGTTACACGACTTATCGCTTAACATCATGCGCGAAGCCGGGAGCCTCGATCATCAAGCGGCGATCCGCTTATCTGCCAAACTTCCAACCGGGTCTGTCGTATTGTTCGAAGCCGCCGAAGACGGCGCTTTCATTCCAGAGCAATTTCGGTTGCGCAATTTCAT
>NZ_WMEE01000459.1:0-242 GCF_009709595.1 Microbacterium sp. ZXX196
TTCAAAGTTTTAATCGCTTGTTCCACTTTTTTCAAAGTTACTTCTTTAATGCCTTTTTCTTTATTAATTACACGTGAAACAGTTCCAACACTAACTCCTGCTTCTAAAGCAACATCTTTCATGGTAATTGATTTTCTTTGTTCTACCATATTATCACCTCCTTTCAATATATAGTATCATGCAAATGCTTTTTAAGCAACTATTTCTCAGTCATTTTTGGCCAGATCATTTATCCCATCATG
>NZ_WMEE01000460.1:0-242 GCF_009709595.1 Microbacterium sp. ZXX196
CTTTATTGATTATGCAATAGCTCAAGTTTGTGCCTTCCAACTTTGGTCATTATATCAAGCGAATGAGCAAGTAGCTTTAAATAAATTTCTTAAAATTTGTAAAGCTGGAGGTAGCAATTCGTTTTTAATGATAATAGAAGAGTCCGGTATGATTTCTCCATTTGATAACGGTTGTATAGAAACGATATTGCCTATTATAAAAAAGGAACTAGATGATATTGAATTAGCTTTAAACTTGAAAT
>NZ_WMEE01000461.1:0-242 GCF_009709595.1 Microbacterium sp. ZXX196
GGATGGAAATTGGAATTAGTACATTTGTGGAAACGACGCCTGATGTAAATACAGGCAAAACGGCTCCGCATTCTCAAAGAATAAGAGAAGTTGTCGAGGAGATTGTTTTAGCTGATAAGGTAGGTCTCGACATCTTTGGTGTTGGTGAGCATCACCGAAAAGATTATGCAGCATCTTCACCAGCTGTTATCCTTGCAGCAGCAGCTTCACAAACAGACAGAATCAGATTGACAAGTGCAGTT
>NZ_WMEE01000462.1:0-242 GCF_009709595.1 Microbacterium sp. ZXX196
GCCTTCTTTATTTGTTCCTGTACAACTTCTATTGAATTCTTTGCTTTTGTGTATCGTTTGAAATAAGATTGTGCGTTTTCGGAAGGTGACTTTTGTGGATCGAGTTCAATGACGATCGTTCCGCCATGTTCATCGTAATAATCGATCACTTCAATTTGTTTATCGCTTCGTTTTACAGCATGTAAATTAGCTGTCAACAATTCACCTAACTTTTGATATTCGCCTGCTTGATCTGCCCGGAC
>NZ_WMEE01000463.1:0-242 GCF_009709595.1 Microbacterium sp. ZXX196
AGGTTTTCGCCGACTTCGATTCTTCCTTTTTCACTATCGAAAGCGTTACGATAGTGCTCTCTCAATTCGCGGCGTTTCATTGCTTCAAGAAATCTTCGTCCGTCTTCCTCACTTTCCAGTAAAAGTGGCGGGACCAATGCGGGGCGATCATCCTCACCCTTAGCCACCATGGTCACATAAGACGTATTGGTGTGACGCTGCACGCCGTTTCTGACATTTTCGGCGATCACACGAATTCCGAT
>NZ_WMEE01000464.1:0-242 GCF_009709595.1 Microbacterium sp. ZXX196
AATCGTGAGCCGTCTCGCCCGAAGCAAATAGCCTTCAACGACAAACGAACCGCTTGGGCTATGTCCCTGAGCGGTTTTTTCCTGTCCAAAAAATGGTTGCCTGCCGGATTCCAACGGCTTTTCGCAAACATACGCTACTACTGACGTCGGTTGAAAAAGGTGAGAGTATGTTCACGGACAAAGCATCTGAGGCAAAAGCGAAAAAAATCGAAGCAGAGAAGGCGACCAGACTTTGTGCGGAG
>NZ_WMEE01000465.1:0-242 GCF_009709595.1 Microbacterium sp. ZXX196
ATGGCATCTGGGACATATTTGAGAGCAAATTCATAAATTTTTCTCCCACGCATTCTGATATAATTTTTGTCTTGTGGTACATTTGGATTCAACGAAGACGAGTTTTCTAAATAACTTAGTTCCTCCCCATTAAAACACAAAGTACTATCCGCAATAATGCCTTTATCTTTACTTTCGTCAGCCTTTACCACTACAGCACCAGCACCATCAGCAAAAATCATTTTATTTCTATCGTAAGGGTC
>NZ_WMEE01000466.1:0-241 GCF_009709595.1 Microbacterium sp. ZXX196
CTTCGCCGGCGCTCGCTCGCCGCCCTCGTCGTCGGAGGACGACTGCGGCGGCGCCGGCAGCGACGACGACTACCCCTCTTCCTCCGTCTTACTCCCGGTCGACGCTACGCTCGTCGGCGACGCCTTCGAGCACGCCGTGGCGGCGACGGTGGCGGCGGATGAGGAGGCGCCGCTAAACAGCTGGGAGTGGTTCTGGAATTGATCGAGTGATATCTCTGGCTGGGATTTTCTATGTTAATTG
>NZ_WMEE01000467.1:0-241 GCF_009709595.1 Microbacterium sp. ZXX196
GTCTTCAGCGAGTATGGGGCCGTTCAGGCATCGTGTCTCGATCCTGAAGCGCTGGGCGTCGTGTGGAGTTCAAGAGACACTGAGGGGTTCTGTGGCTTATCTGAAGGGACATGACCCCGTCCGACAGGACAACCAGCCAAGCCGCAGCTACACGCGCAAAAGCGTTCCTCTGTATCTCAATGGTGGGCCTCAATACCCATTGCCTCTGGCCACAAATAGCTATGCGAAGGCTGCCCTATTG
>NZ_WMEE01000047.1:0-372 GCF_009709595.1 Microbacterium sp. ZXX196
GGTAAATGTACCTAGAATTGTAGTGTTCATGAACAAAGTAGATATGGTAGATGATCCAGAACTTCTTGAGCTTGTTGAGCTTGAAGTAAGAGATTTGCTTTCTACTTATGAATATGATGGAGATAACTCTCCTGTAATCCAAGGTTCTGCTTTAGGTGCTCTTAATGGAGAGGCTAAGTGGGTAGCTACTGTAGATGCTTTAATGGAAGCAGTGGATACTTGGATTGAGCAGCCAGTAAGAGATCAAGATAAACCATTCTTGATGCCAATAGAAGATGTATTCTCTATTACAGGTAGAGGTACTGTGGCAACTGGTAGAATTGAGTCTGGTGTTATCAATACTGGTGACCCTGTAGATATCGTAGGTATGGG
>NZ_WMEE01000468.1:0-241 GCF_009709595.1 Microbacterium sp. ZXX196
AAGATTAGTAGAATTATTTGAAGAAGCTGGATTGCCAAAAGGCGTATTAAACATTGTAAACGGCGCGCATGATGTGGTAAACGGCCTTCTTGAACATAAATTAGTGAAAGCAATTTCGTTTGTAGGTTCACAGCCAGTAGCTGAATATGTGTATAAAAAAGGTACAGAAAACTTAAAGCGTGTTCAAGCATTAGCGGGTGCTAAAAACCACTCAATCGTATTAAACGATGCAGATTTAAAC
>NZ_WMEE01000469.1:0-241 GCF_009709595.1 Microbacterium sp. ZXX196
TACCCTCTTTAGTATTTGAGGTATACTCGATCAATACTGCTTTAAAATTAGTAAACTTCCCTATATTGTTATTGGTTTGTTTATTAATTTGGCTTCTTTTTCATTTTATGAAAAAGAAAAAATCATGAAATTATTGTTGCTTCCACTTAAATATGCACCATATCTGCACAATGTTAAAGTACACTATCCAATATAAATAAAAAGGAGTATTTCCATGAAAAGAATTTATCTATCTGCTGCA
>NZ_WMEE01000470.1:0-241 GCF_009709595.1 Microbacterium sp. ZXX196
CTCCAACTTCTTTTCCAAACATTTTCTCACGAGCAACCACAGTTTCAACATAACCTTCTGTTAACGGCGTTTTCACACCATCGCTCCCTGTTGAAAACTGACTTTCATATGCTTCTAATGCCTCCACTTTTATAGAAAGGTACTCACTTATATCTATACAAAAATTCGGTTTATGAAAACCATTAATCATATAATGATAAAAAGACTCTACACGATGTGGTGGAACCTCTGGCATATATTT
>NZ_WMEE01000471.1:0-241 GCF_009709595.1 Microbacterium sp. ZXX196
TCCGCTTGCCCCAATGGGTGCTGCTCTTCTAAGTAAAGCGTATGTCGAAACCGAAAATGAGGTCATTACTCATAGAAGGCAATCAAAGCGTCAGTATCCATCTTTTCAAAAGGCTATGGAAGGTTTTGTAACCTATGGTTTTCAGCTAATTAATTCTGAGCCTCAACAACAACATTCTTCTCCAATAAGAACCATGCCTGCGAGGGCTATTCACCAAGACCCTAGAGAGTTTGATATTTTT
>NZ_WMEE01000472.1:0-241 GCF_009709595.1 Microbacterium sp. ZXX196
ACAGCGCTGGTGGATGGGAAAAAGCTAAATGTCGGAGAAAGCAACGAAAACGGCATATTTGATTTACCTATTCCTGTTGCAGCGAGCCATCTTACTTTTGAAGCCAGGGGATATCGACGGGTTTCAATAGCCATGTTTGTGCCTGATAAAAACCAAGAGAAGGAAAGATTTAAAATCGGGATGACGATGATTGCGCTGGACTCGCAGCTCATTGGCAGTCCCTATAAACCGGGAATTAAAA
>NZ_WMEE01000473.1:0-241 GCF_009709595.1 Microbacterium sp. ZXX196
AAAAAGCATCGCGTGGTGTAACGGCTAGCAAAGGAATATTAGGGAGCATTACTTGTGCTTCCACCTTGCCTGCTTTATCCTGAAATTCCTTTGCAAGGTCTCCTAAAGCATGTATAAGCGTATCTGCCTCTTTTTCTGTATCTCCAGGTGTTACAATACAAAGAATATTGTATAAATCAGACATCTCTACTTCTATATTATAATGCTTACGGAGCCATTCTTCCACTGCATGACATGTTAA
>NZ_WMEE01000474.1:0-241 GCF_009709595.1 Microbacterium sp. ZXX196
AAACCCACGGTATGCACGCGCATTGCCGCCCGTTCACCGCCGAACGTTACGATCGCTGTCAGCACTAGCACGCCAGTCCGACCCCCACGGCAGGCACCGAAGTAGACGCCGACCCGGCGAGAAGGTAGTCGCACATGCTCAGCAACCTCAGGGCCCCCGAGATCATTCTGATCCTCGTCGTCATTGTGCTGCTGTTCGGCGCGAAGAAGCTCCCGGACATGGCACGTTCGCTCGGCAAGTC
>NZ_WMEE01000475.1:0-241 GCF_009709595.1 Microbacterium sp. ZXX196
ACAAGAAGGAGGCCAAGCAGGCGGCGAAGGACGCCGAGGAGGAGGCGGAGGAGGAGTCCGGCTCCGGCGCCCGCGGCGGCGAGGGGAAGAAGAAGCACCACCTCTTCGGCTGATGATCCATCGATCGATCGCGCCATGCATGCGGCGGCGGCGGCGCCATGGCCGGCGTCCGCGCGCACGCGTAAGGTGTGGCCATGGGCGTGTGCAGCTGAATAAGAGCCGGGGTTTTTGTACGTATGGG
>NZ_WMEE01000476.1:0-241 GCF_009709595.1 Microbacterium sp. ZXX196
AATGAGGTGAAATAATGGCAACTACTGAAAAAACAAATGCAAGTGGAATAGTAATGGGGATTAAAGATGGAAAAGCTTTAATTCAACATGAGACAAGCAAATTAGCTAATAGGAACTATTATGTAGTAGGAGGTCCAGGTTCATTTAAGACACAATCTTTTGTTTTGACCAACATGATTAATAGAACGGACTGCAGTATTGTTGTTACTGATACGAAAGGGGAGGTTTATGAAAAGACCGC
>NZ_WMEE01000477.1:0-241 GCF_009709595.1 Microbacterium sp. ZXX196
CCGTCGTAGCATCAATTTGCAAATTGATACTAACGAACCAGGTCGTATTATCGGCTACCATGGTAAAGTCTTGAAGGCCTTGCAACTGTTGGCTCAAAATTATCTTTACAACTGCTATTCAAGAACCTTCTATATCACTATTAATGTCAATGATTATGTTGAACACCGTGCAGAAGTCTTGCAGACCTATGCGCAAAAATTGGCGATTCGTGTTTTAGAAGAAGGACGTAGTCATCAAACA
>NZ_WMEE01000048.1:0-369 GCF_009709595.1 Microbacterium sp. ZXX196
CCCTCGTCCAAACAAGCAATACGCAAGCTTTCTACATGCTTAGTCTATTTTTAGTTTTCGTCATAAAGCAGACAACAGACCGCCAACTTTATGCTTATCTTTTAAGGTTTTCGTCCTTTAGCCAAAGCTTCTAAAGGCTTATTTCCGCATTTCCTATGCCTCATACTCGGACGCCGCAGAACAGAGCTTCCGTGAGACATCTTGTTTCCTTACTATACTTCGGGAAAAGGCTTATCCTACTAATACTTCGGATTAAGCAGCAAGAGCAAACTCTTCGTTGCCAGTTAAACTTTGTAGCAAGGGATTAAAGAGATCGCGCTACGGTTCTCTGCATGCTTACTTACCTACTGACCTTGCTGTCGAAACCAG